>NZ_OY781981.1:2095000-2406250 GCF_963677565.1 uncultured Draconibacterium sp. | reverse complement strand
TTATAATAAAATGAAACAGGTACTTATGTTCATCCTTTTGGCGTTAGTTTTAGCGCCGGCAGCAACCGGGCAGGAAACTCCGCAATACGAGGTAAAAATAGTTACCACTATCGAATCGATCATCCCGAGTGGTGTTGGCCGTTCAAGATTAATTTCTACTGACGCAGAGGTAGATTACAAAGAATTCACCACAAGGCAAACCGCAGAAAACGGCGACCGCAACAAAAGCGACCGGGACGAAATCCGTATCAAGGATTACGACGAAACCAAATTGCTTAACTTTTTTAACGTTGCAGGTATCCGCTTTCAGAACATTGCTTCGAACGATGCATTGCTGACATCTAAAATTAACGACATGATGAATCAGGGCTGGGAACTGGCTTTTGTAAATACAGGTGTTGAAAGCTACGGAGGTGCTGATGATACTAATGGTATTTTTATTACACGTTATATTTTTAAACGCCAGAAAGTAGAAGAAGCCAACGATTCGACTCCTGAATAATTATTAGCCATTTTGATGGAGAGATAGGCAAAGCCAGTTATCAGTTTTCTACTTTTATCCGCCAAGGCATCATTTCTTGAATGCCTCCATAGTACTTGTCGAAAGTTGGCAAATAGGGATTGGTATAGCATTCATCCTGAAACTTTTCGGAAAGAGGTTTTTGAAAAAAGATGCTATTGGCAAAAGCTATCAGATTCCGTTTTTGCTGATCACTTAACCAGTGTCCACCACCAAATGGACCGGCTTCTCCTGTTGTACGTATGTTTAATCCTAAATGGTGCGAAACACCAAGGAACTCATAAATCGGTTTCGCTCCTTCATAGCTAATAGCATCTCCTTCTGCATTGTTCGCATAATCATCAACAGCAGTTGTAATTAGTACGGCACGAGGAGCAATAGCCGCAACAATCTCGTGATGATCGTATGGTAACCTTTCTGCATAACCATAGCTGTTTGTTTTATACATGCGCCCCGGATTGAGAAAACGGGCCAGCATGGTGTTGGCGTTATATCCCTGGTGGCGGATTCGGTCACCCAACACCTCGCAGCCCGGTGAAGTCCCCCAGTCGTATTCGTTTCCATATGGCGGCTTTTGGTGGGCTTTATTTCCGAAAGAAGCATAACGAAAAACCGCAGCACCACCACTTCCCGAAGCTCCCGGACTCACCACTCCAAACCTGTCGTCGAAGAGACCAGCCAACAACGAGGCTTTCCCGCAACGAGAAAAACCCGTAACTACCAGTTTATTTAAATCCAGCTGACTGACTACTTTTTCTTCTTGTTTTGAAAGATATTCAAGTGCATCTACACATCGCGATGCTCCCCAGGCCCAGGCCAGCAAAGTTCCGGCATCAGAACCGCTAGTAATATTATAAGGATAGAGTTCATAAAATGGTCCTGTGTGCTCATTGTTATCACTGGCCACTGAAGTATAACGAAAGCTAAGTAAAGCATAACCCGCATTGGTATATACAGTGTCTGCTCTACCCGAGGAAAAGTCGATACTGACAATTACCGGATACTGAGTACCTATATTTTGATGGGCTGAATCGGGAAGAAAAAGCCGGGCATCGAATTTCACAGTTTTCCCCTGATCCACTACTTCTATATTCAATGTTGTTCCGTCCAATGTTGCTGATACTTTTTCAGGTTGATCAGGCATGATTCCATACTCGTAATATTCTGCAAGACTTTTGATTTCTTCAGCACGTTCTTTCCAATCTTGTTGACTTTCAACACGGCGGCCATCCCGGAAAGTAAAAGGGTCTGGTAGATGACTAATTTTCGGAAGATCATACGGATCAGAATAAACTCCTTTACGACGCAATTTATTTATGGCTTCGGCTAACTGCGTGTCTGCTGAGTATATGATTTTCTGGTCGTTTGACTTTATCGCTTTCTCTCCTTGCTGAATGGCCTGCTTATGTTCTGTCTCACTCTGCCAAATGCCGAATGGCATTTCTTTTGCCTTTTTTAAATTGTTCTTTAAACTATATAAATCGAGTGCTTTAAGTGATTGTTCATCGAACCCTTGTAATACAATAGTTCCCCAGTACGAATTATCGTCCAGTCCTTTATTTTCAGAAGAACTCCAGAAGATTCGATTTGTTACTTTTTTGCTTTCTGAATCCGCATTATTTATACCAACTTCAAACCCGATTTCAGTACCGTTTTCCATTGGCCTGCCACCAATTTGGTAAGCCATCTCAACGGTATATCCAATTTGATCCCCATTCGAATCCACAATTGGGAGAGCGGCAGCTCCTGCAAAACGAGCAGCGTCGGTACCATTAGATCTGCTTTCGCCTTTGGCATTTACTATGATCTGAACATCATCCTCTTCGTATTTGGGGAACTTATCGTTATATAAGTCGACAAATACACTGATCCCATCCTGATTGTATATTTGTTTTGCATCCGTTGAAACATCCCTATCTTCCACCGTAATAAATATATAAAGCAGAGCTCCATCCCATAGAGATTGAACTGTTCCATTTGCCTCATTAGTTGTGACTATACTCATCAATTTTGCGATAGGTTGAAAAGACGCTTTGCCCCATACATGTTCCGCATCACCGTCAATTACAATTTTTTCGCTTGTGAATTGAGCAGTTAGTATTGATGTATCTGCATTACAATAAATTGATTGGCTGGCCAAGAAGATAAACAGCCAGAAAGAAACTTGCCAATAAGCTTTCATTTCCTTTTAGGTTAATAGTTGATAGATTGTTAAGTTAGAAAAATTTTATGTAAACAACCCTAAAAGTGAAACAGTTATATCGTTTTTTGCTAAAAAAGAAGAATAATCATGTAAACCAGAGCAGGGAGAAATCCCAGCAGTGACAATGGTCTGGCCGATTTTTCAAATTTTTCTTTGTCGCTTAAATAATAAAACAATGCAACAGGAAGTATTGCGATGGCAAAACTAATTCCCAAAAAATCAAAAAAGGCTCCCCTGGCAGAGAATATTTTCAAGACAGTTGTTTCTTCCTTAAAATAAAAAATCCCCATGCTTATCAGTGCAGAGATAAGAATGATGACAACGGGATATATTCGACAGCAAAGATTATTTTTAAGCATGCTGCAAGATAACCATAAAACCAACTCGTCGGGAACAAATGACGACAGAAGCTTTAAAGTTATTATATTGCAATTTGAAAATAAGCATGCATGAAGATTCTTATTATAGAAGACGAAATAGCTTTATCCGATTCCATTTTTCAGTACCTGACCGACGAAGGTTATGTTTGTGAAACTGCCTACGATTACCATACAGCGGCCGAGCATCTTGATATCCATTTTTACGACTGTATTCTGGTGGATATTAATTTGCCTGGAGGCAGCGGCCTCGATCTTATCCGGCAGGTAAAAAAGGATAATAAAAAAATGGGGATTATCATCATTTCGGCGCGTGATTCGGTGGACAACAGAATTGAAGGACTTGAAATCGGTGCTGATAATTACCTTACAAAACCTTTTCACCTGGCCGAATTAAATGCACACCTGAAATCGATTAACCGGCGAATAAATTTCGATGGAGACAATCATATATTGATTAACGAAATAAAAATCCTCCCCGATTCGCATCAGGTTTTTGTAAACGACAACGAACTGCAACTAACTAAAAAAGAATACGAGTTGCTTCAGTTTTTTGTGGCCAACAAAAACAAGGTAATTACCAAAACCGGCTTGGCGCAGCATCTTTGGGGCGATTACATGGACATTGCCGACTCGTACGATTTTATTTACGGTCACATAAAAAACCTGCGAAAAAAGCTGATAAAAAAAGGGTGCACCGATTATATTAAAACCATATACGGCGTTGGTTACAAATTCGATTTAAACCAGGAATAACAGGCAAAGCCAGAAAGAAAGATAATGAAACTACTTACCAAAATAAGTCTCAATTTCCTCTCCATTTCGCTTTTCATTTTCCTTACGGGATTGGTGGTTTTTTATTTTGTGCTTCGCCAGCAGGTCAACCAAAATATCAACGTCGAGTTGCAAAAACGCCAAACCAGCATTCAAAATGAATTAAAATCGGCACACGGAGCAACAACAGCACCAATCGATTTTGAGAAAAAGGTTGAAGTAACTCCAATTCCTGCTAACCAAAATCCCGTTGAAGGTTATTCCGATACGCTTATTGTAGACGATGAAACAGGCGCTTACACAGCTTACCGTCAATTGCAATTTGTTTCGGAGATTGCCGGGCAAAAATACCTTGTGAAGATTTTCAAATCGCACGCCGAAACCGACAACCTGATGGTTCGCATAATTTTATCAATGACACTGCTGGTTGTTGCTCTTATTATTGGACTTTTAATACTGAACCGGCACATTTCGCAAAAAACGCTGAAATCGTTTTACGACACCATTAACAAAATCAAAAAGTACGACTTGAACACGCACGAAGATTTTCAATTGAAAGAAAGTGATATCAAGGAATTCAACGAGTTGAATCAGGTTTTGATTTCGATGACCGAGCGCATAAAAGACGACTATTACAACCTGAAAGAATATACCGAAAATGCCTCTCACGAACTACAGACTCCTATTGCAGTTATTATTTCGAAAATGGAGTTGCTTTTGCAATCTGAATGTATGCAGGAAAAAGAGCTAAAAACGATTAGTGATGCCTATGAAGCATCAACCCGGCTTTCGCGACTAACAAATACATTATTACTTCTTTCGAAGATTGGAAACCGACAATTTCCAGAAGTCAGGAAAATTGATTTAACAGATATCATCAACACCCAACTATCATTCCTCGAGGATGTGATCGAAAGCAAGAAAATTTTAGTGGAAACTCCTGACGAACAATATTTTGCAGAAATGAATCCGTATCTGGCTGACATACTGATTTCCAACCTGTTAAAAAATGCCATCCGCCACAATCATAAAAACGGTTCAATTTCTATAAAAATAACTGAAAATCAGCTTACGATTACAAACAGCGGAGAAAAAATTCAGGGAACAGCCGATGATATTTTTAAACGATTTTATAAATCATCATCATCCGACAGTTCGGTTGGATTGGGTCTTGCCATTGTTCAGAAAATATGCGAAGTTTCGGGTTTTAAGGCCCTTTATTCTTATGAGGATAATTTGCACAATTTCAGCATTATTTTCGCCCCGGAATCAAACAATTTTGAAGCCTGATTCCACAAACCACAAATAAACACAACACCCTCTATTTCTAACAATTAAACACGCCTATTACAATCCTTTGTTCAATACGCTGCCAAATCTGATTTTTTCTACAGATTTTCTACAGATTGTTTTAATAGTATTGTTTCAAAATCAAGACTTAATCAATTCATTCATGATAGGATTACTTGGATTAAACCACAAAACTGCTCCGATAAAAGTTCGCGAAAAATTCGTCTTTTGCGAAGAGGATGTAAAGCGTTTTGTGCCGCAATTAATCGACGCAGGAATAAACGGTGCAATCGTTGTTTCAACGTGCAACCGTACTGAAATATATTTTGACTACCCGGAAAAAGACATTTTTGATTGTACTTCAACATTGGCAAAAATGCTTTTTGATTGGAGAAAAGCGGATAAAAGTGTGGGGGCACATTTTTACCACAAATTCCAGGACGAAGCTTCGCAACATTTATTCCGTGTAGCATCGGGCCTCGACTCAATGGCGCTGGGCGAATACCAGATTGTTGGCCAGCTGAAAGATGCTTTTGCCATTGCCGACAAATATGAACTGCACACTCCAACGCTAATTCGCCTGTTTAACAAGGCTTTTGAGGCCGGCAAAAAAGTAAGAACAGAAACAGCACTCTCAAAAGGAGCCGTTTCAATTAGTTACGCTGCCGTTGAACTGGCGAACAAAAAACTGCACAATCTTAATTCGCATCCAACATTGCTGCTTGGAGCTGGCCAAACAGGTGAGTTAACCTTACAAAACCTGTTAAAAAAAGGCTGCGACAAGTTCACGATCATTAACCGTACAAACGAAAAAGCACAGGAACTGGCCAAACGCTACAAAGGTGCAGCAAAAGAGTTTTCGGAACTGCAGAATGAATTGGTTCACAACGATATCGTAATTACATCAACCGCATCGAAAAAGCCACTTATTACAAAAGAAATGGTGGAACAGGTGATGATTGAAAGACAAAATAAACCAATGTTTTTTGTTGATCTTTCGGTACCGCACAACGTTGCACCAGACGTAGCAGAAATCGAAAATGTTTTTGTTAATGATATCGATGATTTAAATGCCGTTGTGGATAAAACATTTGACATTCGCAAGGGTGAAATTGAAAAAGCAGAAGCTATTATTGCTGAATTTGTTAGTGATTTTAGCGACTGGCAACACACTCGTAATCTGACACCTACTTTCCAAAGCATCAGCGATAATTTCAAGAAAATCAATGAAGCCGAACTCGAAGGTTTTATCAAACGACAGTCGAAAGACAATACCGATGAAGCTTCGATGTACGCCGATCATATTACCAACAAATTTATCCGCCTGATGATTAAAAACGTTAAATCGATTACCGATAACGGGCGCAAAAAAGAATACATCGAACTCGTTAACGATCTGTTCAAGCTTGCTCCATGAAAAATACAATACGCATTGGTACACGAGGCAGTAAATTGGCCTTATATCAAGCTTATAGGGTTAAAGATGAACTGGTACCAAAATTCCCTGAAAAGCAATTTGAGATTGTCGTTATAAAAACAAAAGGCGACAAAATATTAGATGTTCCACTGTCAAAAATTGGCGACAAAGGCCTATTTACCAAAGAGCTGGAAGTAGCCATGTTCAACGACGAAATCGACATGGCCGTGCACAGTCTAAAAGATCTTCCCACCATTTTTCCTGAAGGAACAAAACTGGGAGCTGTACTGGAAAGAGGCACGGTTAACGATGCATTGGTCAGCAAAGATCATTTAAAACTTGCGGAACTAACTTCGGAGCATACCATCGCAACTTCAAGTTTGCGACGCAAAGCGCAATTACTGCGCTTAAATCCCGATTTTAATATCGTTGAGATCAGAGGAAACGTAAACACACGCATCCGCAAAATGAATGAAGGTTACTGCGATGCCATGATTATGGCAGGGGCAGGATTACAACGTTTGGAAATGGATGAAGCGATCACCGAAATTCTCGATCCGGAAACGATGATTCCGGCGTGTGGACAAGGTGCAATTGCCATCGAGATAAAAGACAATGATCCGGAGATTGAAGCAATTATTGCACAGATCAATCACAAGGAAACGATGATTACAAGTTCGGCCGAACGTGTGTTTCTGAATACGCTTGAAGGCGGCTGCCAGATTCCGGTAGGAAGTACTTGCAAAGTTGAAGGTAACCAGGTAAAAATTACAGGTTTTGTTGCCAGCATCAACGGAAGTAAATTTCTGAAAGAAACAGTAAGTGGACCGATTGAAAATGCCAATGAAATGGCGAGAAAACTGGCCAATAAATTATTCAATGCCGGCGGAAAAGAAATTCTTGATGCCATTCGCACAGAGAATTTACCTGTCGCTGAAACAGCACTTCCGTTAAAAGACAAGGTAATCATTTCAACTCGTCCTGCTGATATACACGATGATCTTCCGGAACTGCTAACAAAAGCCGGCGCATCGGTTGTTTCGCTGCCTATGATTCAAATTGAGCATACACAACTTTCGGAAAAAGAAGAGCAAACTATTAGAAATCTCGAACAGTATCAATGGATTATATTCACCAGCAAAAATGGTGTTGTCAGTTTCTTTAAACAGCTGATTGAAATAAAAGGAAATACTGCTTTGCCCAACAATTTAAAGATTGCCGTAATCGGTAAAAACACAGCAGCCGAATTGGATTATTATGGTTATGCCCCGTATTTTACAGCGAATGAAAATTCTTCTGAGGGTCTGTTAAAAGAATTAGCTGAAAAGCACGATCTGCAAAACCAAAATATTTTGCTGGCACTCGGAAATCTGGCTGGAGACAAACTTGAAACGGAACTGTCGAAAACAAATTCAGTTACCCGCATAAATACATATCAAACCGCAAAACCTGCGGATGCTGATTCAAAAATATTGGATACCATTTCAGATGACCATTACGATGTGATCGTATTTACAAGTCCATCCACTTTTAACAATTTCTGCCAATTTTACGGCACCGAAAATATTTCAAAAGTGAAGATAGCCAGCATTGGAGCAACAACTTCTGAAGCTATCCGACAAGGTGGTGCCGAGCCATTGGTTACTGCAGAGAATTCAAATGCTGAAGGGCTTTACAAGGCAATAATCGACTATTACAGAACAAAATAAAAACTACGCTATGATGTTTCCTGAAACAAGATTAAGAAGATTAAGATATAATTCGGTTTTACGCGAGATGGTAACCGAAACAAAACTGTCGGTTGACGATTTGGTAATGCCACTTTTTGTTTGTGCCGGATCCAACGTCCGCAACCCAATCAGCTCGATGCCGGGGAACTTTCAATTGTCGGTGGAGAACCTGGTTGAAGAATGTAAAAATGTTGTTGCAGCAGGCGTAAAAGCCGTTCTTTTGTTTGGTATTCCTGCTGAAAAAGACGAGGACGGAACAGTCGCCTGTCAGCACAACGGAATTGTACAACAAGCCATTCGTGCCATAAAAGAGGAACTTCCAAATTTGTATATTATTGCCGACGTTTGCAACTGCGAATACACCACACACGGACACTGCGGAACCATAATTGATGGCGACGTAGATAACGATACTACACTTGAAACACTGGCTGCACAATCGGTATCGCTGGCAGAAGCAGGTGCCGATATGATCGCACCAAGCGATATGATGGACGGACGTGTTGGAAGAATCCGTGAAGCGCTTGACGACAATAAATTCGAGAAAATTCCTATCATGGCGTATTCAGCTAAATACGCTTCGGGTTTTTACGGACCATTTCGCGAGGCTGCTGAAAGCGCACCTAAATTTGGCAACCGTGCCACTTACCAAATGAATCCGGCAAATTCCGACGAAGCCATGCGCGAGGTACAACTCGACATTGCCGAAGGTGCCGACATTGTTATGGTAAAACCGGCACTCTCCTTCCTCGACATTATCTACCGTGTAAAAACAGAATTTAAAATGCCAACAGCTGCTTACAATGTTAGTGGCGAATTCTCAATGTTAAAAGCAGCCGAAGAGAAAGACTGGATAGACGGACCGCGCGTTATGATGGAAATTCTGACATCGATAAAAAGAGCCGGTGCCGATATTATTATTACGTATTCAGCTGTTGACGCAGCGAAAATTTTGAATGGAATAAAAGGATAAAACATGCAGTTTTCAAAAAGTATAGAAGCATTTAAACAAGCGCAGGAAAGTATTCCGGGAGGTGTTAATTCTCCGGTGCGGGCTTTTAAAAGTGTTAATTTAAATCCTGTTTTTATCGACAGTGCCAAAGGATCAAAAGTTGTTGATCTTGATGGCAATAAATACACTGATTTTGTTTCGTCGTGGGGACCTCTGATTTTTGGTCATGCCCACCCTGAAATTGTGTCGGCAATCAACGAAGCCGCACAAAAAGGAACCAGCTACGGCGCTCCAACTTTGTACGAAACCGAAATGGCTGAGCTGATCGTTGAGATGGTGCCCTCGATCGAAAAAGTGCGCATGGTTAACTCTGGAACTGAGGCCACAATGAGCGCCATTCGTTTGGCACGTGGCTATACAGGCCGCGAGAAAATTGTAAAGTTTGTAGGTAACTACCACGGACATGGAGACAGTTTCCTTATCAAAGCAGGCTCAGGTGCCATCACTTTGGGACTACCAGATAGTCCGGGAGTTACTGCCGGAAATGCAAAAGATACTTTGCTTGCCAATTATAACGATCTGGCTTCCGTTGAACAATTATTTGAAGAAGATAGAGAAAATATAGCAGCGATAATTGTTGAGCCCGTTGCCGGAAACATGGGTGTTGTTCTTCCTGAAAAAGGATTTTTGGAAGGCTTGCGCGAAATTGCCACTAAAAATGGTGCATTGCTAATTTTTGACGAGGTGATCACCGGTTTCCGTTTGGCAAAAGGCGGTGCACAGGAATACTTTAATGTAATGCCCGATATTACCACGCTGGGTAAAATTATCGGTGGAGGATTGCCAGTTGGCGCTTATGGTGGGAAAAAAGAAATTATGGATCAACTGGCGCCAAACGGCCCGATTTACCAGGCAGGAACACTATCGGGAAATCCTTTGGCAATGGCAGCCGGAAGCACAATGCTAAAACTGATCATGAACACTGAGGACTTCTACCCGGAATTGGAGCGAAAAGCCCAAAAGTTGGAAGAAGGAATTCTTAACAACCTCAAAGAAACAGGTATTAAAGCAGTACTGAATCGTGTTGGATCGATGATGACTTTGTTTTTTACCAACGAAGAAAAGGTAAGCTCATACGAAGAAGCAATGAGCGCAGACACAACACGTTATGCCAAATATTTTAAACTATCACTAGAGAGCAGAATGTACATTGCGCCGTCGCAGTTTGAGTGTTTGTTCATTTCGTATGCACACACCGACGAAGACATTGACAATATCATCAGTGCCAATTTAAACGCCTTAAAAGAAATAAAAGATTGATGCAGATTGATAGGAGATTGAAAACATATTGTTGGAGATTAACCCAATCTCTCTTCAATCATTTCAATCTAAAACCAGTTGGAAATATTTTGCAGACCGTTACACAAACTTTGTAGATAAGAAAGAAATACAGAAAAATACATGGAAAAAGGAATTTTTATAAAAACACTGAAAGGCGAGAAAACAGAACGTCCACCGGTGTGGTTTATGCGTCAGGCGGGAAGAGTTTTGCCGTCGTATCTTGAAATGAGGAAGCAATACAGTTTTAAAGAACTGATGCGCGATCCGGAACTGGCAGCCAAAGTTACACTTTTGCCTGTTTACGATTTGGGTGTTGACGCAGCTATTCTTTTTTCCGATATACTTGTAATTCCTGAGGCAATGGGAATGGAACTGACATTCACTGATTCGGGGCCACGATTTGCATCAGCACTGAAAGATCTTGACGATCCGATTACGCTTATCAATCCTGACGCTACAAAACTGGAGTACATTTACGACGTTATCGACAAAATACAGGAAACCAAACCTGCAGATTTTCCGTTGATCGGTTTTTGCGGAGCTCCGTTTACAACGCTTTGTTATATGGTACAGGGATTGGGTACGAACCACACTTTTCCTGATGCAGTTTCGCTTTTGTATAAAGACAAAGAATTGGCAAAACAACTGTTAGGTGCCATTACAGAACTCTCAATTGAATATGCGCTGAACCAGGTAAAACACGGCATTGCAGCATTTCAGATTTTTGAAACACACGCCGGACTAATTCCTGCTGATCTGTACATGGAATTGATAATGCCATTCGTTCGGAAAATATCGGCGGCAGTGATGGAAACCGGCACACCAACCATTTTCTTACCAAAAGGATTGGGAACCGGTTTAAAACAGTTGCAACCCGGCGATGCCGACTTTATTAGTGTCGACTGGCAAGTACCAATGAAAGAAGCACGCGAAATGATTCCGGCAGATATGGGCGTTCAGGGAAATCTTGACCCACGTATATTATTTGCTGATCAGAAAGTAATTGAAGCAAAACTGCAGGAATATCTAGAATTTGGATCCAACGAAGACAAATGGATTTTTAACGTTGGGCACGGATTTGTTCCGGGCATTCCCGTTGAAAATGCTAAATTCGTTGTAGACTGGATCAAAAATGCAAACTGGAACCGATAATTTTTTACGATATAGTTTCAATTGAGAAATGAACGATCTGAATGCAATAATATCATACGACGCTGTAAAAATTGTACACGACATTGTTAGTGTATCATTTTTGCTTTTTGCCGTGACCTTGATTTTTCGTTCAGTTCGGGGTATTAGAAACCACCTGCCCTACGCCAAAACCGACAAATTTGTAGCCATCGCATTTATTGTCGCTTTGTATGTGCAACTCATTTTCGGGCTTGTGATGTTTACCAATCTGGGATCAGGTTTTGACTTTCAGTACATACCCGACGAAACCACCAACATGGTATCGAAAAGACTTTGGCCGGTCGAACACATCGTGCTTATGTTGTTCGCCCTTTTTATTGCCAACCTCGGATTGATAGCCTCATTTCTTACGAAACAGAGTCGTAGTCGTTTTATAAAAATTCTGGTTTACTATTCTATAGCGGTTGTTCTTATTGCAATTTCGTTATTATCGATATACGCTTAACATTCCATCCTCAGATAAATCAAAGCTGGAGTTTTTACAGGCGTTTCACTATTTAATGAAACCATTTCTTCCAATGTTCCTTTAAACTTTTGCGCATCCCACCGGCCGGAGCGTGACACAATCGTAGTCTGAATACATTCGCGGTGAACGGTATCCAGCGCTTCGTAGATTTCTTCCAGTACTTTCGTACCCATATAAATCACAGCCGTTCCCCGGTTCTCAACAATACTTACCAATTGTTTTACGCTGAGTAATTTTCCGGCCACATCGCGCCCCGAAAGCAGGTGCAGCGAGTTACTTCCACGCCGATCGGTTAACGGTATTCCAAATTCAGCCGATGCCGCATTAAACGCCGAAATGCCCGGCACCACTTCAAAAGGGATATTCTTTTCCTCAAGGAAAGAAGTTTCTTCAGCTCCCCGACTGAAAATCATCGGATCGCCCGATTTTACACGCACCACTACTTTCCTGAGTTTGGCGTACTTTTCAATTTTTTGGTGAATGGAGTTTTGCCGCTCAGTTACATCAACGCCATCGCCGGCACGTTTACCCACAAAAATGAGTTCTGCATTTTCAGGGAAAAGCGCCCGAACATCCTTCGATATCAACGCATCGTATAAAATCACATCTGCTGCTTTTATACAATTATGCGCCTTTACGGTAAGCAAATCTGCCGGTCCGGGGCCTGCTCCTACAATATATACTTTCCCAAACTGTTCCATCGCTATATTCTGTAGGCCCACTCTTCCACTTCTTTTAAATAATCCATCGGACTTTGATACGCAAATTTGTAATCCAAAGCACAAATGAGCTTGTCGCTATTAATCACCTTGTAATCTCCTTTGTCTTTTGAAAAAACAGGAACGGGCAATTCGCTGATCTTTGCAGCTTTTGCATAAAACTCATTTCTTCCGGGATGTTCCGGACTTGATGCATTAAATGTTTCGCCCCAAATATCCTTTTCAATAATTTTAGTGATGATATTCACGCAATCGTCGCGATGGATCAGGTTTACCGGAGCATCAAAAACCGGCGCATTTCGGTTCTGTACAAAACGTGCCGGATTGCGGTCGTAACCGATTAAACCGCCAAAACGAATCACCGTTGTTTGAAATGCAGGATTCTCCAACAACAGTTTTTCTGCTTTCAGCAAAGCCCTGCCACTTGCTTTTTCAGGTGTTCCTTCGTCGCCTTCTTTTACCTCTATGTTCTTCGATTCGTAAACCGAAGTTGAAGAAATAAACAGCACTTTTTTGATGTTCTGCTCCTTCACCTTGGCAATTACCTGCTCAATCTTTTGTGGATATGAATCCTCCACACAATCCGTCCGTGTTGGCGGAATGGAGACGATCAGCACATCGGTATTAAAAAAACTATTGTAATCCACGGTAAGCGACTGGGCTTTTGCTTTTACATAAAATGCACTAATTCCACTTACTTCGAGCCGGTTGTAACTTTGCGTTGACGCCACCGAGCCTTTAACTTTCCAGCCTTTACGGAGCAAAGATCTTCCTAACGCTGTTCCTAACCATCCGCAACCTAATATTGATACTGTTGTTTTCATGTTCTCTTGAATTTAAGTTTTGAAATCAGTGTTTAAAATCCCGGCCCTCTTTTATCTCCTCCACATAATTTTTGCGGATAACAAAGTTGCCAAAATGCTCGCCGTCCTCACGGTTTGCTGCAAAATCAGCAATAATTGGACGCAGCTCGTTCAGTATCTCTTCCTCGTTGATGGTTTGTTTGTAAAGCGTGTTCAAACGCGATCCGTTAAAACTTCCACCAAGGTATAAGTTGTAGTAGCCGGGCGATTTCCCGATCAGGCCAATTTCGGCCAGGTACGGACGTCCGCAACCATTTGGACAGCCGGTCATACGGATTACAATTTCTTCTTTGCCCAACTCGTGCTCATTCAGAATCGTTTCAATTTTTGAAACTAGATCAGGCAGGTAACGTTCGGCCTCAGCAAAAGCCAGCGGACAAGTCGGCAAAGCAACACAGGCAATCGAATTCTTACGCAAGCCCGAGATGTCTTCAGGAGAAACGCCGTAAGTTTTTAGCAATGCATCAACCTGCGTTTTCACTTTGGTGCTCACTCCCGAAATAATCAGGTTTTGATTTCCGGTAAGAATAATGTCACCATCGATCACTTTTGCAATTTCCCGAAGAGCCGTTTTCAGTTTGAATTCACCCCGGTCGAGCACGCGGCCACCTTCAACAAAATAAGTGAGGTGCCACTTTTTGTCGCTGCCTTTTATCCAGCCAAAATCATCACCGTTTCGGTCTAAAGTGTATGCGCGTTCCGGCTCCAGTTCATAACCCAAATATTTGGTCAGTTCTGCCACAAATTCCTCCACGCCCAGTCTGTCGATGGTATATTTCAAACGGGCTTGTTTCCTGTCTTTTCGGTTGCCGTTATCGCGTTGTACCGCAACTACTCTTTCAGCCACGTCAACAATCTGATCGGGTGTACAAAAACCAATCACAGTTCCGGTTCTCGGGTAGGTTTCGGGTTTGCCAAAAGTAGTTCCCAAGCCACCGCCAACAGCTACATTGTAGCCAACAATTTTTTCGTTTTCAATAATGGCAATAAAACCCAGATCCTGCGAAAAAACATCGCAATCGTTATGCGGAGGAATTACAATCCCAATTTTAAATTTACGCGGCAGGTAACGATTTCCGTACAACGGCTCCACTTCCTCTTTACTGTCGGCAACCAGTTTTTTATCCAGCCAGATTTCGTGATAAGCACTTGTTTTTGGCAAAAGATGCTCGCTTATATTTTTTGCGGTTTCAATGACCTCGGCATGAAACGGAGATTGCGCCGGATTGGCATGGCTCATTACATTACGGTTTACGTCACCACACGCAGCGATAGTATCCATCAGGCTGTCGTTCATTTCTTTAATGGTGGCTTTCAGGTTTCTTTTCAGCACACCGTGCAATTGAAACGTTTGCCGGGTAGTTAACTTTAAAGTTCCGTTGGCATATTTGTCCGACAGTTCGTCCATCGCCAGCCACTGTTGCGGTGTAAATTTTCCGCCGGGCATGCGAAGCCGTATCAGAAATGAAAAGGCAGGTTCAAGTTTTTGTCTTTTGCGTTCTTTATCAACATCGCGATCCCACTGCTGATAAATGCCATGGAACTTTGAAATTTGGGTGTCACCTTTTGAAATAGCTCCCGTAATCGGGTCGGCCAGACTTTCGGGCAAAGTTCCGCGTAGGTAATTACTATCGTACTTGAGCCTTTCAACTTCTGAAAGCTCAAGCCAGTTAATACTTTCACTCATAATTTTTGGGTTATAGTTTCAGGAGCGACCACATGAAGGTAGTGGTAGTCGCTCCCACTTTCTATTTAATATACATCGGTTTGGAAACGCTTCTCACGTTTCAAGTTTTTCACATATTTTTCGGCTTGTTCCTCGCTAACACCACCCTGAGTCTGAATGATATCAAGCAAAGCCTTGTTTACATCTTTTGCCATATATTTCATATCGCCACACAAATAAAAGTGGGCACCGTTCTCCAACCAGTCGAACACCTCTTTTTGCTGCTCTTTCAGCTTATGCTGCACATAAACCTTTTCTTCCTGGTCGCGACTAAAAGCTACATCTATCTTGGTTAGTATTTCGTTCTTTACCAGCTTTTGCCACTCGGTTTGGTACAAGAAATCGGAGTTGAAACGACGGTCGCCAAAAAACAACCACGACTCGCCTTTAATGCCTAAACTTTCGCGATGCTGCATAAATGCACGATATGGAGCTACACCTGTTCCGGCACCAACCATGATAATTTTTGAACCGTTGGCCGGTAATTTAAACGACGGATTTTTGTCGATATAAACCGGAATCTGCTCATCAATCTCAATGCTGTCGGCCAGGTGCGACGAACATGCGCCGTTGCGTTTGCGGTTTTTACGCTCGTAACGAACAACAGAAACAGTTACATGAACTTCTTCACCCACACTTTCCATGCTTGATGAAATGGAATACAAACGTGGCGGAATCGGGCGTAAAACTTCTACTAATTTGTGAGCGTTCCAATCGTAAGGAAAGTCTTCCAATAAATCGAGCACATCGTGACCATACAAATATTCGTCGAGCGCCTCATCGTCGGCAAGTAGTTTTGCGAGTTCGGCATTCTTTGTTTTCTCCTGGTATTTTTTCAGCAGATCGAAAGTCAGCATTGTAATTTCAAGATGGTGCGACAAAGCCTCTTTTATGCTCATCTCTTCTTCACCAACATCAACTTTCTGCTCCGCATCGAATCCTGTAAAAGCTAAAATATCATCTACCAGAGCTTCCGGGTTTTTGGTAAAAATCCCCAGCGAATCGCCCGGTTCATACTCCAGCCCCGATCCTTCGAGCGAAAGTTCAACATGATACACTTCCTTATCCGAATCGTCTCCGGTAATCCTAACTTTCTCGAGCACGGTGGCCATGTACGGATTTGATTTTGAGAATTCCTCTCCAAAACCTCCTGCTGAAGATGATACGGGTGCTGTTGGCGCATTTATAACCACAGGTTCCGGAGTTTCAGCCGGTGAGAGGTTCAGCAAAAAGAGGTTCATCCATGTTTCCGAAGGTTGTTCGTAATCCACATCGCATTTTACGGCCGGCGTAACACGGTAAGCACCGCAGCTTTTTAAGGCCACATCAATTTCTTCGCCGGTTTTACAAAAATGCTTGTAGGTTTTATCGCCCAAGGCCAGCACCGAATAGTTTACGCCATTAAGTTGAGGAGCACGCGGCCCGGTTACGTATTTGTAAAAATCTTCGGCCATATCAGGCGGATCGCCCTCACCATGTGTACTAACAATTATCGCCACATTGTCTTCCTCGTTCAGCTTTTTGTAATTGTAATCGTACAAACTCAAAACCCGGGCATCAATTCCTTTAAACGAAGCCTTCTCGCCCAATTTTTCGGCCAGTCCCTGCGAATGTCCGGTTTCGGTACCATACAAAATGGTAAGCTTAATCGAACTTTGCGGCGACGGAGCTGCTGCTGCTGCGGTGCTAACAGTTGTTCCTGTAACAGCTGGAACTTCAACTCCTCCGAGGGCTGCCAATCGCCCTTCAAAATAACCATTTAACCATACAGTCTGCTCTTTATTCAAGCCTTCAACCAACTGGCTTAAAGCACTTAACTGTGCATCATTTAATGGATTTGTTTTTAAACTCATTTTTGATTTTTAATTACGAGACTGAATTGAAATCACCCAACTCAATCTTCAAGTTGCAACTTATCTTTTATTAAATTTCTTATTCTTATCGATTCATAAACGTTCTCGCCATTCGAGCTCACCGCCACCGAAATATTTCCATGCCGGTAGATAGCAGGAGAAACAAACTGACAGCGAGATGGTTTATCATGAATATTAACTAATACCTTTTCTTCGCGGCAGTCTTTTTCTATCTGCCTGTCCAGCTCTTCGTTGTTCGAGCAGGAATAAAGCATTAAATAGTCTTTTAAATATTTTTTGTTATACGGTGCTTCCGTGTATTTCACGCCGCTGTTTTTTATTTCATCACATACATCAATAGCCAGTATTTCAACCTCGGCATTGTGTCGCTGCAAAATCTTTAGTTTGCTGTAAGCACTTTGCCCGCCTCCAACAATCAGTATTTTCTGGTTGGCAATATCAATTGCAATCGGTAAAAAATTTTGGTTTGCCATGCTGTTTAAATTTCGTATTCAATTGGTGTATGTTTAACCCTTCCGAAGCTGATTTTGTTCCAGGCACGCTCGTGAAAAAAGTACAAAGCCATTTTTGTAAATAGCTCAACGCCGCCAATGGTTACCGCAAAATTTATGTCGCCCACCACCAACCACGAAATAAGAATTGTATCGATGGTGCCGATGGTACGCCACGAAATCGTTTTTACAATACTCCTTCGTTTCCGCTCAACTGTATTTCCTATATCTCTTGCCATAAACCTCAACCAGTTTAAAATCATTAAATCCTACCCGAATCATTCTCAAAAAAAAAGCTCTTCTGCAAATACAGAAGAGCCTTTCAAATCGAGTTATATTTTCAATCCATGGTCAGTTCCTCTGCACAACAATATCAGCACAACACATACACATCATACATGTCATATCCATCATTGTTATTTCAGAAAAACTTTTCACCATTGTTTTATAATCTTTAAGCGTGACTTTTGTCACACACCGCAAATGTAAAGGAAAATTTCAGACAAAAAAGAATTCTAATAAATTATTTTTATTTATTCTAAATTAATTAACAAACATAAAAGCCGCTGAACGCGCCCAAAACAGGACATATGTTTTTTAATTGATATAATTGTTATGCTATTCTGATGATTCGCCACATCCCCTTATTTATAATGATTTCAGACAATAACAATTATTAACAAACATGCTTAAAAAGCTGTATTGATGCACATTAACACCACTACCAAACAAGGCGCAGATAATATATTTTTTCCACCTGATTTCTACCTCTTGATTGTTAATAAATTATTACTATTTTTGATGACCTCGCTTCAAAATGATGAAGAAAACGAGTATAAACAAATCAATAAAACTTATATAATATGAAAGTTTATAAAACCGATGAAGTTCGGAACATTGCTCTAGTTGGTAATGCCGGCAGTGGGAAAACCACCCTTGCAGAAGCTATGCTGTTCGAGGGTGGAGTTATAAAACGTAAAGGAGATGTTGGTGCAAAAAATACTGTATCAGACTACAACCCAATTGAACAGGATTACGGCAATTCTGTTTTTTCAACCCTGATGCACACCGAATACAACGGAAAGAAAATAAATATAATGGACACCCCCGGGATGGACGACCTTTGTGGTGGTGTTGTTTCGTCGTTAAGTGTTACAGCGCTTGGCTTGCTGGTAATCAATGCATCAAACGGTATTGAAGCCGGAACCGAAGCTGCAGCCCGTCATGCCGACAAAGCCGAGACACCTCTTATTTTGGTTTTCAACCAGCTTGACCACGAAAATTCAAATTTCGACAGCACATTAGACCAGTGCAAAAATACATTTGGCAGCAAAGCCACTATCATTCAGTACCCGGTTGATGCAGGTACAAACTTTTCGACTATCATCGATGTGTTAAAAATGAAAATGTACACATTTAAAGATGACAGTGGAAAACCTGAAATTTCTGACATTCCTGAGTCAGAAATGGAAAAAGCAGAAGAACTGCACAACGAGCTGGTAGAAAAAGCTGCAGAGAACGAAGAAGCCCTAATGGAACTTTACTTCGATAAAGGCACGCTTACCGAAGACGAAATGCGCAAGGGAATAAAGCTGGGTATGTTAGACCGTACTTTATACCCCGTATTTTGTACAGGTGCCAAAAAAAGTGTTGGTATTGGCCGATTGCTTGAGTTTATTACCAACATTGCACCGGCACCAAGCGAAAAGAAAATGGCAAAAATTGTTTCGGGAAAAGAAGTAACAATGGATGCCGCTCAACCAACAAGCCTTTTTGTTTTTAAAACTGCCGTTGAGCCACACGTTGGCGAGATCACTTATTTTAAAGTAATGTCGGGAGTTGTAAAAGAAGGTCTTGACCTTATCAACTCAAAATCGGGAAATAAAGAACGTTTGTCGCAAGTATTTGTTCCGGATGGAAAAAGCCGCGAAAAAGTAGACGAATTGCATGCAGGCGACCTGGGCTGTACCGTTAAATTGAAAGAAACAAAATACAACCAAACACTTTCGGTTAAAGAAGCCGGAACCGTGTTTGCTCCTATTGTGTTCCCAACTCCGCGCCATACCGTTGCAGTAAAAGCAATAGCAGATTCTGACGACGAAAAAGTAGGTGAAGTATTGAGCAAAATTAAATACGAAGACCCAACTTATGTTGTTGAATACTCGCGCGAGTTAAAACAATTGTTGATTCACGGACAAGGCGAATATCACCTGAATATTCTGAAGTGGTATTTCGACAATGTTCACAAAATTGAAGTGGAATACCAGAAGCCTAAAATTCCGTACCGCGAAACAATTACCAAACCGGCACAAGCCGATTACCGCCACAAAAAACAATCGGGTGGCTCGGGTCAGTTTGGCGAGGTGCATATGATTATTGAGCCATACGAAGAAGGAGCAGAACCAAAAACTATGTTCAAATTTGGCGATAAAGAGCAGAAACTATCGGTGCGTAACGTTGAAGAACACAAACTGGCCTGGGGTGGAAAATTAATTTTCTGCAACTGTATTGTTGGTGGATCGATTGACGCACGTTTTATGCCGGCTATCCTGAAAGGGATTATGGAAAAAATGGAAGAAGGCCCGCTTACCGGTTCGTATGCCCGCGATATTATTGTTTATGTATACGACGGAAAAATGCACCCGGTTGACTCGAACGAAATTTCGTTTAAACTTGCCGGACGTAATGCCTTTAGCATGGCCTTTAAAAATGCCGGAGCTAAAATTCTTGAGCCAATCTTTGATCTGGATGTTTGGGTACCTTCTGACCGCATGGGTGATGCCATGAGTGACCTGCAGGGACGCCGCGCCATGATTATGGGTATGGGCTCGGAAAAAGGACTGGAAAAGATTACTGCCAAAGTACCACAGAAAGAAATGTACAAATACACCACTTCGCTGAGTTCGATAACCGGTGGTAGAGGTGTATTTAGCATGGGTTTCGACGGATACGAAAAAGTGCCTGCCGATGTACAGGACGAACTGCTGAAAGCTTACGAAGCCGAGCAGGAAGAAGAATAGACCATTTTCTAATCCATTTTACTATAACTAATAAATCCCGGTTCGTTTTTTCGGACCGGGGTTTTGTTTTTCCGGTAAACAATTTTCCGACTTTTGGGAGCTTGCCCAAACCCGTCCAAACGTTTTTTTGACTTT
The DNA here is from genome assembly GCF_963677565.1 of uncultured Draconibacterium sp. Classification (NCBI taxonomy): domain Bacteria; kingdom Pseudomonadati; phylum Bacteroidota; class Bacteroidia; order Marinilabiliales; family Prolixibacteraceae; genus Draconibacterium; species uncultured Draconibacterium sp. The sequence goes on along the minus strand of NZ_OY781981.1, from coordinate 2,385,161 downwards.
GGGAATACTCCCAAAACAAGACTAGCAGTCGTTGGAGCCATGGGAATACTCCCAAACCAAAACTAGTGGTCGTTGGAGCTTTGGGAATACTCCCAAACCAAAACTAGCGGTCGTTGGAGCTTTGGGACAACTCCTAAACCGAAACTGGCAATTGTTTGAGCCGTGGGAGTATGTTTTAAACCAAGGCCGGCGGGTTTTTGAGCTTTAAACGAATGTTTATGTCCCAGCCGTGGAAAAATTGCATTTAAACGTACGTTTATGTCCCAGCCGTGGACGATTGGGCGTTTAAATGTTTGTTTAAACCTCCGCGCAACGGGTTTTTTAGGCTTAAAGGTTTGTTTATGCCTCCACCACCAGAGAAGTGCCCAATAAACAAACCTTTAAACCCCTCCGGTTGATATTTTACCGTAAACTTTTGCCATTTGTGGCGTATCCTTTTTTTGAAATTATATTTACATTTAATGCTCAAAATAAAAGCATTGATCCTTTGGCCTCAAATAAGGAAATTTTACGTGGGAGCCGGGCTACACACTCCCCCATTTAAACCACTCGCGAAGACGTGCCCGGCAGCGAGAGCTATAGGAGAAATAACAACAATGATGCAATATAATAGTTAGCCTTAATTTTGAAATTTTGCAAATATGTTATAACTTTGTAATTACATTTTAAAAAACTAATTATGGAAGTTTCAGTTATAAAAATCGGAAATTCAAAGGGGATTAGGTTAAGCAAAACCCTACTTGACAGATACAATATTAAAGACACCGTTGATTTAATAATGGATAAAGGACAGATTATTTTAAAACCAATTGCAAAACCAAGAAAAGGATGGGAAAAGGCTTTTGAAAAAATGGCTAAAAATGGAGATGACAATTTATTATTTAACGATGTATTTGACGATGAAAACCTTGAAGAATGGAAATAAAACAATATCAAATCATTTTGGTTAATCTCGACCCTACCATTGGAAGTGAAATAAAAAAAACCAGACCTTGCGTTGTAATTTCTCCTGACGAAATGAATAAATATTTGCGTACTGTTGTAATTGCCCCAATGACAACAAGTTCAAAAAAATATCCAACAAGGGTAAAAATTAAACATGACAATAAAATCGGCTGGATTGTTTTAGACCAAATCAGAACAATTGACAGACAAAGAATAATCAAGATTTTTGGAGAAATTCAAGATTCTGAAATCCAAGAATTAAAATCAGTTTTGAAGGAAACTTATATTGACTAAAAAAGAAAAAAAACCAAGGCTAATCGCAAATGTAATTCGGGCGGGCGTGGTATTCCAACTTTTACGCCCTGTTCAACTGCCGCCAATCCGTCTTTGACGGATGTCGGTTTAAAAAATGAGGTTTAACAAAAAGCCGGCTTGGCTCCGTGCGGGTTTGACAAGTTGCCGTTTCAAAGCTCCGCACTACACTTGCACCAACCGTTAGCAAAAAGAAGTCCTGCACCACAAACCGTGCAGGACTTTTTTATTGTAAAATCTAATTTCTCTTTTACTATTTTATCGAGCCTTTTTTCAATTCCAAACGCGTTTGATGCAGTTCCATATTTATTTTGGTATACCGATCAAGAGCATTCTTTTTATGCACTTCGTACTCTTCTTTTAGCTCATCGTAATCTTTTTTGGTGCGGAACATTACTGAAAGACTTCGTTTGTACAACAGAAAAACAAAACCGGCAAGTACTAAAACTCCGGCAATAAGCAAATACATGGTAACCGAATAGGCACTCTTATTTACTTTCATTCCTAAAACAACAATCGAGTTTTGCAACTCCAAACTCTCATCAAGTTCTTGCTGCAAGGTTTTCATTTGTGCATCTTTTGCACTTATTTCGCTATTCAGGCTGGTTATTTGCGCGTTTCGCTCTTCTATGCTATTCTCCAACAAACCAATGGTATCGGTAAGTGCGTTGTAAAAATCATTCAACTGATCTTCTTTCAGAAAGTAAGACCCGTTCCAAAAGTTCAGGTTCTCCTTAAACACACTATACTGACTGGATAAGTCTTGCTCCTGCTTCCAGGCATTAATATCCTTTTTTGCATAGGTGCCGGAAACAATCAAAACCAATACAACTACAGCAACTATCTTTTTCATAAAACAATTAATTTTTTGATTTACCTGCCAGCTATTTTCAATCGCCTGCATCCTTAACAAGTTCTAAAAATGGTTAAACTATTCATGTAACGCACAATCCCCACTCTTGTTATCTACAAGGTAAAGAATTAACAAGGAAAGTAAGTATTACCAGATACAATCCGTTGAATTACGTTCAATAAAATTTTTAGGTTTGCCTGAGCCTCAAATATAAGGAATACAAAGAAACAATCGGGTACGTACAGCGACAAAAATTTGCATACAAACAGAATAAAGCGAAGGAAACTACGAACCATTCTTTAAAAACTGCCTATATACTTTGCAATGAATAATTTCTTATTGCCTTGGTAAATCTTAGCGAATAAGCTAACTTGCAGAAAACCAAAAAACTACTGCCATGCATATCAGCTACAGCCAACCACTTTCTGCGGGCTGGAACCGCATGAAAAAAGCCTTATTTCAACCTTTCGATTTAAACAAATGGTTTCGGGTAGGATTTACTGCCTGGCTTGCCGGACTAACCGACTGTAGAGGGAACAGCTCGGGAAACAACGGCTCGAACAACAACTGGGACGAGTTTTTCAGTTTCCCGCAAACTGCATGGGATTGGCTGCTCGACAACCCGGTTTGGGCCAACCTCATTATTGTAGGGCTTATAATACTGTTCCTGGTCATTACGGTTTGTATATGGGTGAGTTCGCGTGGTAAGTTTATGTTTTTGCATAATGTTATTCACGACAAAGCCGAAATTAGCCAACCATGGCACGAATTCCGAAAACAGGGAAACTCGCTCTTTATCTTTCAATTCTTTTGGGGATGGTTTGCTTTTGCCGTTTTTGCTTTGATACTGGTATACAGTTTTGTTACCGGAAGAACCCTCTACGAAACACATGCCTCGCGAGCTGTTGTTTTTGCAGGCATATCGCAAATGGTGTTGCTTTTTGTGGCCTACCTGGTTGTTTTTGGCTTCATATCGCTGTTATTAAAAGACTTTGTGGTGCAAATAATGTACAAACAAAAGGTTGGTATACTGAGAGGTTGGGGCAAGTTTCTGATTCTTTTTAGTAAAAGAGCGTTGCCATTTATTATTTACGGGCTCTTTATATTCGTACTGGGAATTGGAGTAATGATTGCCGTAATACTATTTGCAGTAATGACCTGCTGTGTAGGCCTTTTACTTATTGCCATTCCTTACATCGGGGCAGTAATTTTACTCCCGATAAGCTATACGTTTAGGGCTTTTAGTGTTGAGTTCCTGGCACAGTTTGGCGATGAGTACAATGTACTGCCTCCTGTGGTTCATTTAGCTGATGATTTGGAAACCGAAGAAGGATAAAAGGTACTAAAGAAGAATTAATACACTTTTGCATCTATTCAGTTTGCGGGCTTAATCTTTTTCGCGAAATAAGTGAACGAAGCCATGCTCCTTTTTTCGTTTACCATCGCGGCCAAGGCTCACCACATCGTAGAAATAAACACCGGGACTGGCATAACGACCTCCGATACGACCATCCCATACGGTTTCGGTCCAGGTGTCATCAAATCCGCGAACATCGCCACTCTCCCAGTAATGCACACGTCGGCCCCAACGATTAAATATACTGATTTCTAATCGTTGCAGTGATTTGAATACCACAACAAATTCGTCGTTTACTCCATCGCCGTTAGGAGTAAAAACATTGGGTATAGCAATATCCGAAGTATCAACTTCTATGTAATCCTCCAAATAAGCAGTATCAGCGCAGGTTAGCGTATCCGAAAGGTGTTTTGATACCAGGCGAACCATGTAAATTCCCGAATTCTCGTAGGTATAAAAAGGTGCATCATCGTAGGCAACCAACATGATGCTGTCAACCGGTTCTTCCGACTCTTCCGCATCTTTTTTTATTTCATTCAGATCGCGATAAAAAAACCACTCAAAATAACCCGGTGTTCCGTTTTCAGAGTTATTGGTAAACGTCACATCCAAGGGCGCCTCACCACTCATCGGGCTTGCAGTAAAACTGGCTTTTGTTACTATCGATTCGTAAGTTATGTCAGACTGTGCATCGCAGCCAAATTTATCATAAACGCGCAGTGTATAATTTGTATTTTCTGCTGGTGGATCGTAAACAGTTAAATTTAAAACCGAAGCAATCCGGTCTCCGTCTTCCAACCATTCAACCTGCACATCTTTGTTTACAAAAACAGGCGCATTGGTATTTAAATCATAATAAGTTAGTACGGCTGATTTCATTTCGCCATCGATTACAAAATGCTCGCAGTCTGAAACAGTAACTTTGCCACCGGCATACATCCAGTTATTAAAAACCCAGGCGCGATGAACCTCGGTAGTTGCTCCCTGCGTAATTGTAATCCGAAAACAACCATCGGCCAAAGCATCTATTTCCGACGTAGCGGCATCAGTACTTTCCTCGAAATAGGACTCAAACGAAGCAGATTCATTATTATACTTTTCCCACAACCAGTTTTTTGTTCCCGCCAATTCAGTGGTGGCTGTTAAGGCTGCAACATCAATTGTCGAATCGTTGCTGCAAAAAATATAAATACTATCAGTTTCAGGGAAAACCGGGTATTGTGTTTCATCGCTGGCATCTGCACCGGGCGAGGTTATTTGTGCCTGAAGTGCTGAAAAAGTAAATACCAGAATAGTTACAATAAAAAGACTTCGCTTCATAAATTATTGCGCTTTAAGATACAATATTAACGTATAAATTTCATTTAATTGCGTGTTGCCGGTAAAAATAGTGAACTACAACCGAAATACAGAAGGCTTCAATAATTTGTTAATAAAACACCAACGATATGGAAAAGATTCCACCTTACATCATTATTTTTGCAGACAAAACAACTTGGTTCGCCGCTTGTTGTTTTACTACGATTGAATTCTGAATGTTTTACCAAAACTGCCCCATACCAAAATCGAGGTTAAAGCATTTTTCTCAATCAATATTTTTATAATTGCATCGCAAAAAAGAAAAGCTATAGTGTTCGATTATCTTCAAAATTTAAATGAAGCCCAAAGAGAGGCTGTTCTTCGCACCGAAGGACCGGCGTTGGTTATTGCAGGAGCCGGATCGGGAAAAACACGTGTATTAACATACCGTATTGCCAATTTGCTGAAACAGGGTGCCAAACCGTCAAGCATTTTATCGCTGACTTTTACCAACAAGGCAGCCCGCGAAATGAAAGAACGTATTGCCAGCGTGGTTGGCGAAAACACCGCCCGCTACCTTTGGATGGGTACGTTTCACAGTATTTTTGCGCGTATTTTGCGCTTCGAGCACGAAATCATTGGTTACCCTTCGAACTTTACAATATACGATAGTGCGGATAGTAAAAGCCTGATAAAAACGATTATTAAAAGTTTTCAGCTCGACGATAAGATTTACAAACCGGGAGTGGTTGCCAGCCGTATTTCGATGGCAAAAAATAACCTCATTACTCCGAAAGTATATGAAAACTCGTCGGAAATACGCACCGTTGATAAAAGCATGCGCATGCCGCAAATTGCCCAGATTTATAAAGAATATGCCAAGCGTTGTTTTCTTTCGGGAGCAATGGATTTTGATGACCTGCTGCTAAAAACAAACCTGCTGTTTCGCGATCATCCCGAAGTACTGCAGAAATACCAGGAGCGCTTTGGCTATGTAATGGTTGACGAGTACCAGGACACCAACTACTCGCAATACCTGATTGTAAAAAAACTGGCAGCGGCACATAAAAATATTTGCGTGGTGGGCGACGATGCGCAAAGTATATATTCATTCCGTGGAGCGAGGATTGAAAATATTCTGAATTTTAAATCGGATTATCCCGAGCATAAAGTATTTAAACTGGAACAAAATTACCGCTCAACACAAACCATTGTTAACGCGGCAAACAGCATTATTGCCAAAAACAAACGGCAAATTCCGAAAAAGGTTTTTTCTGAAAATGCCACCGGAAAACCCATTAAACTTATTTCGGCGCTGACCGACAACGAAGAAGGATTTCTGGTAGCACAGGAAATTGCTCAATTGCAGTTGCGCGACCATTACAAATACGAAGACTTCGCCATTTTGTACCGCACCAATATGCAATCGAGGATTTTTGAGGAATCGTTGCGCAAAAGGAATATACCGTATAAAATTTATGGTGGCTTAAGTTTCTATCAACGCAAAGAAATTAAAGACCTACTCTCCTATTTCCGAATGACAATTAACCCGGCGGATAACGAGGCTTTAAAACGCATCATCAATTATCCGGCACGTGGAATTGGTGCTACTACCCTGGCGAAACTGGAGGCTGCGGCTATTAATAACGAAACATCGGTTTGGAAGATTGTTACTGATTTGCCAACAATAAATCATGCCAATTTAAACAAAGGCACGGTTGGTAAAATCCTGAATTTTACGGGTTTAATTGAGCGGTTTATTCAATTATCGCAAGACAATGATGCTTTTGACACGGCAAAAACCATTGCCGAGCAAACCGGTATTTTAAAAGAATTGTACACCGACAAGTCTCCGGAAGGATTAAGCCGACATGAAAACCTGCAGGAATTGCTGAATGGTATTCAGGAGTTCAGTATTAATGCCAAGGAAACCGGCGAACCTGAGAAACTGGAAAACTACCTGGAAGATGTAGCCTTACTTACCGATCAGGACAATGAAAAAGAGGAAGACCGGGACAAAGTAACACTTATGACAGTGCACTCTTCAAAAGGACTTGAATTCAAAAATGTGTTTGTAGTGGGGATGGAAGAAAACCTTTTTCCATCGAACCAAAACGGCGATAACAAACCGGAAACGCTGGAGGAAGAACGCCGCCTGTTTTATGTGGCGCTCACCCGGGCCGAAGAGAACGCCTGGTTTTCGTATGCCAACCAACGTTACCGATGGGGAAATCTCGATTTTTGTACCCCCAGCCGATTTCTGGAAGAAATTGACGAGCAATTTCTCGACACTTCGGGAGTTGCCGCTCAGTCTTCACCAACGCGCCGGGCACAGAGCAACGACGATATTCAGCCCGAACGTTATCACAAAAATCCGGTACGCCGCCAGCCACCGGGATCATTTAAAACACCCGAGTCGCAAAACTTTTTTAACAAAAAACTCGTTTCATTAAAGGAAAGCAGCAGAGCGCAAAACACTTTCCAGGGAGACGACCCCGGAAGTATACAGGTTGGCATGGTGGTAGAACACCAACGTTTTGGCGAAGGCAAAGTAATTAATATTGAAGGCATTGCACCCAACATAAAAGCAACGGTGTTCTTTAAAACCGGTACTCAGAAGCAATTACTTTTGAAATTTGCCAAGCTGAAAATAAAAGGATAAACAATTAAAGTTACAGAAACGAGCCGAGAGTTTCGAGTTTCCCGAATCCAGGATCAAGTATCCAGAATCGAGTATCGATTACAGAATAACAACGAACTAAAAAATAAAACTTCGTGATTTATGTGGAAATGATTAGTTTTGCAACATCATTTCGCGAATAAATCCAATTTACTTGAAGATTAGATTATTAGCAATAAACATTTACAGATGGATTATAATACCAAGAGAAAAAAAATGGCCCTTCCTGAATATGGAAGAAATATACAAAATATGGTCGACTACCTGTTAACCATTGAAGACCGTGACAAACGAAACAAATCGGCGCAAACGGTAATCGATGTGATGGGTAACCTGTTTCCTCATTTACGCGATGTTCAGGATTTTAAGCATAAACTTTGGGATCACCTTGCAATAATGTCCGATTTTCAATTAGACATTGACTATCCGTATGATCCCCCTTCTCCTGAGTCTCTCCATGAACGCCCTAATAATGTACCTTACGATCAGCATCGTATTAAATACAAACACTACGGACGTACGATGGAGCTTTTAATAAAAGAAGCTGACAACTTTGAAGGCGAAGAGCGTGAAATCATTATCGAGCAACTGGCTAACCACATGAAAAAATCGTACCTGGCGTGGAATAAAGATGCGGTTGAGGATGAAATGATTTTTAACGATCTGGAAGAAATGTCACGTGGTAAATTAAAGGTTAAAGAAGACCTTCAGCTTGCCGATGCCAAGACACTAATTGGTACGAAGAAAAAGCCAAAATCGAAAAAGAAAAAATAGGTAATACGCAATAACTGTTTCCCCATGTCAACTTTCAAAATTGAAGGTGGTTATAAATTAAAAGGAGAACTCGAGCCGCAGGGAGCTAAAAATGAGGCGCTCCAGATTATTTGTGCCACTTTGTTAACCGCACAAAAAACCACTGTAGAAAATATTCCTGAGATTCGCGATGTACTCAAACTTATTGAAATCTTAAAGGGACTTGGGGTTAAAGTTGAGCGACTAAAGAAAGGCCACTTCAGTTTCGATGCCTCGCAGGTGGATACAAATTATCTAAAAAGTCCGGCATACGTTGAACAAGCTGCTGTTTTACGCGGTTCAATAATGATTATCGGCCCGCTGCTTGCGCGATTCGGACAAGGATTCATTCCTCAGCCCGGTGGCGATAAAATTGGTCGGCGCAGGGTTGATACACACTTTATCGGCTTACAAAAACTCGGTGCCCGTTTTGAGTTCGATCGTGAAAATAAGTGGTTTTCCGTATCTGCGGAAAAACTTAGCGGTGCCTATATGCTACTCGATGAGGCTTCGGTTACCGGAACCGCCAATATTGTAATGGCCGCCGTTTTGGCAGAAGGTACCACAACCATCTACAACGCGGCCTGCGAACCCTACCTGCAACAACTTTGTAAAATGCTGGTGGCTATGGGAGCAAAAATTGAAGGCATCGGCTCAAACCTGCTCCGTATTGAAGGTGTTTCTTCACTAAAAGGATGCAAACACCGGATTCTGCCAGACATGATTGAAGTGGGCAGTTTTATTGGTTTAGCCGCGATGACAGCTTCGGAAATCACCATTAAAAATGTGGGCATTGAACATCTTGGCATTATTCCGGAGTCGTTCAGAAGACTTGGAATAGTTGTGGAACAGGCCGGCGACGACCTACTCGTAAAAGATACCGAACATTACGAAATCGACTCATATATCGACGGCTCAATAATGACCATCGCCGATGCACCTTGGCCGGGACTCACGCCCGATTTATTAAGTGTTTTCCTGGTTGTTGCTACACAAGCGAAAGGAAGTGTTCTTATCCATCAGAAAATGTTTGAAAGCCGTTTATTCTTTGTCGATAAGCTTATTGATATGGGAGCGCAAATTATTCTTTGCGACCCGCACCGTGCAACAGTTATCGGATTGGATAGAAAACATGCATTACGCGCCACAAAAATGGTATCGCCCGATATTCGTGCAGGTATTGCACTGTTAATTGCGGCTATGTCGGCAAAAGGAACGAGTACAATTAACAACATCGAGCAAATCGACCGTGGTTACGAAAATATTGATGGCCGTTTGAATGCGCTCGGAGCTCGCATATCAAGATTGTAAACGCGATGTTAAAACATTATTTCGAGCTTTGTGTTACTACATAAAATTCTATATTTGAACTTTTTAGAAATAACAATACGCAAAAAAGATGAAAAAATTTATTTTACTGGCAACGATCATTTTTATGGGCACAACTTTTATTAATGCTCAGGAACTCGGTCTGAATATCGGCAACAAAGCACCTGAACTTATTGGTAAAGGTCCGAATGGTGAAACTATCAAATTATCAGATTTACAAGGCAAAGTTGTATTAATCGATTTTTGGGCAGCCTGGTGTGGCCCCTGCCGCCGCGAGAATCCAAATGTTGTTGCTAACTACAAAAAATATAAAGATGTCAAATTTACCAATGGCAAAGGTTTTACGGTTTTTGGAGTGTCGCTCGACGATTCGGCCGACAGATGGAAAGCAGCCATTGAACAAGACGGTTTAGAATGGCCAAATCACATTTGCGATTTCCAGAAATGGAACTCAAAATTCCGTATGATCTACCAGGTTCGTGGTATTCCCGACAATTATCTTATTGATGAAAACGGAATTATTATTGCTAAAAAGTTACGCGGCCCGGCACTCGACGCTGCGTTGCAGAAAAATCTCAGAGAAGAGCTTTAATACACTAGTTTAAAAATAGTATAAATCGTTCAAATTGGCACTCGAAATTGATTTCGGGTGCCAATTTGTCGTTTATATTTGCATGGCAAAATTTTTGCTATGTCAGCGTAGCACAAAAAGAGCTAGCAGTTAATTATTTAAACTGAAAATTAAGGTAAAATGGCAGAAGAAAAAGTAAATCAGGAAACAGAAGAAGTAAAAGATAAAGCCCAGGATGCAGAAGAAACTGCGAATAAGCAGGAGCAAGAAGTTGAGGACAAAAAGGGTAAAAAGAAAAAATCGAAAAAAGATAAAAAGGAAGAACAGCTGGAAGAACTTGGACAAAAGCTTCAGGAAGTTCAGGACAAACACTTACGCTTGCAGGCCGAATTTGATAACTTCAGAAGAAGAACAATGAAAGAAAAGGCAGACTTGATAAAAGCGGGGGGAGAAACCGTTCTTATTAACATACTGCCGGTTATCGATGACTTTGAGCGTGCAATTGACTCGATGAAAGACCTGTCGGACGAAGACCCGGGAAAACACGGAACAGAATTGATATACAAGAAGTTTCAGGAATTTCTAAAACAGAATAACGTAAAAGAGATAGAGGCTCAGAATGAAGCTTTTGATGTTGATCTGCACGAGGCCATAACAAAAATTCCTGCACCAAGCGAGGAGTTGAAAGGCAAAGTGGTTGACGTTGTTCAGAAAGGTTATTGCTTAAACGAAAAGGTAATCCGGTTTGCCAAAGTAGTAATCGGAGAATAATTATTCAAAGGAAAAACAATGGCAAAAAGAGATTATTACGAAGTATTGGAAGTTGGCAAAAGTGCATCTGCCGAGGAAATAAAAAAAGCATACCGTAAAAAGGCAATTAAATATCACCCGGATAAAAACCCGGACGATAAAGAAGCGGAAGAAAAATTTAAAGAGGCAGCTGAAGCATACGAAGTACTTAGTAATCCCGAGAAAAAACAACGATACGATCAGTTTGGTCATGCCGGCATGAGCGGTGCTGCCGGAGGCGGAGGTTTTAGTGGCGGAGGTTTTTCCGACATCGAAGATATCTTCTCGGCTTTTGGCGATATTTTTGGCGGACATTTTGGCGGTTTCGGAGGCTTTAGCGGTGGCGGAGGTCGCAGCAGAGGCGGCCGCCGGGTTAGCCGTGGTTCGGATTTACGCGTAAAAGTAAAGCTCAATCTGAAAGAAATTGTTAACGGTGTTGAGAAAAAAATTAAGGTGAAAAAATACGTTGCCTGTCAGCATTGTAGCGGAACCGGAGCCAAAAACGGTTCGTCGTACTCTACATGTGGAACATGTGGTGGTGCAGGCCAGGTAACACGTGTTCAGAATACTTTGCTGGGACAAATGCAAACAACTTCGGCTTGTCCAACTTGTCAGGGTGAAGGAAAAATGATCACCGATAAGTGTAACCACTGTGCAGGAGAGGGAGTAGTGCGCGAGGAAGAAATTATCAATATTAAAATTCCGGCAGGTGTTGGCGAAGGAATGCAACTTAATGTTTCGGGAAAAGGAAACACTGGCCGACGTGGCGGAATAAATGGCGATCTGCTTGTTGTTATCACCGAAGAAGACAACCAGGAATTGGTTCGTGACGGAAATAACCTGATATACAACCTGTTCTTATCGTTCCCTGATATTACACTCGGAACCACTGCCGAAATTCCAACCGTTGACGGAAAGGTGAAGGTAAAAATCGACGCAGGTACACAGCCCGAAAAAATTCTGCGCCTGAGAGGAAAAGGCGTACCGGATGTAAACGGATATGGCCGCGGCGATTTGTTGGTACGTGTTCATGTATGGATACCAAAAAAACTGAGCAACGAAGAAAAACGAGCACTCGAGAAACTTCAGAACTCACCGGGTTTCCAGGGCGGACCATCAGATTCTGAGAGGTCATTCTTTCAGAAAATGAAAGATATGTTTGAATAGTAGATTTTGAAAACGATATTTGAAAGAAGATTCCTTATTTATTTGGAATCTTTTTTTGTTTCTACCCTTTTGCTTCAATGAAATTACATAACCATTTCAATTAGATAATTTTACACAGTTACCGTATTTCTTTGATTTTTTTTGCAGATATGAGACACAACATTAAATTTGCTGAAATTGAACTACTAACATGGAAGATTTTTATACACGATACAATTTTCTTGAACCTGAATTGCAGGAAGAAATTCTGCAGGTTGCCGTAAGAAAAAAGTTTGCACAACACGAAACGTTAATTCGCGAAGGCCAGTTTATCTCGAGCTTTCCAATGGTGCTAAAAGGTTTGATTCGGGTTTCGCGAACCAGCGAAGCAGGTAACGAACTATTGCTTTATTACCTTCAGGCCGACGAGGTTTGCGCCATGTCGTTAACCTGTTGTATGGCACGACAAATAAGCGAAGTGAATGCGGTTGCCGAAATTGAAACCGAGGTTTTACTTATTCCCGTGGAAATGCTCGACACCTGGACTTCAAAATATCCGTTGTGGAAACAATACGTCATGCAAACTTTTCAGAACAGGTTTCGGGAATTAATAAATACACTCGATGCCGTGGCATTTTTAAAGCTCGACGAACGACTGGTTAAATATTTTTTAGATCGGCATAAAAAATCGGGCGTAAAAACCTTTTCCGGCACACACCAGGATTTGGCTCTTCAACTAAATTCTTCACGCGAAGTGATTTCGCGCCTCTTGAAAAAGCTTGAAAAAGAAGGAAAAGTTTCGCTTTCCAGAAATTTTATTGATTTTTCCGGCCTTTTGTGACCTAAATTACAGACTGAGAGGCAGTCTATTCCTTTTTTTGTGTCATAAATCTAAGACAACATAGTTCATAACTATTGTTTCATAATTTTTTGGGTTATAAAATCGGTTAGTAGTTGAAGGTTGATGAGCCAGACTGGAGAGTCTGGCTTTTTTTTGTCTTTTTCTCTCCTTTTCCATTAATGTTAATTTCATATTGAAAACTAATCCTGCAAACAGCTTATGATTTATAGATATATTCCTGATATTTGTCACTAAAACAAATGATATCCAATTTCATGCGATCTTGGTTATCTTTTCAGCTACAGAGATTATTACTTAAAAAAAAGCTTCATGTTTAAAATTCAAACTCTGAATAAGATAGACCCAGATGGTCTAAAACTTTTTCCGCTTGACAATTATGAGATCGCAAGCGAGCTTCCAAATCCGGATGCAATCGTTTTGCGCAGTTTTAAAATGCACGAAATGGAATTACCATCGACGCTAAAAGCTGTTGCCAGAGCCGGAGCGGGAGTAAACAATATCCCTATCGATAAATGTACCGAAAAGGGAATTGTGGTATTTAACACACCCGGAGCAAATGCAAATGGTGTAAAAGAAGCTGTTATTGCAGGAATGTTAATGGCTTCGCGCGATTACATTGGCGCCGCAAACTGGGCAAAAACTTTAATTGGCGAGGGCGATAAAGTTGGTTCATTAGTTGAGCAAGGCAAAAAGAACTTTGCCGGAGAAGAAATTAAAGGAAAAACGCTGGCCGTTATCGGACTTGGTGCCATTGGCGTTCTGGCAGCAAATGCTGCATCGGCATTACGCATGAATGTAATCGGATACGATCCGTACATGTCGGTAAAACACGCACTGAAACTTAGTCGCGAAGTGCAGGTTGTTGAAGGAATTCAGGTATTGTTGCAGCAAGCCGATTTTATTACAATTAACATTCCACTGCTTCCTGATACAAAAGGCTACATCAATAAAGACAAATTTGCCATGATGAAAGATGGCGTAAAAATACTGAACTTTGCCCGTGGTGGTTTGGTAGATCATGCGGATTTGAAAGATGCAATTGCTTCAGGAAAAGTAGCAAAGTATATTACCGATTTCCCTGACGAAGAATGCCTGAAGATGGATAATGTAATTTCTATTCCTCACCTGGGTGCTTCTACAAAAGAATCGGAAACCAACTGTGCGATTATGGCTGTTGAACAAATGCGCGATTATCTTGAAAACGGAAATATCAAAAACTCTGTGAATTTCCCTGCAGCAGAACTGGAAAGAAACGGAGGAAGCCGCATTTTGATTGGCAACCGCAATGTACCAAATATGGTAAGCCAGATATCAACAGTACTGGCCGCCGAACATTTGAACATTGACAACATGCTAAATAAAAAACGCGATGATATTGCTTACAACATTATCGATGTTGACACAGATAAGATTGACGAAAGTGTAAAAGATAAACTTATGGCTATTGATGGAATATTTATGGTTCGCATCATTAATGCCTGATAAAAAGAGAGTTTTTACATAAAAACAATAATAAAAGGAGAATAAGATTTTAAATCTTATTCTCCTTTTTTGTTGGTTTATACCGGTATACGATTTAGTGCTAAATTATCATTAATAACAGGTTAGCTCCCTTACTAAGTCTTTCTTTTTTACTATTTTTGGCACTCCTGTCCTGCCTAAGTAAATTGAATTAAAATTACAAAAATGAGCAAAAGTATTGAAGTTAAAGCAGCTGATAATGTTCGAATTCTGGCTGCAGCTATGGTTGAAAAAGCAAAATCAGGCCACCCCGGAGGAGCAATGGGGGGAGCAGATTTTGTCAACATTCTTTATTCTGAATTCCTGAATTACGATCCATCAGACATGACATGGGCAAACCGCGATCGCTTTTTCCTTGATCCGGGTCACATGTCTCCAATGCTTTATGGAATTTTATCATTGGCAGGATTTTACAGCATGGAAGACGTTGCTAATTTCCGTCAGTGGGGAAGCGTAACACCAGGTCACCCAGAAGTGGATGTTGAGCGTGGTGTTGAAAACACCTCAGGTCCTCTTGGTCAGGGACACGTTATGGCAGTTGGTGCAGCTATTGCCGAGCGCTTTTTAGTAGCTCGTTTTGGCGAGTGGATGGCGCATAAAACTTATGCTTTCATCTCAGACGGTGGAATCCAGGAAGAAATCTCACAGGGTGCCGGTCGTATTGCAGGTCACCTGGGATTGAGTAACCTGATCATGTTCTACGATTCAAACGATATTCAGTTATCTACAGAAACCGACGAGGTAACAACTGAAGATACTGAAATGAAATATAAAGCCTGGGGTTGGAACGTTGTAACAATCGCAGGTAACGATGCTGAGGCAATTCGCAAAGCATTAAAAGATGCACAAACCGAAACAGAAAAACCTACCCTGATTATCGGAAAAACAATTATGGGTAAAGGTGCCATTACTGAAGATGGTGCTAATTTCGAACGTCAGTGTTCTACTCACGGTCAGCCATTATCTGGCGCAGGTGCATCATTCGCAAAAACAATCGAGAATTTGGGTGGAGATCCTGAAAACCCATTCGTAATTTTCGATGATGTAAAAGAATACTACGAAAAACGCAAAGCAGCGTTAATTGAAGCTGCAGCAGCGAAAAAAGCTGAGCAAGAAAAATGGGAAGCTGCAAATCCTGAATTAGCAGCAAAACTAAAAGCATTCTTCTCAAACGAAGTTCCGAAAATCGATTACAGCAAAATCGAACAAAAAGCAGGTATCGCAACACGTGGTGCTTCTGCAGCTGTTCTTTCGGTATTTGCTAACGAGGTTGAAAACATGGTGGTTTCATCTGCCGACCTTTCAAACTCGGACAAAACTGATGGTTTCCTAAAAAATACAACATCATTTAAAAAAGGTGATTTTAGCGGACAATTCCTGCAAGCAGGTGTTTGCGAATTAACAATGGCAGCAATCATGAACGGTATGGCATTACACGGTGGTGTTATTCCGGCATGTGGTACTTTCTTCGTATTCAGCGATTATATGAAACCAGCAGCCCGTATTGCAGCGTTGCAAGAGCTTCCGGTTAAATACATCTGGACACACGATGCATTCCGTGTAGGAGAAGACGGACCAACGCACCAGCCGGTTGAGCAGGAAGCGCAAATTCGTTTAATGGAGAAATTACAAAACCACAGCCACAAAAACTCAATGTTGGTACTTCGTCCTGCCGATGGTAACGAAACTACCGTTGCATGGAAAATGGCTATGGAAAATACCGATACTCCAACTGCACTTATTCTTTCTCGCCAGGGAATTAAAAACGTAACAACATACGAAACTGCTCAGGGAGCTACAAAAGGTGCTTACATTCTTCAGGATTGTGAAGGTACTCCTGATGTAATTCTTTTGGCAAGTGGATCAGAAGTTAGTACGTTAGTTGCCGGTGCTGAGTTATTGGCAAAAGAGGGTGTTAAGAGCCGTATCGTTTCTGTTCCTTCTGAAGGTTTGTTCCGCACTCAAAGTGCCGAATACCAAAAAGAAGTTCTTCCTGCAGGAATTGCAAAATTCGGTTTAACTGCCGGATTACCTGTAACACTGGAAGGACTTGTTGGAATGGACGGGAAAGTATTTGGCCTCGGATCATTCGGATTCTCAGCTCCTGCCGGAGTATTAGATAACAAACTTGGCTATACAGGCGAAAATGTATACAACCAGGTAAAAGAATTATTGGCATAACAGCAACAGAAATCAAATAACGAAAAGGTGCTTCAATTTTGAAGCACCTTTTTTCATCTCTTCAACCAATCACCAACAATAACTTCCTCAAATTTGTTATATTAGCCCTGTAAGACGTAAGAATTTTCATTGTGCATTTTGTATAAAACCAGAATAACCGGGTAATGAATAATCAGGCTGATCAAAAAATTGCACACCTCCATAAAATACTTGATACACTGCGAGAAATTGAACGATTAATGATTTCGGAAGAAAAGCCTGAATTATTATTAGAGAAAACCTGCAATGTATTAGTTGATACCCGTGGTTATTTTTTTGCATGGATAGCTCTTTTTAATGAGGATGGTAGTATTAAATATTTTACCGGTTCGGGGGAAACGAATAGCATTAACAGTGTTAAACATCAGCTTTTAACAAACGGTATTTCTAGCGAACTTTCGAATAAGATCTCAAATGAAGATCATTCTATAATAACAGGTTTACCCACCGAGTGGCTTAACCATCTGAATACTGAAAATTGGACACCACTTCTTGTTCCTGTATACGAAAAGAAACAAACTTTGGGCGTATTATGCGTGGCAGTTCAGGTTAAAGATGGCAGACACCCAAAAGAAGAACTTTGCCTGATTGATTTGTCAAATAATATTGCCAGTGCTTTATTAAAGTTAAAACAAGACGAGGAGTTAAAAGCAAACGAACGTCATTACAAAAACCTGGTTAACTCCTTAAACGATGGTGTACTTATCATACACGAAGGTGTAATGAAATTCGTTAACCACGCATTGTGCAAACTTACAGGGTATTCTCAAGACGAATTAATTGACAATCCATTTATTATGCTTGTCGCTCCTGAAGAATTGGACCGTGTTAAACAGCTCTATCACGATATCCTTTCAGGAAACATTACTCAAAAGTACTACGATTCGGTAGCCACAACTAAATCCGGGAAACGTTTCTCTGTAGAAATAACTGCAGTTGAAACTAATTTTAATAACAGCCCTGCCTTCATGGTAATTCTGCACGATAATTCAGAATTACAAAAATCATTGACGAAACTCAGAGAAAGTGAAGAACGTTTCCGTTTCCTTTCTAACTCAGCATTTGAAGGAATAATTATACACGACAATGGAGTTATTCTTGATGTAAACACTACATTACTTACATTAACAGGCTACTCGCGCGAAGAACTGATTGGTAAAAACCTGCTCACTGATTTTATACAGAAAAAAGACAAGCAAAAAATACTGG
The DNA here is from genome assembly GCF_963677565.1 of uncultured Draconibacterium sp. Classification (NCBI taxonomy): domain Bacteria; kingdom Pseudomonadati; phylum Bacteroidota; class Bacteroidia; order Marinilabiliales; family Prolixibacteraceae; genus Draconibacterium; species uncultured Draconibacterium sp. Next base: position 2,367,276 of record NZ_OY781981.1, on the reverse strand, counting down.
AAAGTATAGAACAGGATGAACCGAAGCCCTATATCATAACTGCACTAAAAAAAGATGGTGTTTTGGGCCGTGCAGAAGTAGAAGCACGCAGCATTCCGTATAAGGGAAAAACTGTTCGAATAGTTGCAATTCGAGATATATCGGAACGAGAAAGACTACAAAACAAGATAAAACAGGAGCAGGATAAATTAAACCGCCTTTTGGGCAACCTCCCGGGTGTTGCCTACAACTGCAAGTTTAACGAAAAAGGCGAGATGAATTTCCTAAGCGAAGGCAGCTTCCAACTTATGGGCTACCATCCAAGTGAACTTACTAGTGGAACAATTAACTTCGATAAATTAATACACCCGGACGATAAGAAATATGTTTGGGAAACGATGCAGAAAGCAGTTCATGAAAAAAAATCATTTGAACTGGAATACCGGATCATTACGAAACAAAACGAAATGAAATGGGTGTGGGAACGTGGTAAGGCGATTTACAACGACGATGAAATATTACTTGAAGGATTTATTAGCGATATAACCCGAAGAAAAACATTGGAGCAGACCAATGAAATGTTATCGAAAGCAGTTGAATCAAGCTCGGCAAGCATTTTAATTACTGATGCCAATGGAAAGATTGAATATGTAAATCCGTTTTTTGAGGAAAAGACTGGCTACCTGAAAAAAGAAATAATAGGAAAAAATCCCAATTTCCTAAATTCTGGGAAACACAACGCATCATTCTATAATAATCTTTGGGAAACCATACTTTCAGGAAAGATCTGGCAGGGAGAATTTAAAAACAAAAAGAAAAACGGGAAGTTCTTTTGGGAACAAGCCAATATTTCTCCAATATTTGACACAAATGGAAACATTACCCAATTTGTAGCTGTAAAAGAAGATATTACCGAAAAAAGGCGCACATTAAAAGCCTTAAAAAAAGCCAAACTAAGAGCCGAACAAAACGAGAAAAGATTTAAAGCTTTACACAATGCGTCATTTGCCGGGATTGCAATACACGATAAAGGTTTAGTTCTGGATTGCAACCAGGGATTGAGCATAATAACAGGGTATAGTCACGAAGAACTTGTTGGGATGAATGGCCTGCTTCTGATTGCTGAAGAACACCGTGAAATGGTATTGAACAATATCCTGAATGAATACAGACCTCCTTACGAAACTTACGGGCTCCGGAAAAATGGACAAATTTACCCTTTACGGCTCGAAGGACGAATGATTCCTTATAATGACAAGAGAGTTCGTGTAGTTGAGTTCAGAGATATAACAGAACAAAAACAGATAGAAAAAGAGCTTGTACGTGCAAAGGAAAAAGCAGAACAAAGCGACAAACTAAAATCATCTTTCTTGGCCAATATGAGCCACGAGATTCGTACTCCAATGAACGGAATTCTTGGATTTACAGAATTATTAAAAGAACCAAACTTATCAGACGAACAACGCAACGAGTTTATTGATGTTATTCAAACCAGTGGAGAAAGAATGCTTAACACCATTAATGATATTATCGACATTTCGAAAATTGAATCAGGGATGGTAAATGTTGTTATGCAAGACATCAATCTTCCTGCATTAATGAATGATATGTATGCTTTCTTTCAACCATCAATGCAAAGAAAGGGTATTGATTTCCGATTGAATGAAAACAACGGAAGTCCGTTAAGTCTGTTTCATACCGATCCTGACAAGCTAAATTCTATTCTTACGAACTTAATTAAAAACGCCTATAAATTCACGGCCTCGGGAACTATCGAATTTGGCTATACCATAAATGAGAGTTTTATCAATTTCTACGTTCACGACACCGGTGTTGGAATACCCAAAAACAGACAGCAGGCTATTTTCGACCGATTTGTGCAGGCCGATGTTGCCGATTCCAGGGTTTTTGAAGGATCTGGTTTAGGCCTTTCCATATCAAAATCATATACCGATATGCTTAATGGAACCATTAGCTTAAAATCGGAAGTTGGCGAAGGAACCTCGTTTACGGTTAGTTTACCGATGCTGTCTTCGGAAAATGACAATAAACCAACCGAAAATGATCTGCATTTAGAAAATAATAACATATTGAATCAGAAGCTTAAAATACTTGTTGCAGAAGACGATCCGGTTTCGATAGAATTGCTAAAGCTACTACTAAAAGATATTACTACTGAAATACTGGTTGCTACTAATGGTAAAGAGGCTCTTGAAATCGTGAAAGAACACGCTGATATTGACCTGATATTAATGGACATAAAAATGCCTATCATCGATGGTTTTACAACTACTTCTAAAATACGGGAATTCAATACATCGATAAAAATTATTGCTCAATCGGCATTTGCCCAACCCGAAGATATTAAGAAAGCAAATAGTGTAGGATGTGATGATTTTATTTCGAAACCAATTAATAAACGAAACTTATTTGAAACCATTAGGCAACTTTTTCAATTCTGATATAGATATGACTAAAAAACTTTGCGCATTGCCCCCCAAGCATAAAAAGATGTAAACTAAAATGCTGTAAAGTAGTTATATGTATAACTAATATGGAGAATTTAAATATCTCATATAATTCCGACAATCACATTGTTTATATTTCGAAAGAGGGAACGATTAGCCTTACCGAAGCAATACTGGTATTAAATCGATTGGTTGAAGAATATAATCATCTTGATTCGGTTTGTATTCTGGAAGATTCTCGCCAATCGAGGCTTGACATATCGTTAAAGGAATTACGCGAATTTTACCGCGAAATTAAGAAAAACATAAGCGGGCAAAAAGAGGTAAGGCATGCCGATATTGTTGACACTCCATTTGAAACTGCCATTGGAGTTATTTTTCAGCAAATGGTAGCTCCATTAAAAGGATACGACTACCGCTGCTTCTCTACCGAAAAGGCTGCACTTGCCTGGCTAAAAAAAGGTGTATATTAGCCCATAAAATAAGTTTAATCCCTTAATTACTACAAGCATTTTACTTACCTGCGTTTTTTGCGTTTACCACTTGTTCCGAAATTTTTAAAGAACAACAACTATTTACTTTTAAAAAACAGAAAAGGCACCCTCCAGTAGGTGCCTTCTCATCTCCACACAATAAATAGAGAACTACACGTTCTCCAGTGCCGTTTCATCATCGGCAACGGTACTGTCAATTCGCCGTCCCTCGCGAGTTGCTATTGTTATCTCAATGTTTTCAATTTTTTGGTTAAGTTCGGTAATAAAATTTTCAATTTCGGGTGTTGTCATATTCAGGCTAACCATTGCATTTACCCGCTCAACAATTAATTCGTATATAGGGTCGATATGCAAACGGGCTTCTTTCACATTTCCCGAGTTTTTAAAAGCAGCTTCGGTATCGCGCTGGTTTTGCAGGTCTTTAAAGGTAGTGTTTTCGTTACTTAAAGCGGCTACCCAGTTGCTTAATCCCAACAAAGTTACATCGGCCCCGTTTTCGCGATTTTGCAAATCGCCGGTTAAATTTGTTAGGGCGCCGGTTTCTTCGTTGTACGACAGTTTACGCACGTCGCCATACAAATCGATTATACGTTTCAGGCGTGTTGCAGCGGCTACTTCTTCTACTATTGGGCAAAGCAGGGTGGCTTTTACGCGTGCATCTATGGCTCGCCAGGTGTTATCGCGCCGCTGGTCGCTTTCCTGCAAGGGTTGTGTAAATTAAGCAAAATTAGTTGTGTTACCCGAAAACTACAGCTCTCCTTCCTTTAATTAGGTGGATAACATAGTACTTTTTTACGCATTCGGGTTAAAAAACCTTATTAAATATCAGCACTTTACCTCCTTTCATCCCCTTATTTTTTTTTAACTTTTGCCCTCATTGTTTACAACAAATAAGGGTACTGTAAAATGACTAATCTAACCGAAACAAAAATCGTCCACTTCCATCGTATCATCGACACGTTAAAAGCCATTAACAAAATAATGGTTAACGAAAAGGATATCCATTCACTGATAAAAAAAACCTGCGATGTGCTCACCCAAACGCGTGGTTACTACTTTGCGTGGATCGGACTTTTTGATAAAGACAACAAGCTGCACCACATTGAAAGTGCAGGGCGCTTAAAGGGTTTTGAGGCCATAAAAAAAGATTTGCTAAAAAATAATCTTCCCGAAAATCTTCAGTTGGCGGTTAAAAACCAACAGTTTATACAGTTGGATGGGCAACACCACGATTGCCCGATGGCCAAAAACGATGAGGATTTTACCTGGTTTGTTGCCCCATTGCAAATTAATGCCAACCAATACGGCATTATGTGTGCAGCCGTACCTGTTGACGATGCCCAACACCCCAAAGAGGCCGAAAACTACACCGACATTGCCAAAAACATTGGTTATGCCATAAACAGCATACAAGAAAAAGAAGATATGACCTGGCTACTGGCCACGTCAACCGATGGGATTATAACCTTCGACAGCGATTTAAATGTGGTATCGGTTAACAAACGCTTTTGCCAGCAATTTAACTGCAACGAAGAAGATATTGTTGGGCAAAGCATACCCGATTTAGTTAAAAGCAACATCGATAAAAAAACGCACAAACATTTATATACAGGGTTAAGCCAAATAACAAAGGGTCAGGACATAAAAGACCTACAGTTCGCTTTAAACGGTACAATATTTCGTGTGCAAACACAGGTATATGAATTTAAGAACTATCGTATTGCCCGCTTTCAAGACATTACCCGCGAACAAACAGAAAAAAACATACTGCAGCAAAGCGAAACCAAATACAAAAACCTGGTTGAGGGCCTTAACGATGCCCTTTTTATATTGCAAGATGGAGTGGTAAAATTTGTTAACCCTGCCTTATGCCGTCTGTCGGGTTATACCGAAACCGAATTATTGCATAAACCTTTTACCAACTTTATTGCTCAATCCGAAATTATGAAAATTGAGGAGAGACATAAAAAACGCCTGAGAGGAGAAAAGGTTGAGCCCACTTACCAATCGATAGCAATTAATAAAGAAGGTAAAGAAATACCGGTTGAGGTTACTGTTATTCCGGTTGAATTTGAAGATAAACCTGCTTACCAAATAATACTGCACGATATTACGGCTAGACTAAACACCCTGCAAAAACTAAAAGAAAATGAAGAACGTTATCGTTTTTTAGCCGAATCGGGTTTCGAGGGAATTCTTATACACAAACAAGGAACCATTATTGATGTAAACGATGCAATGACTGAGCTTTCGGGCTACGCAAAAAATGAAATTGTCGGGAAAAATATCTATCAGTTCCTTAATTCGGAAGACGACACCAAACTAATAGAGCATCATATTTCGAAGAATAACCATGTGCCCTACGTTATAAAAGCGATTACAAAAGCCGGAAAACTTGTTTACATCGAAATTGAAAGTAAAACAATACAATACAATGGTGAGGAAGTACGTATTGCCGGTGTAAAAAATATTACCGACCGACAAGAACTTAACCAAAAGCTGCGCGACACAAAAAATAGCCTAAACAATTTGCTAAATAATCTTCCCGGCATGGCTTACACCTGCCTGAATAAAAAAAATTGGGAAATGGTATTTATGAGTGCAGGCTGTACTGTTTTAACCGGCTATACACCCAATGAGTTTGTTAACAACACACTAAGCTATAACGCTATTATTCACCCCGCCTACCAAAAAAAAGTATGGGATAAGGTGCAACAAGCTATTGCAAACAATAAATCGTTTGAGCTGGAATACCAGATAATTTGCAAAAACGGGCAGGAAAAATGGGTTTGGGAGCGTGGCCAAAAAACAACACAAGATAATCAGGAAGTTCTTGAAGGATTTATATCCGACATTACCGAACGAAAAAAAGCGGCCAAAGCCTTTATACAGTCGCAAACAAAATACCGCACATTGTTTAATGCAATTAACGATGCAGTAGTAATACAGGATTACGAAAAAGAAGGTTTACCTATTATCGAGGTGAACAACCATGCCTGCCAATTGTATGGCTATAATCGTGAAGAGCTCTTAGCAAAAAGTATTGAAGAATTATCGGTTTCGTACAACATTGATTTGGAAAACAATGCCGAAGAAATTTACGAAACCATGCACAAAAAAGCCGATGAAGCACTTTCCCGGTCGAAGTTAAATTCAGCATTTTTCAAATTGGTAAAGAGCGAATGGTTATGTCGATGATACGCGACATCAGTCAACGCAAAGAAGCCGAAAAAAAACTGACAGACTCGGAGCACCTGCTGGATATAATTCTACAAAGTATGCCCAGTGGCTTTGTGATGATTGATGAAAACTACAGGATTAGACGTGTTAACGAGCAAACCTGCCAAATAACCGGTTACCGGCGCGAACAGCTGGAAGGGCAAAAGTGCGATATCATATGTCCGAAAGGGCAAAAATCAAAACAATGCCCTGTTTGGGAAAACGGTGTAAACTCCTATACCGGAATGGATACCTTTGTTAAATGTAATGGCGAATCGCTTACTGCAATCCTTAAAAATGCACAAACCATTAGCATAAACGGCGAAAAATTCATCCTCGAAAGTTTCCAGGATATTACCCAGTGGAAAGCCGCCGAGCAGCAATTAATAAAAGCCAAAACCCGTGCACAGGAAAGCGAACAAAAATTTTCGGCATTTATGGATTCCCTGCCGGGGTCGGCATTTATAAAAGACCGCGATTTAAACTTCCAGTATGTAAACCGCTTTATGGAACGCAATATGGATGCCGGCGAGTGGATCGGAAAAAATACAAAAGATGTTATTCATCCAGAGATTATGAATAATATTATAAATGATGATGAAAAAGCATTTATACAAGGCCGACATAAATACGAGGAAAGGTTTCCGGTGAATGGACGTGGAATGCGTGATTTCTTAACCTATAAATTTACCATTGGCGAAGACAAAAAGCTACTGGGCGGAATTTCAATTGACATTACTGAACGTAAAAGGCTGGAGGGAAGAAATGCCATGCTATCAAAAGCTATTGAAGCCAGTCCGGTTAGTGTGGTAATTACCGATATTGAAGGCAATATCGAGTATGTTAACCCTTTCTTTGAAGAAAAAACCGGTTACACCTTAAAAGAAGTTATTGGTGGTAATCCACGAATATTAAAATCGGGGAAACAACCCAAACACTATTACGAAAACATGTGGAACACCATTTTAAAAGGAAATATATGGCGTGGTGAATTCCAAAATAAAAAGAAGAACGGAGAGATATATTGGGAAAAAGGAATCATTTCTCCGGTAACGAATGGCGGTGGAGAGATTGTCCACTTTATTGCAATAAAAGAAGACATTACGCAACAACGACAAATCTTGCTCGACTTAAAAAAAGCAAAAGAAAAAGCGGAGCAAAGCGACAAATTGAAATCGGCATTTTTGGCCAATATGAGCCACGAAATAAGAACCCCGATGAACGGAATTATTGGTTTTACCGAATTATTGAAAGATCCGAACCTGGATGGTGAACAGCAAAAAGAATTTATTTCGATCATTCAGAAAAGTGGCGATCGCATGTTGTCAACCATTAACGATATAATAGATATCTCAAAGATAGAGTCGAACCTGGTTTCTGTTGAATTGTCCACATTTGAGCTAAAAACATTCTTAACCGAAATTCAGCTGTTTTTTGAACCCGAGATTAACAAAAAACAACTTACTCTGAATTTTATAAATGCCCAAGACCCTGATTCACCAAAAATTGAGTCGGACCCAGTAAAACTAAACTCCATAATTACCAACCTGATTAAAAATGCCATAAAATTTACCAAAAAAGGCGGTATATCTTTTGGCTACAAATTTATCGACAAATCGATACAATTTATTGTAAAAGATACGGGCATTGGAATTCCAAAGAACCGCCAAAAAGCAATTTTCGAGCGCTTTGTGCAAGCCGACATTGCCGACTCAAGGGTATACGAGGGCTCAGGACTGGGGCTGGCAATAAGTAAATCGTACACTGAAATGCTTGGAGGTACCATTCGATTGGAATCGGAAGAAAATACAGGAACCACATTCGTTATTACTTTCCCCTATTATAAACCACCAACCGAAACCTTACCTATTGAAGAGATGTTGATAAAGACTGAAGATCTTCCGGGAGATTTAACAGTACTTATTGCTGAAGACGACCCGGTATCAACAGAATTACTTAAAATTATATTACACGATAAAAGTAAAAAGATTTTTGTAGCAGAAAATGGTAAAAATGCGGTTGAAATAGTAAAGCAAAACCCGGAAATCGATTTAATAATGATGGATATTAAAATGCCGGTAATGGATGGTTTTGAAGCTACTGAGAAAATCAGAGACTTTAACAAAGACGTTAAGATTATTGCTCAAACAGCATTTGCACAAGAGCAAGATGCATTAAAAGCATTTCAGTCGGGATGTAATAATTACATTCCAAAACCCATTAATGCTACCGATCTTTTTACGCTGATAAATAACCTTTTCAATTCAGAGTAGTGACCCATATAAAAAAGGCGCACCTGCTATACAGATGCGCCTTTCTATTGTATTCTTTCACTTCTTATTCAACCAGCGCTAACGATTGTTTGGCAATCTCAAGCTCTTCGTTGGTTGGAATAATAAGCACTTTTGTTTTTGCTCCGTCCACATTTATTTCATGAACGTCATCTTTCCTGTTTTTATCTTTTCCCTCATCCCAGGTAATGCCCAGGTAATCCATATCTTCACAAACCATTCGTCGAATTGATGTATCGTTTTCGCCAATTCCGGCAGTGAATACAATGGCATCAACACCATTCATTGCAGCCGCATAGCTTCCAACAAACTGTTTAACACGGTATGCATACATTTCAAGGGCAAGAATTGCGGCAGGATCACCTTCGCGCTGGCATTTCTCCACATCGCGCATATCGGTTAAACCGGTTAATCCTTTCATTCCACTCTCCTTATTCAGCAAGTCAGAAATTTCCTGAACAGAATAACCTTTTTGTTGGGCCAGATAAAAAATAATTGCCGGGTCAATATCTCCCGAACGGGTTCCCATAATAAGCCCGCATAAAGGTCCCATTCCCATAGTTGTATCAACACAAACGCCTCCTTTTACAGCTGCCATCGATGCGCCGTTACCCAAGTGGATTGTAACAATTTTCGCATCAGGATTTCCTAAATACTCAATTGCTTTTTCAGAAATAAATTTGTGCGAGGTTCCGTGAAATCCGTATTTACGAATTCGCATTTCGCTATAAAACTTCTCGGGTAATGCGTAACGGAAAGCTTTCTCGGGAATACTCTGGTGAAAAGCAGTATCGAACACACCAACCTGTTTTGCGTTCGGAAATACTTTTTCGGCTACTTCAACACCAATCAGGTTTGCCGGATTGTGCAAAGGTGCCAATGGAAATAATTCTTTCACTTTTGCTTTTACCTCATCTGTAATCTCAACTGTTTCGGTAAAAGTTTCGCCACCATGCACCAAACGATGACCAACGGCTTTAATTTCTGACGGATCGCTGATTACGCCTACCTTCTCGTCCATAAGCAGCTCGGCAACACGCTTTAAGCCTACTCCGTGATCCGGTATCGGAAACTCTTCAACTGTCTTCTCTTCCGAACCGTTGGTAAATGTTTTGTGCTTGATCACCCCCATCTCAAGGCCAATGCGTTCAACAATTCCACTCGATAAAGGCAACTCGGTATTCATATCAATCAGCTGATATTTAATTGACGAGCTACCTGCATTAATTACTAAAATATTCATTTTAAAATATATCGTTAAAAGTTTTGGTAACAGACAAACTGCCGGCATTTAAGAAATGCAGTTAGCTGTTATCGTAAAATTATGATTTTACGTTTTAAAACCCTTCCTGAGCCTGGATAGCTGTAATAACAACGGTATTAAAGATATCGTCGACAGTACAACCACGGCTAAGGTCGTTAACCGGTTTATTTAAGCCTTGCAGCATTGGTCCAATTGCCAGTGCTCCGGTTTCGCGCTGAATGGCTTTGTATGTATTGTTTCCGGTGTTCAAATCGGGGAATATTAATACGTTAGCCTGACCTGCAACCTGCGAATCGGGCATTTTACTTTTTCCAACACTCGGATCAACTGCAGCATCATATTGAATTGGTCCCTCAATTTTCAGGTCGGGGCGCATACTTATAGCTTTCTCTGTGGCCGCTCTAACTTTATCGACTTCCACTCCTGTTCCGGAAGTTCCTGATGAGTACGACAACAAAGCAACCTTTGGATCGATACCAAATGCTTTGGCCGAATCGGCCGATGTTACTGCAATCTCAGCAAGTTGGTCGGCATTTGGACTAACATTTACAGCACAATCACCCATAACCGATACATGGTCGTCGAGACACATAAAGAAAACAGACGAAACGGTTTTAACTCCAGGCTTGGTTTTAACAAACTGTAGTGCCGGAATAATGGTATGTGCAGTTGTGTGGGCTGCACCTGAGACCATACCATCGGCGTGCCCTTTGTAAACCATCATCGTACCAAAATACGATACGTCGGCCAAGGCATCGCGGGCCATATCTTCCGGAATATTTTTATGCTTGCGCAATTCGTAGTATGTTTTCCAGTAATCTTCGTAATATTCCGATTCTACCGGGTCGATGATTTTGATGTTTCCGTTAATCTTAACACCAATCTCTGCTGCTTTGGTAACTATCTCTTCTCTTTTTCCCAACAGGGTAACTTCAACTACCCCTTGATCAACTAAACTGGTTGCAGCCTGAAGAATACGTGGATCAGTTCCTTCGGGCAATACAATATGTTGCTTTTTTGATTTGGCTTTTGCAACCAGGTTGTATTGGAACATATAAGGCGTTACAACATCAGTCTTGTAACTTCTGAACTTATCGATCAGGAATTCAGTATCCACATATTTTTCAAATGTTGAAATGCTCAAATCTATTTTACGTGGAATACCAGGTCGTATTTTTGGTTTTACATTAGCAATTTTATTGGCTGCCACAAAAGTTACATCGTCTACTAAAATAATGGGGACGATATTAGGCAAACCTTCAATCAATCGTAATATTTGGGGTTCGGGAGCAATACCTCCGGTAACTACAATACCTGCAATATTCGGATAATTGGCCGATGCATTTGCCTGAAGTGCAGCCAAAATTATATCGGAGCGGTCGCCCGGTGTAATAATCAAACTATTTTCTTCTACCCTGTCGAGGTAATTACGCAACTGCATGGCACCAACATCGTAGCGATCGGCCTGTTTGCATAAAAGGTTTTCACCCAAAAGAACCTGTCCGCCAAGCTCTTCGTGTATCTCTTTTAAAGTAGGACTACCAAGTTTTTTAATTTCCGGAATAAGTTCGATAGAGGTATCGGCAGGAATTACTTTTTCTAATTCTGCCTTCATTAATTCACAATCGCCTGGTTTAACTTTATTCATTACGACCGATTGTACAACCACATCTTTTTCTGCAAATGATTTTACGGCCAAATCAAGGTTGGCAATGGCTTCAGCCATCTCCTTATCTTTTGCCGAACTAACCAGAATAGTTGGAATTGAAAGGTTTTTGGCAAATTCTACGTTTAGATCAAACTCAAAAGAAATACCTTGATTATCAAAATCAGAACCTTCTACAACAACAACGTCGTAATTTTCCTTTAGTTTTTTGTATCGATCAATAATCTGATCGATAAGACGTGCCTCCTGCCCCATGTTTTTGTACTTAACTACCTGCGACATGGTAAAACCATAAGCGTCTTTGTATTCCATATCGAGGTTAAAATAAGATATCATGGTTTCAATATGATTATCGTGAGTTCCCTTAGGATAGTCGTTAATGATGGGTCTGAAATAACCAACCCTGCTTACTTTTGAAAGTAAAACTTTTAGCACACCAAGTGTTACAAGCGATCTTCCGGTATCGCTCTCAGTATTTGTGATATAAATTCCCGTTTTCATCAAAAAATAAAATTAAAACTCCGTACTCTAATTTAATACTCGTATAAAACGAACACCATTTGGGTTAATTGATGAGTCGTTTAGGTTGTGTTGAAATTGCAGGCAAAAGTAAGAAAGATATCTTCTTGTCATTCAGCAATCATCTTAATAAACTGTTAATAGGTTAAAATTTCACATTTTGATGAAATTAGCATCTGACAATCATCATATTATTAAAATCCAAAAAAAATCAAGGATACAGAAAAGAGCGGTGTAAAAGAGAAGAGTTTTATTGAGCTTTCGTTTAAAAAATAGCCGATATCTCTGATTCACAATCGTGGGAATATAATCTTTGCTTTGTTCTGGTAGCAAGTAATTTGGAAAAAGGATATGCCCAATTAAAGCAAGATTCTTTTTTAGTGGGATCAGCTTTCAAACCACTATTTTACCAAATTTTAAAACTCGTAATAAACACCTGTATAAACACCTATTCGGTAAGGACGATAATTAACATCGGAACTGGAGTTAATCGAGTTCAGATAATAATTCATACGCGGCTCGAGCGCAAAAGAAAAATGTTTGCCCAACATGTAATTAAAACCAACGCCAACCGTTCCCGAGAAATTGAGTGTTGAAATATCGGCAGTGCTGCCAATGTTCTGCACGCCATAATCGTTATCGAGATAGGCGTTGTTGCCAACAACAAAACCTGCATTAATACCACCAAGCAAATCTACACCAAGCTTTTTATCAAGTATGCTGTAACGCAAATAAAGCGGCACTTCAATAAATTCAAATACCTGCGAAAATTCGCCATCGGAATAAAGCATATTAGCTGATGCGTCGTCTCTGTTTTCCAGGTTGGCTGCAATATTAGCGCCCTGAGGTGTACTTTTCATCTCAATTACCCCGGCAGTGCTGTTCATTGCAATTCCACTGTTTCCGGTTTGAACAACATTTGAAAAAGCAGGTGACGATCCATCGTAATTTACTTCCGGACCTGAAGCATAAGACAAATCATTTTCAGAGGCAAACAACCGGAATGAGTTATTCGATTTCTGCCCGTCTTTCGCATAATAAATACCACTCTCAACACGTAAACGTTTGCTGGTTTTGTATTGCACTGAAATACCGCCGCCAACATTGCTGCCTCCGCCATTGCTATCGTAAGTCATATTTCTCGAATAATCATCGTTATGACTTGCCGAGTGCGATGAATAGCCCGGTGAAACCTGAGCACCAACAATCCAGCCACGCTCCACCGGTTTTTCCGTGTCCATACTTCTGAGGTTTTCGGCAATAAGCACCTCATCAGCAGGAGTAACAATGGTAACCTCTATTTCCTGGCTTTGTTCTTTAAGCACTACTTCGGGTAACTCTTTTGTAAATATCGTTTCTATTCGTTGCAGCAAACTGTAGTTCTCTTGTTTGTTCCGCTGCTGTGTTTGCCCATTTTCGGTAACACTTTTTCCTTCTTCTGAAAAATTAGTTGCAATAAACGTGTTTTGTGTTTGATCGCTCTCTGACGGCTCACCGGATTCGGCAATAAGCACTTCTGAATCAGTAGTTAATTTATTGGTTTCTAATTCAGTTGTATTCTTTTGCTGTGTATTCAAATTCTCATCTTCTGCGGGCACATTAACTTGCTCAACCAAAGCAGGTTGTTCGGTTATTGTTTTCCCATTAAAATACCAGCCTGCAACAAATGCCAGTACCACAACGGCAGCAGCCGAAATCCAACCAACATAGGCAAGCCTGCGTTTCTTCTGCATTCCCTCCATCTGTACCTGAATATTATCCCATACATGTGGTGGTGGAGCGGCAGAGAATCCGTCGAGCTTTTCCCTGATTGATTCGTCTATATTTATTTTTTTGCTCATCCAGCAGTGTAATTACTTGTTTCAATATCGCCGTAAAGTTCTTTCACCTGGCGTTTTAAAATATCTCTGGCTCTTGCCAGGTTCGATTTGGAAGTTCCAATCGTAATCGCCATCTCATCGCTAATTTCCTGGTGGTTCATTCCCTCAATTACAAAAAGGTTAAAAACCATTCGGTAACGAGGTGGTAGTTTCTGTATCAGATCAATTAATTCTTTAGCCGAAATTGACGCCAGAATATCATCCGAAAGATGTCGGTTTTCGTAAATGCTTACATCTTCCACCGGATGCATCATATTTTGTTTTCTGAATTTCTCTAACGAAACGTTTACCATTATCCTCCTAATCCACCCTTCCAAAGAACCCTCGTGCCTAAAGCGACCAATATTCTGAAAAACCTTTATAAAACCTTCCTGCAGATTGTCTTCAGCCTCGGTATTATCTTTGGCATAGCGCAAACAAACCCCAAACATTTTTGGTGCAAACATTTGGTATAGTAGTTCTTGTGCGCGTTTTTTCCCCGAAGCACAATCTTTTATTATTTTTTTCAGGTCTTCCAAAGTCTTTCGCAAATAACACCCAAAAGTACAGATAATAATGTTTTGCTTACCACCTTTCTTTCTGGCATTTGCTTTTACAGTCAGTTCTTACAAACAAAATCACTGGTTAGATGTGCCGGTTGCTGAAAAGGTTGCGTTGGGATTGAAATTCTTCCAATTTTTGTCAGATTTTACGCGACGACCGTCGAAACAACAAAATACATCAGAAAGGCCCAACATGTTACAACCAAAAAACTTTAACATTTATTACGCAACCTTAACTTGCGCAAATGCATCTATCGGTTGTAAATTTGTTAAAACCTGTAATTATGAAATCTTCATTTTCGATTCTTTTAGCCCTGGTTCTTCTGGTTCTTTGCTCGTGCAACCAGGATGATATAACACTTCCAAAAACAATTACTTTAGATGAAAAATCGGCTGAACTTATTGAAGCCGAAAACGAATTCGGACTGGAACTCTTTCAGAAAATTTATGCACAGGAAGAAAAATACGACAACATTATGGTGTCGCCACTTAGCGTAAGTTTGGCGCTGGCCATGACCTATAACGGGGCCAACGGCGAAACCAAAACTGCTATGGAAAAAACGTTAAAAGTTTACGGATTAACTCCCGAAGAAATTAACGAATCGTATGCAACGCTTGTGGCAGCATTACAATCGCTCGACCCGAAAGTTATTCTCGAAATTGCCAATGCCATTTATTACCGCGAAGGATTTCCGGTTGAAAATGATTTTGTTTCTACCAACAGAAATTATTACGATGCTGAAGTAGAAGCCCTTGATTTTAATTCGCCACAGGCAGTAAATACTATCAATAACTGGGTGGCCGAAAAAACACACGATAAAATCGATAAAATAATAGATAATATTAGCGCCAACCATGTGATGTTTTTGCTGAACGCCATTTATTTTAAAGGAATATGGCAATCTGAATTTGACGAAGACGACACTAAAGATTTACCTTTTTACCTGCAAAACGGATCGAGCCTGCAAGTACCTACAATGCAAAAAACAGAGTCGCTGCCCTACTTCTCAAACAATATATTCCGAGCCGTAAAATTAGCTTATGGTGCAGGCAATTACAACATGTTTGTATTTCTTCCACAAGAAGAAAAAACCGTTGAGGCTATTGTTGAGGAATTAAATGTTGACAGTTGGAAAGACTGGATGGAAAGTTTTACCGACACGGTGAACATGGATTTAAAGCTACCACGCCTTAAATATAAATACGAAATAAAGTTAAACGATGTGCTCACCGATATGGGAATGGGAGTTGCATTTACTCGAGGTGCAGCCGATTTTACAGGAATCAACAAAGGCGGGAATCTGAATATCGATTACGTAAAACATAAAACCTTTATTGAAGTTAATGAAAAGGGCACAGAAGCTGCAGCAGTAACCGTTGTTTCAATTGAAACAACTTCAGTAGGGCCACATAATATGCAGTTTAATGTAAACCGCCCGTTTTTATATGCCATTACCGAAAAAGATACGGATGCAATTTTGTTTATGGGAACCGTTAAAAACCCGAAAAGTGAGGAATAGAAAATAAACGTAAGTTATTTACGTTATACATAAAATTATAGTAAAGCCATGAAACGATTAGTCGTAATACTATCCGTGTTTCTTATTGTATTTTCCAGTTGCCAGAACGACGAAGAGATTCTTTCGTTCGACGAAGCAGGCATCGTGCTTGATTATGCCGGTGCCGGTGACTGCGGTTTTGTTATTGAGCTTGATAACGGTAACAAAATTCTGCCCCTTTACTACCCCGATGATTTTACTTTTGCCCAGGGCCAGCGCGTATTGGTTACCTATAAAGAGTTGAACAATGTGTATGTTGGCTGCGAACAGGGTGTACCTTGCGAAATAAGCTATGTTGAAGAATTAGCGTGCTCGCCTTATGTAGACCTCTATTTTGACAACTACGATAGCCTGGCGCGCGATCCGGTTCACATTCACGATGCCTACATGGATGGCAACTGTCTTTATTTTAAACTTTCGTACAGCGGAGGCTGCCAGGATCATACCATCGACCTGGCACGCATGCATCCGTGGACAGCCAGCAGTTCGACCATTCCTACCTTCGAAATCAGACATAATGCCAACGACGATTTGTGCGAAGCATGGTTTACACAGGAATTCAGATTTGATTTATCAGATTTAAAAGCCGAAGGGAAAACAGAATTTGTGCTTACGGCAAAACTTGTTAACGACCAGGTTTACAACAAAATATTCCAGCTAGATTAGGTATTCCACTAATTTTGCTGCTTAGTTAGTTCTTCCAAAAGGGTTGGTTATTAAACCAGCCCTTTATTTTTTTCATGTTTTGTTCGTAAAACAACAATCCTGATGGTTCAGATTGATATTTTGGCCGCAAAACGTTCATCCTGATCATCCGTTTTCCTGTTTTATTTGTAAAATGTCAATCTCAACGATTTTTTTTCGTGTTTCGTTTGCAAAACAACAATCCTGATGGTTCAGATTAATATTTTGGCGACAAAACATTCATTCTGACCATCTGATTTCCTGCTTTATTTCTAAAACAGTCAAATAGAGGGCTAATTTCTATTCATAAAAAAGGGGAACAAAACTGCTCCCCTATTTTGTAATATATTGCTATTGGTTTAAAAAATGCTGTAGGAAAGACCTGCTGACAAGCTTATAGTTGTTTTGCCATAGGTTTCATCGTAACTTCCAATACCTGCATGAGTAAAAGTTACGGTATCATCCTCGTAAAAAGTATTCGATACACCGGCATCAAGCGTTAACTTATCGGTGATGTTCCACATAATACCACCAGCTAAGGTATACGATGAGTTGCTGAAACTAAAATCGCTCTGGTATTGAGGAGTTACGCCATTTTTCGAACGCATTCCACCTACACTAAAAGCAAAATTATCGGCAACGTTAAACTGTAAACCCAGCGCCAGTTCGTAATAATTGCTTTCGATATCACGGTGTACCTGTTCGCCCAAAGTAGAGTAGCGAATATTATAACCATAATCAACACCTTTATCGAAATACAAATTGTATGAAAGCTGTGCTTCCAGCCAGTCCAGTCCACGATAACCGATACCAGCAGCTAAAATTGCAGGAATATCGTTTGATGATTCTGCACCATCAGGGAAAAGTCCCATATCATCAACATCAGTTTCGTTTTCCAATGTAAGTTTGGTTTCAAACTCATATTTTAAAGCGATGGTCCAGTCCTCGTTTGGCGAATAATTGAATCCGATAATTGGTGTAAAACCCAAACCTTTCTGCTTGGTTTTTACTTCCTTATCGTCCATCTGCGACGCTGTTCCTGTCAAGGTTTGTGCCGTACCGTTTAAGGTTTGCGCTGTTGCCGTTAAGGTTTGTGCTTCTGCATTCAAGGCAGTAGAAGTCTGATTAAAAGCACCTGCTGCAATTTCATAGGTAAAACCTGTTGGATCGATTCCAAATTGTTGTAAAGCGCCAATCAACTGAGGATCAGCAAGAGGATCTGAACCACTAATTAAACCTGCTGATATTGCATCTGCAATTTGGGTAGACAACGCACCTGCTGTTGCAGCCGCTGATGCATACTGGCTTGCGCCTGCAGTAGCCATATCTGCAACTCCACTCACTTGTGTTGAAGCTCCGTTTAACCAGGCCGCAGCATTAACTCCATTTAGTTGAATATTACGAATTGCACCTTCGTATGTATTTACAGACGGCAATAAACGCATACCTCCGTAAAACGAGATTTTATCATTTACAGCATACGATGCTCCTAACTGAATTCCCCAAAATGTTGAAGATGCTTCCAATGCCATTTCAAGAGCGTAGCTATTAACTGCCAATGCGGGATCAATTTGCCCTAATCCTGCTAATTGCACAGGTATTAACGAAAAAGGTATTTCAAGCGTTGGAATTCCATTTGGGAATTCGGCAGTTCCACCTCCTCCTATCGGACCTACACCAATTGAATAAGCCCATTTATCTTTTTTATAAACTGCATAAAGGTCAGGAAAAACGGGTATCGTTGTTTCCCCTTCATAGTGTCCGGCATTTAATGTCGGAAATTGCGAGTCAATATCGCGGGTTTGAAATATGGTTTGGCTGTAAAAGGCAAAATGCCAGCCATCTTCCATTTTTACCAAACCAGCCGGATTGTAGAAAACAGCATCAATTTCTAATGCTGCATTTCGCGACAACATACGAATATATTGCGCACTTTGGTTGTAGTTAGTTAATAAACCTCCTGCAAAAGCAAGTTGAAGCAGCATAGAAAATGCCACCATCAATGTCAGTTTTTTCATTTATGTCAAATTTATATTTAAGATTTTTTCCCTTTATTTAACAATAGTAAATCCGAGAAATATACGGTTACTGTAGTTGATGCCTGACCGGCAAATTTATAATTTATTCTTAAATACAAAAACTTCTTGATTGATTTTCAGCTTTTTATGATTTTTTCGAACAATTTCGTCATTTATTCCACAATTACGAAATAAAAAACCCGAAGTTAAATACCTCGGGCTCTTTATTTTATATAGTTTCAATTATTTAAATGTGTATCACTTCATCGTAAGCTGCAGCGGCGGCTTCCATAATTGCCTCGCTCATTGTTGGGTGCGGATGAATGGTCTTTATCAACTCATGTCCTGTTATTTCAAGCTTCTTGGCCACAACCATTTCTGCAATCATTTCAGTAACATTACCTCCGATCATATGTGCACCAAGTAACTCACCGTATTTGGCATCGAAAATAAGTTTAACAAAACCATCTTTTTGTCCGGCAGCACTCGCTTTTCCACTGGCCGAGTAAGGGAATTTACCTACCTTAATTTCGTAGCCCGCTTCTTTTGCTTTTGCTTCTGTTAATCCAACTGATGACACTTCAGGACTCGTGTAAGTACATCCCGGAATATTGCCGTAATCAATCGGTTCCGGATTTAGTCCTGCAATTTTTTCAATACACGTAATTCCCTCGGCCGATGCTACGTGAGCCAATGCCGGTCCTGCTACAATATCGCCAATGGCATAAACACCATCAACATTTGTTTTGTAGTATTCATCTACTTTTACTCGACCATTTTCGGTTTCAACACCCAGCTCTTCAAGACCAATTCCTTCGGTATTTGGTGCAATTCCCACTGCCGAGAGTACAATATCAGCCTCAACAACTTCTTCACCCTTTTTGGTTTTAATTGTCACCTTACATTTATCTCCCGAAGTATCTACACTCTCAACTGATGAACCGGTCATCACTTTCATTTTCGACTTTTTGAAATTGCGCTCAAGCTGTTTGGCAACTTCCGCATCTTCGTTTGGCACAAGTGTTGGCATAAATTCAACCAAAGTAACTTTTGTACCGATGGTATGATAGAAATATGCAAGCTCGCTACCAATAGCTCCTGAGCCGACAACAACCATACTTTCGGGTTGCTTATCAAGTGTAAGTGCTTTTCGGTAACCAATTATCTTTTCTCCGTCTTGTGGTAAATTAGGCAATTCGCGCGAACGAGCTCCTGTTGCCAAAATTATATGTTTAGCTGTGTAAGAAGTTTTCTTACCGGCATCGTCGGTTACCTCTACCGTATTTTTATCTGCTAATTTTCCCCAGCCAAAAATCGATTCTACTTTATTTTTCTTAAACAGGAATTGAATTCCTTTGCTCATGCCGTCGGCAACACCCCGGCTTCGCTTAACCATGGCCGCAAAATCAGGTTTCACTTCGCCTTCAATGGTCACACCGTAATCAGCGGCGTGTGCAGCATACTCAAAAGCCTGTGCACTTTTTAACAACGATTTTGTTGGAATACAGCCCCAGTTTAAACAAATTCCGCCCAGGTTCTCTTTTTCTACAACAGCAACTTTTAATCCGAGCTGCGAAGCACGAATAGCAGTTACATATCCGCCTGGTCCGCTACCTATTACTATTACATCGTAATTCATTTTATTTTGAAATTTATTGATATTTGATTTATGTAAGTAACACCTTATCTTAAGAAAGGTTCTTACAAATTTACTTCTTTTACGATGCAATTAAAAGATACGGCAACATGAGAGTTCTCAGGAAATGTCAGGAAAAATACGATAAATCTATTTTAGCTTTGCATAAGTATCGAGCAACTCGCCTGCAGCAATAAAAGAACTCATTTTATCCGACAACACATAGTTTTCAAGTACTTTTACTTTCTCTTTAATTTCCGGATGATCATAAAAGTTTCGTTTCAGTTGCTCTTCAATGGTTTCATGCATCCAATAGGTAGCCTGCTCGTTTCTTTTTCGGTAAAAATATCCGCTGTCTACCGTCTGTTTCCTGAATTTTTCAATCTGCTCCCAAATGGCTTCGATACCAATTTTATTGTAAGCCGAACAGGTTAAAACATTTGGATTCCAGCCTGAATCTTTTTGAGGGAAAAGATGGATTGCATTTTTGTACTGTACTTTTGCCATTTCTGCCTTTTCCACGTTGTTGCCATCGGCTTTATTAATGGCAATCAAGTCGGCCATTTCCATAATTCCGCGTTTTATTCCCTGCAGTTCGTCGCCGGCTCCGGCCAGCATCAGCAACAGGAAAAAATCGGTCATTGAATGTACTGCAGTCTCGCTTTGCCCAACTCCAACAGTTTCGATAAAAATATTTTTGTACCCGGCAGCTTCGCACAAAATGATTGTCTCGCGGGTTTTACGAGCAACGCCACCCAGCGAGCCTGCCGATGGACTGGGACGAATGTAAGCATTATGATCTGATGCCAGCTCTTCCATCCGTGTTTTATCGCCCAAAATGCTTCCCTTCGTACGTTCACTACTGGGATCGATGGCTAAAACTGCGAGCTTTTCGCCACGGTTTGTTAAGAATTTTCCAAGAGCTTCGATAAAGGTACTCTTTCCCACCCCCGGCACACCGGTTATTCCAATTCGAACCGAGTTACCGCTATGTGGCAAACATGCTGCAATAATTTGCTGAGCCAGATTTTGGTGCTCTGTTTTTGAGCTTTCGACTAATGTAACAGCTTTACTTAAGAGCGTAATGTCTCCTTTTAAAATCCCTTTCACATACTCGTCAACCGACAATAGTTTTCTTTTCTTTTTTAAAAATCGTTTAACCGAATCGTTACTTACCGATTCTGGTTGCTCAATTCCACTGTTAACATTTAACCCTTTGTACTGTGGATCGTTTTCTATATGATGGGTATCGTTTTCTGACATTGATGTAATTTTTATCGCTCAAAAGTACGGCAAAAAAGAAGGTGCTGCAAGTTTCACCTGCAACACCTTCTGAAATATTGACCTTAAATAAACTTAGCTTGCACTTTGTACAACAATATTACTTGATATACGCAATGTTGATGTTGGTGTTTTCGGATCGTTAGTGATCACAGTAATTGATTTACTCTGACGACCACGCTTTCCACGTGAATCGAAAGTAACTTTAATAGGTGCAGTTTCACCAGCTGCAATTACTTTTTTCGAAGGAGCTACTGCAGTACATCCACATGATGAACGAACTCTTCTGATAATCAAATCTGTTTTGCCGTTATTGGTAAGTGAAAAAGTATGTTCTTTTTTATCGCCTTGTTTCATTTCACCAAAGTCAAATGATTTTTCATTGAAACTAGCAACCGGAGCGTTTGCAAGTTGCTCAGGTGTAAGGTTTGAGAAATCTTCTTCGATTGTAGCGCTAACGCCTACAGAACTTTTATAGTCGTTGCTTCCGTCTAACGACAGGTAAATACGATGTGATGCAAAACCAAAAGTATTGGCAGCTTCTGAATCGTATGTAACAATCAATTTACCTGTTGAATTAGCAGGAATAGTTTCCGGCTCAGCTTTTGCTTTCAGGTGTTTTGGAACAGTACGAAAACCTACGTTAACTGGTTTGTCTGTATCATTCACCAATTCCAATTCTTTGGTTACTACGTCACCTTTTTTAATTTTTGCAAACGACAGGTAATTTGATTTTACCCGCAATGAACCAATCTTTCTTGGATACTTTTCTGCTAAAGTTTTTTCACGTGGTTCAACCTTACCATTAATTCTCAAAACAACGGTACGATTTTCTGCATTTGAGCTAACAGTAACAGATTTGTTGAAAGAGCCGGGACGATTTTTAGGATTATAACTTACATCAATGCTACCAGTTTCTCCAGGAGCAACAGGCTCACGTGTCCATTTCGGAGTAGTACAACCACATGATGCACGAACATTCGACAGAACTAAAGGTGCATCACCATTATTCGTAAACTTAAATGTGGTTTTCTGAACACCATCTGATTCTTTGAAAGAACCAAAATTGTGTGTTTCTTCTTCAAAAACAATTTTTGCATTGCCTTGGGCCATCACATTATTATATGCAACAACCATTGCAAAAACTACCAATACTTGTAAAATACGTTTCATAATTTATTAATTAAATTTGTCTTTTCGAGAATTATATAAAGCAAATGTAAAGATGCTTAACTAGTTTCGCTGTTAATTGAATTCAATAATTTGTTAATGAGTTGTTAACTCAGGCAGGTAAAGAAAAAAATATATAGTTTAGCTTTGAATAAAATTCCATGAAAGGCAAAGCACTTAAATACATTATAATGCTGGCAACTGTTTCAATAGTTGGAGTATTTTTAGTGCAATTCGCTTTTATTCGCAGTTCCTATAACCTCTCGGAGAAGCAGTTTCAGGAAAGTGCAAGTGTTGCGTTAAAAGAAGTAGCCTGGCAGATAATGCTTGCTACGGGAACTACTCAAAATTTTGATAGTATTACTCCTGTAGAAATAATCTCGAATAGCACCTACCTGGTAAATGTTGGTGTTGCTATTGATCGCGAACTTTTAAAGCAAAACCTGGAAACACAATTAAAAAAACACGAAATATATTCTGACTTTGAGTTCTCGATATACAATCCCACCCAGGAACAAATGGATGAAACAACATTGGTACGAATCGACGAAAACGAAGAGCCATCTGATTATGAGTTTGTTTTAAACGAAAACTATTCCAACTATTTTGGCATTCATTTCCCCAATCGGTCGTCATACTTTTTTAATCAGCTTTCCATCTGGTATTTTTTAACGGCATTGTTGGTACTTGTAATCTTTTTCTTTGGATATACACTTTGGGTAATTATTCGACAAAGGCAACTTTCCGAAATCCAAAAAAACTTCATCAATAACCTTACTCATGAACTAAAAACTCCAATTTCGTCAATTGCTCTGGCTGCAAATGTTATTAACGATGAAAAAATACTGAGTTCACCCAATCGCCTTTTTGAATACACGCGCATAATTCAGGACCAAACACGCCGTTTGTCGAAAAATGTTGAAAAAGTACTAAACCTGGCATCTATTGAAAAAAGCCGGATTCATCTGAATCTTGAAAAGATACAACTTTGTGAATTTTTAAATGAGGCAAGTAATCACTTTCAGGAATCAAAAGCAGGACAAAAAGCCAAGGTTACTATCGACACAAAACTCAAAGATTGTGTAATTTTAGCCGACCGTTTTCATTTTGCCAATCTCGTTTCTAACATTCTGGAGAATGCAGCAAAATATTGCGATAAAACGCCTGAAATAATTATTGAGCTGCAAAAAAGACAGAATGCTTATGAACTGAATTTTATTGACAACGGCATTGGAATACCTCGCGAACACCGAAAGAGAATTTTTAAGAAATTTTACCGGGTTCCGACAGGCAACGTGCACAACGTAAAAGGATTTGGGCTCGGACTTGACTATGTATATAAAATCGTAAAAACTCATAATTGGAAGATCACAGTTACTGACAATCCAGAAGGAGGTAGTATTTTTAGTTTAACCATTCCGAATTAATATATGAACAATAGCACCTTTAAAATATTACTTGTCGAAGATGATGAAGCACTGCGTTTCATTGTACAAGACAATTTAGCCGAAAACGGTTACGAAGTTGAAGTGGCTTCAGATGGGGAGATTGCAATCGAACTCTTCAAAGAAAACAAGTTCGACCTTATTATACTCGACGTAATGCTTCCCAAAATAGATGGTTTTCATGTGGCAGAAACCGTACGAAAAACCGACGATCAGGTACCTATAATATTTTTAACAGCCCGAAGCATGACAGAAGATAAAATTACGGGCCTTACTATTGGTGGCGACGATTATATTCCAAAACCCTTTAGCATGGAAGAGCTGCTTTTAAAAATCAAAATATTCTTGAAACGAAGCCAGTCTCAGCCCGTTCTCTCCGGCGCTCCAAGCAATCTAAAAATTGGCAATTTCGATTTCCATTTCGACGATCTATCGTTAACAATAAACGGTGAATCCAGAAATCTTACTATGAAAGAAGCTGAACTCATTCAGTTTTTTGCAAAAAACGCCAACAAAGTACTCAGCCGCAATGAAATATTGGAGCAAGTGTGGGGATCAGACGACTATTTTCTGGGGCGCAGCCTCGATGTTTTTATCTCGCGATTGAGAAAATACTTTAAAGCCGATCCTTCAGTAAAAATTATAAACCTACATGGTATTGGATTTCGGTTCTCGATAAAAAAAGACAACCGATTTTAATACTTCAGAAAAAGACCATACATTTGTTTGAATTAATACCTGGAAAGTGTAACATTTTATAAACTACTGATTTATAATATCAAACAAACAAATTACAATTTAATTCAAAAAAGTGCTTAAGTTTTTGGAAGAAATAAAAAAAGCACTATTTTTGCAGTCCGAAAATTCTGAATAGAAACAAGTAAAACTTTATAGAAATGAAACGTACATTTCAACCATCGAATAGAAAAAGAAAGAACAAACACGGGTTCAGAGAAAGAATGTCGACTGTAAATGGTCGTAAAGTAGTAAAAGCCCGCAGAGCAAAAGGCAGAAAGAAACTAACAGTTTCAGACGAGCCAAGACATAAGAAATAAGCAATATCTTATTACATTATATGGGAAGGTAAAGAATTCTGTTCTTTACCTTTTCGTGTTTATACATATGGCCTAAAGCTATTCTGCCGGCTTTTAAAATCATGCTTCACTCCCAATATTCCAGATAAACCAACACTGCTACACATCTTCAGAAAAATCTTTTATAAAATGTACTTTGTTTATTGGGTAAATCCTTTCAACATACTTTTTTTGGCTTATTTTTGTTCTCTTTATAAGGTACCGTATAAAAAATATGAGTTTAAAAAAATTTATTACCAGCCGTGCTTTTTTTATTCATCTGACGATTGCCGTTGTGCTTGTGGCTCTGCTTCTTTTTGTAACGTTTAAAAGTTTGCAAATTTACACACAACATGGAGTTTCATACCCGGTTCCGGCATTAACAGGACTAGATATTGAAGAAGCAACAGAAAGCGCCCAGGCCAATAAACTGCGCGTTGAAGTAATTGATTCGGTTTATAACAAAAATTTTGAACCGGGGACAGTTGTCGATCAATTGCCACTGGCCAATTCAAAGGTGAAAGAAAACCGGATAATCAAACTTACGATTAACTCCAACGAACCTGAAAAAATCACCCTCCCAAGATTAACCGACATCTCATACAGACAGGCACTTGTAATTATTGAAAGTATTGGGTTACAACTGGCAAACACCTACTACCAGCCATCGGAATACAACGACCTGGTATTAACTGTAATGCAAGACTCTGTTGAAGTTTTCGAGGGAGATAAAATAATTAAAGGTTCAGGAATTGATTTAGTTGTTGGACGCAGCCAGGGAAATATGAGAACCACATTGCCAAACCTCATCGGATTTACCCAGAAACAAGCACGATCAACAATCGCTGATGCTTTTTTAAACATTGGTGCCGTTATTTTTGATAATACAATCGAAACAGCCGAAGACTCTATAAATGCGATGATTTGGAAACAGTCGCCAAATCCAAAATACACCAAACAAATTGAGATGGGTTCGTCTGTCGACATCTGGCTGACTACCGACACTGTAATGGTTAACGAGGCTTTCGAAAGAAACTTTTAGATAAATGGAAGACTACAATCAGGAAAATGAAGAGCTGGAAGAGAATGGAATGTACGAACATTACCGTTTATCTGTCGATCCGGGACAATCACCGCTGCGCATCGACAAATTTCTTTCCAACCGTATTGACAACGCTTCGCGAAGCCGGATTCAGGCAGCTGCTGATGCAGGAAATATTCTGGTAAACGGAAAGCCTGTAAAACCCAACTACAAAATAAAACCCAACGAGGAAATATTGATTGTAATGGATTTCCCTCGTCGCGAATTAAAAATAATTCCCGAAGACATTCCATTGAATATTGTTTACGAAGACGACCAATTAATCGTAATAAATAAACCTCCCGGTCTGGTTGTGCATCCCGGCCACGGAAATTATACAGGAACACTGGTAAATGCATTGGCCTGGTATTTTAAAGATTTGCCATTGTTTAACAGTGCTGATCCGCGACCGGGACTGGTTCACCGTATTGACAAAGACACATCGGGATTACTTGTGGTAGCCAAAACCGAAATTGCAAAGAACAAACTGGCGCTACAGTTTTTCGAAAAAACTACTGAACGCAGGTACCACGCGCTGGTTTGGGGAAGTCTGAATGAAGATGAAGGAACAATTACCGGGCATATTGGACGTAGTTTAAAAAACAGGCAGGTATTTACTGTTTTCCCTGAGGGAGATTACGGAAAGCATGCTGTTACGCATTATAAGGTACTGCGCCGTATTGGCTATGTTACACTGGTTGAATGCCGCCTTGAAACCGGACGTACACACCAGATAAGGGTGCACATGAAACACATTAACCACCCGCTTTTTCACGACACCAACTATGGGGGCGACAAAATTTTACGTGGTACAACGTTTAGCAAGTACCGACAGTTTGTGCAGAATTGTTTTAAGGTACTTCCACGCCAGGCACTTCATGCCAAAACCCTAGGTTTTATACACCCAACCACCGGAGAAAAGATGATATTCAATTCGGAACTGCCTGAAGATATGGCTACCGCAATTGAAAAATGGGAAAATTATATAGCAAACAGAAATGAATAACAACAAACCCAATATTGCCGTAATTGCCGGAGGCGATTCATCGGAATTTATAGTTTCAGTAAAAAGCGGAGCCAACGTTTTAAAGGCTGTCGACAGCGATAAATATACACCCTGGCTTGTTCAAATGAAGGGAGATAAATGGGAAGTTTTTCAAAACGAGCAAAAAATCGCCGATATCGATAAATCTGACTTTTCCTTCAAAAAGGATGGTGAAAAAATTAAATTCGATTTTGCTTATATTACTATTCACGGAACACCCGGAGAAGACGGAATACTGCAAGGCTACTTCGAACTGTTGAATATTCCTTACTCAACTTGCAACGTACACGCTTCGTCGCTAACTTTTAACAAATGGTTTTGTAACAACTACCTGCGTTCCAATGGAATTAAAATGGCCGTATCGCGAAAATTTAAACGCGGAGAAACAATTAACGCTGAAGATATTGTTGAAGAGCTCGGATTGCCAATTTTTGTAAAACCCAATGCGGGCGGATCAAGTTTTGGCATTACAAAAGTTAAAGAACTTGGCCAGGTAACAGAAGCCATTGAAAAAGCCTGGAAAGAAAGCGAAGAGGCACTGGTTGAACAATTCATCGACGGTCATGAATTTACCTGCGGTGCTGTTCGCCTGAATGGTGAAAAAATTATCTTCCCAATTACCGAAGTTATCCCTCAAAATGAGTTTTTCGATTTCGAAGCAAAATACACTCCCGGAGCAACAGAAGAGATCACTCCTGCCCGCCTGCCCGAGAACTTGTTCGAAGAATGTCAGGCACTTACATCAAAAATATACGATCTTTGCGAATGCTCGGGCATTGTTCGAATCGATTTTATTTTACAGGACGAAGAGTTCTATTTCCTGGAAGTAAATACTACTCCCGGAATGACTGCTACCAGCTTTATACCGCAACAGATTGAAGCAATGGGAAGCACCCTAAAATCAATTATTTCGCAAATAATTGAGGAAAAGCTCAACAAATAACCTATCAACATTGATTGTGAATAAGCTGTTCGCAAATGAATGAAAACAGCGTTGGCAATCCTTTGTTACAGGTGAGGTAAATTTCTATTTTTGACTTCGGGTTGAAAAACCCGGGCTACTAATTGAATGCAGAAAAAATCAAAATGGCACAACGAAAAAGACCAAATCAGCAACAAAATACAGTAGAACAAATTAATGCACAATATGGCCAGCTACCTCCTCAGGCAGTTGATGTTGAAGAAGCAGTATTGGGAGCTTTAATGCTTGAACGCGATGCATATGTCACTGTTGCTGACACCATTGATTCTGACAGTTTTTATAAAGAAGAACACAAAAAAATATTTGATGCAATAAAAACCCTGTCGGGCAAGGAAAAACCTGTCGACCTATTGATGGTAACACAGGAATTAAAAGACCGAAACCAACTGGATGAAGTTGGTGGTCCGGCCTACATTACACAACTTACCCGCCGGGTTGCCTCTGCTGCTCACATTGAATTTCATGCGCGTATTATTGCCCAAAAGTACATGCAACGCGAATTAATCCGTGTTTCTTCCGAAATTCAAACAAAAGCCTATGACGATACCATCGATGTGGACGATCTTATTGATTTTTCAGAGTCTGCATTATTCCAGGTTTCGGAAGGGAATATCAAAAAAGAAACAGTACCGATAAAACCTATCCTGAACCAGGCAGTACTTCAAATTGAAGCAGCACGTTCGAAGCCCGATGGTTTAAGCGGTGTACCATCCGGCTTTACGGCGGTTGACCGGATTACTTCGGGATGGGAACGTTCAGCATTGGTTATTTTGGCTGCACGTCCTGCGATGGGTAAAACAGCATTTGTACTGTCGATGGCCCGAAATATGGCTGTTGATCACCGTCAGGCAGTAGCTATTTTCTCCCTCGAGATGTCATCGTTGCAGTTGGTAAACCGTTTAATTTCTGCAGAATCGGAATTGGGTGGAGAGAAAATTAAAACCGGGAAACTGGAAGATTATGAATGGGCACAACTTAACCAACGAATTAAAACACTTGATGAAGCTCCTATTTTTATCGATGATACTCCTGCCTTATCGATTTTTGAGTTCAGGGCAAAATGCCGCCGTTTAAAAATGCAGCACGATGTTGACATTATTATTGTCGATTACCTTCAGCTGATGACTGCCGGAACAGATACACGTGGAAGTCGCGAACAGGAAGTAAGTATGATCTCGCGTTCGCTAAAAGCCATTGCAAAGGAACTGGACGTGCCGATTATTGCCCTGTCGCAGTTGAGCCGTGCCGTTGAATCGCGCGAAGGTAAACGTCCTCAGCTGTCCGATCTTCGTGAATCGGGAGCGATTGAGCAGGATGCAGATATTGTGTGCTTTATACACCGTCCTGAATATTTTGGAATTACAGAAGACGAATCGGGTAATTCACTGCTGGGAATTGCCGAATTGATCATTGCAAAACACCGTAACGGTGCTACTGCCGATGTTCCACTTCGATTCCAGAAAGAGATGGCACGTTTCTCTGACCTTGATCCTCAGTTTGATGCAGGAGATTTCTCGCAAGAGGTTCAAACGTTTGGCTCATCTATGAATGAAGACGAAGACAGCATGGCTGCCGGAATGTCATCCAACAGAGGCTTTGATAACCAGAATTCATCAACCAGCGATGCTCCGTTTTAAAGAAAGAAGAATTTCGAATGCAGAACAACGATTGCAGGTTTTTCAGCCAAACAATAAACTTGTAAAGACGGAGTTCATAAATTGTTAATCATCATTCACAAATCAATTTGAACCAAATGCCTGTTTTGCTGTAATAAAACAAAAACAAGATGCGCAC
Organism: uncultured Draconibacterium sp.; assembly: GCF_963677565.1. Classification (NCBI taxonomy): domain Bacteria; kingdom Pseudomonadati; phylum Bacteroidota; class Bacteroidia; order Marinilabiliales; family Prolixibacteraceae; genus Draconibacterium; species uncultured Draconibacterium sp. The sequence continues at coordinate 2,337,186 of NZ_OY781981.1, read as the reverse complement.
ACTCATTAAAATATTCCTCTTGCCCGTTATGCTCTTTATAACATTGCATGCCGGAGCCGTTCATATACTCATCCCGATGGACGAACTACAAAAGGATCACCTGAAATCGTATGGAATTGCTTATTGGGTGCTGGAACAAGACATCGAGGTTAAATGGTTACTCAACTACCGCGGTGGTAGTTTTTTAATGGAACACCACCCCGAGATTGAGAACGAGTGTATAATACGGGGCGTTAGTTTTGAGGTGATAAGCGACACACAGGCTTCGGGTATATTAAACGAAATTGCACAACCCGATGTAAATCAGGATGCCGTGGCAATGAACAAAGCGCCCAAAATTGCCGTTTACTCGCCGCCCAACAAACAACCCTGGGATGATGCAGTTACCATGGTTTTAACCTATGCCGAGATTAATTACGATATTATTTACGACGAAGAAATACTAAACGGAAACCTAAAGGATTACGACTGGCTGCACTTACACCACGAAGATTTTACCGGTCAATTTGGTAAATTCTGGCGCTCGTACCAACACATGCCGTGGTACCAACAGGAAGTGAGCATTAACAAACAACTGGCACAAAAACTTGGTTTTATGAAAGTGTCGGAAATGAAATCGTTTGTTACACGCGAGATACAGCAATACGTGCAAAACGGTGGTTTTTTGTTTGCCATGTGTGCCGCTACTGATACTTACGATATTTCGCTGGCAGCAGTAGGTGTTGATATTTGCGAGAATATGTTCGACGGCGACCCTATGGAGGCCAACGTAGATGAAAAGTTAGATTTCCACAACACCTTTGCTTTCGAGAATTTTAAGCTGGAGAAAAGTCCGTACGTATACGAGTTCTCTAATATTGATGCTACCGACCACCGCCATGTAGCCCGCGAAAACGACTACTTTACTTTATTCGATTTTTCGGCGAAATGGGACCCAATTCCAACCATGCTTTGCCAGAACCACCACAACCTTATTAAAGGTTTTATGGGACAAACAACAGCTTACCGCAAAGAGGTATTAAAATCGAATGTACTGATTCTGGGCGAGAATAAACCCGCCAACGAAGCACGCTATATTCATGGCGAACAAGGAAAAGGATTCTGGACCTTTTATGGCGGCCATGATCCCGAAGATTACCGCCACCTGATTGGCGATCCGCCAACTGACCTAAGCCTGCATCCTAACTCTCCGGGTTACCGGCTAATTTTGAACAATGTATTGTTTCCGGCAGCTAAAAAGAAGAAGCGAAAGACGTAATTATTATGGACAAATAATGGAGTGAAACAATCACAAAGTAAGCCACATGACTTTTATCAGTGTTGTGTAAAAAACAGCCATTTTATTAGATAATTGATTATTTTTAACGTGTTAATAATCAATAATCAAAAAATGAAATTTTCGCTATCATTACTATTACTTATCGTAACAACTTTCTTATCCTCAGCTCAGGATTTAAAAGATGTACAACTTCCTTCCGGGACCTTAGTCAGAAACACAAAAGTTATCGATGGAGTAACAACACATACTTATAGTTCAGGAAGCTCTATCCCTATAAATGGAACTCCATTTTTGGATCAATCATTTACTCCAGGCATAATTGAATTAAAAAATGGAGATATCTCCGACGAATTATTGTTACGTTACAATGTTGTATTAGATCAGTTTCAGATAAAAAATAACAATGATACACTAACAATAAATAAACCTTATCAGGTAAAATTAATTCAGTTACAAGATAAAGAGTTCATCTACGATCCACGGTTTAGCACAACAGAAGAATCGATTAGACGTAATGGTTATTTACAGCTTATCTTAGATGGCGAGTTATCCCTGTTTCTGAAACGAAATAAAAAAATGGTATACGATAGTTTTGTTTCAAACTACGGCGGTGGAGGTGGAACAAAAGAATACTATTACGTTGAACGTAACTCATTTTTTTGTCGAATCGAGGGAGGTGCCCCATTTATAGTAAAGAACAAAAAAAGTTTTATAAAGAACATTCCCCGAAACCAGGAAGATGTTAAAGCCTTCATAAAGTCGAACAAGATAAATGTTAAAGAAAAAAGCGACCTAATAAAACTTGTAAATTACTACAACTCTATTTAGTAATATATTTCACTTTTCATTCAGTATATATATGTCTAGAGCCGGAGAAAGTTTCGAACTAAATTAGCTCAAAAGCTTTAAGACCTTCTCGTATCAAACAAAGAAATATAGAGCATCAAGAAAAGCAGTTAAGGTAATAAAATGAAACTGCCATAAATTTAGAGTAAACAACAGAAAGTGTATCAAATAAAAATCGGGTAAATCTAATAGTAAGATTTACCCGATTTTTATTTTTATGCTTCAATCTCAGAATAATAATTAGTGGAGAATTAATTCTCCACTAATTAAACTGGATATTTTTAAAGCTTCACTTCCTTATTGCATTGTGATATCCGCAGTCAGATACGTCATTCCATCCAAATAAGACGAGTATGTACCTGCCAGTCCCACATCATCTCCCGGATAGTAAATATCATACTCCAGAATCAATCTCGGAGTATCGCCACAGTTTTCCCATTTACCGGTTCCTGCAATTTCATAATCGTAAGGAGAACCTTCATAATCGGTAGTAAAAAGATACTGTCTTGGAATATCAATTGTACCATTACCGTTTATAGTCATTTTAAAGTTACCTCCAGAAGTTACAGTCTCTGCCCAGAAGTCTGCAATAAAGCCAAAACCAAGCCCTGCACCAACTTCTAACTCTGTTCCATCTGCCGAAGTGGTAACATTCACATTATACATATATGCTCCTGCACCATCAGTACCGGCATAATCGCCAACCAAGTCACCCGGGTTGTCTACCAAAGGACAGAAGTTAATACGAAGCATATTGTAATTTACAACAGTTCCGTTTGGATTTGGATTATTATGCTCACCGGCATCCATATTCATAATAAACGATAGCTCCTCGCCAACAGGCATGTTCTCTGCTATTGTTGTTAAACTTACCGATCCGGATGTTTTCCCGGCAGGGATAGTAATACTTTGTGCAGATAAGGTAAACATGTCTGCCTCCATTGTTGAGGCAGGATCTAATGTAAGATCTACATTAATATCCTGGCTAGATGGTAATCCCATTAAAGCCACGGATACTGTTGTCTCAATCTCTACCAATTCCCCACTTTCACTTACGGCTGTTTCCAAGGATTGTGAAGCATCGATAAATTGCAAATAATAGGTTGCACTAGGATCAGGAGCGTTTGTTAGCTCTTCAAAGTTTGTTTCAATATCCTCGCACGAGAATAACAAAACTCCTGATGCTACTATTACAAATAAAATTTTAAATATATTTTTCATGATATTTCAATTTTGCATTTAATTTCAGGAGGATTAATTATCCCACCATAATTTATCACTAATAGTTACAGATGGAACATTTGAACCATTGTAAGTAATTTCATCCTGAGCATAAGGAAAACGATTAGGAATAGTTTGAATCAGAGCGTCAGGATGCAATTGTAAGGCTGGCAAACCAGTTCTTCTATAATCAGCATATGCCTGATTTGTACCGAAGCTTGCAATATACTTTTGCTCCATAATTAGTTCCATAGTTAAAGTCTCACTTCCCAGGTTATCATCAAACCAAGTTTGATCGAATGATCCGGTTACCTTAGTTACAGATGCTTCTACTGCAGCTTCAAATGCCTCTGCAGCTTCATCTGAATGGCCAAGAGCAAAGTGTGCTTCAGCTTCAATGAACTTCAATTCAGCATATGACATGATAACAACTGGAGCTGTAGCTCCGGCAACATAATCACCAGGATGAGATGCATTGCTGTTTTCTGATCCAATTACACTTCCGGTATATTCACCATCACCGTCTTCAGCCACATAAAATGGAATACGCGGATCCTCGATAGCTTTCATCATATCAACTAAAGTTGCCCCCATACGAATATCTGTACGTTGTTCCATAAACTGGAAGATAGGGTTCTTATTGTTGGTTTCAAAAGGCACCTGGTAGTCGTCTCCAAGAGAGGTAAATCCATTTGCTGCTGCAGAAAGTGCTGCTTCGTATGCAGAATTTCCATTTTTGGCTGTCAGTTGCAGTGCATGACGAGCTTTAATCGAATAAGCTGCTTTTTTCCACATGTCAACGTCTCCGCCATAAATAACATCACCTTCAACGTCTACTGCGTTATCTGAGCTACCAAAATCGCTAATAGCTCCGTCAAGATAACTATTAAGTGTTGAGTATAAAGTTTCCTGGGAATCAAATGTAGGTTCCAAAACACTTTCGTTTCCTTTAAAAGCTTCACTAAAAGGCATGTCTCCAAATACGTCAGTTGTAATACCCAAAGTTGTTGCCACCAATACTTTAGCAACACCTGCATTATGTGGCGAGTATTTTCCTTCTGTATTCTCTGCTTTATCAATCATTACCAAACCGTTCATAAATATTTCGGTATAGAACGAGTTCCATAAATTATTAACGTCGGCAGGAAGCAACTGGTAACGTGATTCAGTAAAAGATTGGCGATCAACACCATCAAACTGCTGCATCCAAATGTTTGTTGTTCTAACAATATCGTTACCTCCCATATTGTATCCAACCGATTGCTGAATAGCAGGTAGCATTAATTTCATTGGCACTTCAGCCGGAGCATCTGGATCAACATTTAAATCTGTATCGATCCAAAGACCATCGCAGGAAGCCAGAATCAGCAGAACAAAAGCAAATCCGGCTGTCTTCATCGTCTTATATATATTTTTTCTCATGATTACTATAATTTTCAATTATATTAAAATGTAACTTTCAAACCGAACAAATATGTTTTAGTTCCAGGATTATTAAAGTAATCCATTCCTTGACCATTTCTTGATCCCTGTAAGTTTGTTTCAGGATCAATACCAGTGTAAGGTGTGAACAATAACAAGTTTTTACCTGTGAAATAAACTTGTGCATTTGTCAAGAAAGTCTTTTGAACAGGAAGATCGTAAGAAACAGTAATATCTCTTAATCGAACCCAATCAGAACGCTCCATTGCAGCCCATGATGGACCACCACCGAAGTTACTACCATGACCTTTGAACCAATCCTGATCTAATACAACAGGAGTAGTATTATCAACACCTGTACCTACAGGGTTTCCATCAGCATCCAAATGACCATAAACACCGTCGAATACAACAATATTCTCTTCAGGAGTCTGATCAAAATCAATAGTACCTTCAGGAGTGTAAACTACTTCTCTGTTTTCAGTTCGTTTACTAACCCCGAATTTGTTCATTGCAAAGGCCGTACCGTTGTACAGTTTTCCTCCTTTCTTAATGTCCCACAAAAACGAAAGTGTGATATCTTTATACTTGAAAGTATTGGTGATATTGGCAATCCAATCAGGGTTGGTATTACCAACATTAACCATTTCTCGTGTATCTGTCCATGGATATCCATCGCGGAAATTATCTGTAGGATCATCATTTATAAGTAGATTTCCATCAGCATCGCGATAGTAGTCGTTTCCAAAAATACTTCCGTATTCTTCTCCGGCAACAATCCTAACATCTGGCACTGTAAAACCACCAATTACAATATTATCAACACCATCAGCAAGTTTCAAAACGGTGTTTGTCATTTTTGTAAAGTTTGCAATTACATCCCACTGGAAGTCGGCGCCATTAACTACAGTTGCATCAACACTAATTTCAATACCTTTTGATTCCATTTCTGCAGCATTCATATATACAGAAGTAAAACCAGTAGATGGAGCAATTGGTACACTTAACAACAGGTCAGTATTCTGGTTATTAAAATACGACATGTCTAAACCAATTCGGTTATTAAAGAATCTGGCATCAAGACCAATTTCCCATGAGTCCATAGTTTCATGTTTTAGGTCAGGGTTTCCTAAACCTGTTCCCAATGAGAATCCTGTCTCTCCCTGGTAAGGGAAATCTACACCGTTTGTCCAACCGTCGCCAGTACCTGCTGCATAATAGTAATTAGATGTATTATATGCACCGGCAATGTTTGCAGTTCGTGCAACCGATCCACGAAGTTTACCATAAGTCAAGAAATCGTTTCCTTCAAATACATCAAATTCGGTAAATACAAAACCAAGACTTAATGAAGGATAAAATGCTGAAATGTTTGCTTCAGGCATTGTTGTCGACCAATCGTTACGACCAGTAATTCCTAAATACAACATATTTTTATATGCCATTTGAACATCACCAAATACTGCAATAGTTCGGTAATTGTAAATACCTGTTGAAACCGTATTTGATGAAGAGTTAGACAATTGATAGAAGTCATCAATTTCTAAACCGTCAGCATCGCCATAAATATATTTTGAATAAGTTGAGAACATGTTATTACCCAAAGTAACTTTTACGTTCAGGTCGTCTGTAATGTCTTTTTGGAAGTTCAAAAGAAGGTCTGAGTTGAAAATACCGTTATAATTCATATACTCATCCATGTAACCTGATGGGTTACCTCTTGAATTAATCTTAAATGTATTCGTATATCTTCTTGTATACCAGTCGATACCTGCAGTATATGATAAGCTAAACATTTCATTAAAACGAACATTCAGGTTACCACTACCTGTAAAACGATTTACATTTTCATCGTAATTAATGTTATTAACTACCCAATATGGGTTGTCGTAACCACCGCCATTACGATAGTTACGCTGCGATCCATCAGCAAACTCATAACCAGCACTGTTATCGAAACTTGCAGCGGTACGAAGTAAACCTAACATTACACCCGAAACATTTGATCCCTTCTGAACCTGTGATGATACAGAGTTAGTGTAGGCAAAATCTGCTCCCATTGTCACTTTTTCGTGCAATTTTGTAGAAGCATTTAAACGCATTGTAGTTCTTTCGTATTCGTTATTTGGAATAACACCTTCCTGGTTTAAATGAGATAAAGAAAAGTAGTAACTTCCCATTTCTCCACCATTACTAATATTTAAACGATTATTAGTGGTAAAACCTGTTTGGAAGAATTCATAAGGATCGTAATACTGGGCAGGAGTACCATTGCCAGTTCCTTTTGGAACCAACGCTCCATTCGGATCCCATTTATAATCAGGATCACCATCATATTCTAAATCAGAAATTCGAGGTCCCCAACTATCAGCATAACCACTTTGCCAAACACCATTATTACCTTGTGCAAATAATTTCTGACGTTCAGGAAGTTGAGACACTTCATCAAATCCAACTGATGTATGGAATTCAACTTTTCTTTTCGTTAGGTTTTTCCCACTTTTTGTTGTGATAATCAGAGCACCGTTTGCAGCTCTAACACCATAAAGTGCAGTTGCAGCACCACCTTTTAGTACTGTAATTGATTCAATATCATCTGGATTTAAATCAATAGAACGACTTGAGGTAGTTACACCACCAACACCTGTTGAACCACCACCTGACTCAATAGGCATACCATTTACAACGAACAAAGGCTCGTTGTTACCGGTAATAGATGCAGCACCCCTAATTTTAATATGGGTAGATGCACCTGCATCACCAGCAGAGCTAGTAATCTGTACACCTGAAGTTCGTCCTGCCAGAGAGTTTACAACATCGGCATTTGGTTTACTGGAAAGAACCTCTGAGTCTACACTCTGGGTATTATATCCTAAACCTCTCTTTTCACGAGAAATACCAACAGCTGTAACAACAACTTCATCAATACCTACTAATTCCGGATCAAGGCTTACATCAAAAACAGTTCCCGAACCGATTTCAACTTCAGCTGTTTTCATCCCAACAAAACTAAAAATAAGAGCTTGTGCATCTTCTGGTACCCTTAACTCATATTCACCATCAATATTCGTGATAGTTCCTAAAGTTGTACCTTTTACAGAAACCGATACTCCGGGTATTGGCATATTGTCCTCAGCAGAAGTAACCGTACCGGTTAATGTCTTCGTTTGAGCATTTGACACCAAATTACCCATGAAAAGGAGAATCGATAAGAAAATCGCAAGTTTTTTCATAGAAATAATTTTAAGTTATTAATTAAAGCGCTATAAAAATTGTTTTAAGCATTCATTTTTAAAAGTAGCCGGGAGGATTTAAGTTTCTACGAAGGGTAATTGTGAGTAAATGTAGAGTGAGTACCTCCCGGCAATATCTTACAGCCAAAATCTGGGCATCGCAGCTCAAGAATTTGTCCAATTTAGTTTGATTATTTACTCTACCTAACACAGAAACAGTTATTAATTAAACAGCAATAAAATTTTGTTACAGTTAGTTTGCAGTTTGGAAGATCTGGTAAAGTGCATTAATTGTTAATTTTTTTAACAGTTACTCAAAATAGTACAAAATCTTTCTCAATAGTCCTTCAACGATCCTAATTTGAATAGCAATGACAACAAAACACAGACCTGCTTACAATATCAGACCACAGTCTGTTTTAAACAGATTGATTGAAAAATTGATAATTGATAAAACTTAACTTGAAAAATTTCCCCCTTCATAGAAACAGTTTTAAGTATTAATTAAACAGCATTAAATTTTGTAATTTTCTCCGGATTCCCCCAAATCCTCTCATCCTGAAAACTACATACTACGTAAATGTAGCAATTTTTATTTTTTTAACAATTACAAATATTAAAAGAAGTTTTGATTTTTTAAAGAAACTGTAAGATTTTTTTGGCTATTCCTGACAAATAGATAAAACTTTATAAAAAAACCCAAATCACATGAAATAAATACATTCACAAAAAATACTGAATACGTGCATATTAGCAATCAATATTTAAAACTTATGATCCATAAATACCCTATATGATTTTTGTCATGTATTATAAAAACAACAGAATTTAACAAAATTACCATATTGATGAAAGTTAACCTAGGTCCCCTTTCATGGTTCCTTCAGTATCACACTATCTAATCTGGCTCATCCTTTTCTCATAATCCGGAGTTATAAAATGTAATAGCGCCTAATCAAATCAACATCTACATTGCGAGACTCGATAACAAAATACTACTACAATTTAATAAAACAGGTATAGTGAATACTGGTTTTCCCGAACAAAAACATCTTTTCTAAAGTGACCAATACACTGATTGTCTAAAAACGTTGCACACAACAAATATTCGCATGTAAGAATTATGAAAGGCATAAGAATTATATCTAAAACTCATAAAAACAGCCGGTAAGAAAACTTACCGGCTGCTCTTTAATGAATAACCTAGAAGCCTAAGTGGCTAATTAGTATTATTTTTGAATTTTATTTATCCCACCATATGCGAGTTTCCATAACATCTTCTCCTTGACGACCGACAGCTGCTTTTACATTTTCTTCGTTAAGGTCGTATTCGTTTTGAGTATATGCACGTCGGCGAGGAATATCTCTACCTTCGGCAGCAGCAGGTGCAGGAGTTAATTCAGGATAATCCAAACGTCTCCATTCCGACCAGGCCTCTTGTCCATCCATATATAGACTTACCCATTTTTGCTCTCCGATAGTTTTCTTGTAATTTGAACCATCGTAAGCAACTTCTGGTTGCGCTAAATAAGTGTCAATATCGGCAGTTTCAACTCCCCAAAATTCCATACTTGCAGTAATTGCATCAGCATAAACAGCGGCAGCATCATCGCTAATCCAACCTCTGGCAGCAGCTTCAGCTTTAATAAATAGCAACTCAGAATAGGTCATTATAATGCCAGGACTGTCTGCACTGCGTACTGCAATACCCGGAAAAGAAATCATTGCATTGGTAATACTACCCGCATCAGCAGCAGATAAACCATAAGGCATACCAACAATAGTTCCTGTTTCAGGAGCTGCATCGGCATAAACTGGCAAGCGAGGATCGCTAAGTGCAGCCATATAATCGGCTAACGTTTCGCTTATTGCGTAGTCTGTTCTTTCTAAATAATGGTCGTAATATGGATTCCAGTTTGCTGCATCTGAGAGATAAGTATACAATGCATTATCGTCGTTACTCTCGAAACCTCCTGCCAAACCAGATGTAACTGCACTTTGTGCTGCAGCAGCATCAACTTCTGTCATTCTGATTCCAACACGCGCTTTTAACGAATTAGCAAATTTCTTCCAGGCAGCCATATCTCCACCAAAAATAATATCACCGTCCATGCCTGCGGCACTTTCATTAATTTGAGCTGCAGCCTCTGTCAATTCAGTAACAAAACTGGCATAAATTGCATCTTGAGTATCGTAAACCGGCTGAAATGCCTCGGCACCTTTTAATGCATCGCTGTATGGAATTTCTCCCCACATGTCGGTAATCAATTGAAAAGTATACACTTTCAATATTCGAGCGATGGCAATTTGATTGGCATTTGCTCCCGATGCTGCGGCATCGTTCATTGTTTCCTCATCAGTATTCAACTCAATAATCTTTTGCAGGTCGGCCAATGGGCTATAATAATATGCATTAAAACTGGCTTCTGCTGTTTCGTATCGCGATGTATTAGTATACTGCGTTTCAGACCACAATTGTGAATACAACAAACAGGTGGTATTAAAACGCTGTGCAAGTATCTGACGCTGTGCCTGTGTCATCAGGTATGCTGTTGGCACACTAACAACATTGTTCGGATCGGTATTGATCTCTTCGAAATCTTTGGTACACCCCGCCATTAAGCTAACAAAAAGCAGGGCTAAAACTGATCTCATTATATATCTCTTCATAATATCTTCTTATTAACTTTTTTACAATTTAACATTTACACTGAATCCCATAGTGCGGGTACTTGGGTGCTGACCATTTTCAAAACCCTGGATATTACCCGAACCGTATGCAGCTTCCGGATCGATGTTTGGAGCATTTTTGTGAAGGATTGCCAGGTTACGACCTACCAGCGATACGCTAACACCTTCGATAAAGCTGTTTGCAAATAATTTGCGTGGCAAAGTATAACCAACCTTTACTTCACGAAGTTTAATAAAACTGGCATCGTGTAAGTAATATTCTCTTCTGGTTCTTAGGTGCTGCCAGTAGTCTACTGCCTCTACGTAAACATCATTTGGCGTTCCGTCTTCTTTAACACCAACTGCAAGGTAACCACCACCTTCGCTTACAGGATCCCTTTGAGGGGTGCCTCGATCATTTAAGCCGGCAGTTTCGGCCAACAAACCAGAGTAGTTTCCATAACGGTTAGTTACCGAGTACAACTGACCACCTTTCTGGAAATCAACCAAAGCACTTAACATTACACCTTTGTAGGTAAAGGTATTGGTAACACCACCTGTCCAGTCTGGCAAGTATGAACCATAAGTTTGGTTGGTAGCTCTCAAGTACAAACCATCGTCACCAACAACCCTGTCAGTAGATTTGTCAGCAACAATATCTGCATCGTATTCGCCGTCAACAATCTGGTTGGCATAAACAAAACCATCAGTAATCCATGTACCGTAAGTTTCTCCTACACGCGCGTTAATCGAAGGGCCCCATGATGCTAACTGATAATTATCAAGGTCTGCAGCAAGCTCTTCAACTTTGTTGGTATTTTTTGCCCAGTTGGCAACAATGTCCCATGTAAGTTCTTTGTCGATTGCACGACCGCTCAACATAACTTCCCATCCTTTGTTGGTCATTAAACCAGCATTTACTACTGTTGAGTTGTAACCTGAAGTACTTGCTACATCAAGATCAAGAATCTGGTCTTTCGACTGAATATCGTAATAAGTTACATCTAAACCCAAACGGCTTTTAAAGAATGCCAACTCAACACCAAATTCGGTAGTAGTAATAGTTTCAGGCTTAAGAGCTGCATTATTCAGTTTATTAGGAACAGCATAAGCAGGATAACTACCATAATTATCAGCCGACGAATAAGTTACAGCCAATTGGTAAGGATCGGTATCGTTACCAACCTGCGACCAACTTGCTCTAACTTTTCCTAACGAAAGGATTGATTTATCCTCAATTAGTTCTGAGAACAGGAATGTACCTGTTACAGCAGGATACAAATAAGAGTTGTCTCCATCAGGCAAAGTTGATGACCAGTCGTTACGTAACGACAAATCAACATAGGCCATATTTTTATAACCAACTGTGGCACTTCCGTAAACTGAGTTTACAACTTTTTTTGATTTGTAATCACCAATAGTCGGCCGGTCGATCGAAGCAGTTACGTTAAAAAAGTTAGGCACACTTAATCCTCCATTTGTACTAGCAGTATTTCTATAGTACATGCGAACACGCTTGTTTGCACCCACGTTAGCATCCAACGTAAAGTCTGAACCAAAGTCTTTTGTATAAGTTGCTAAAAACTCGTAGTTATTATCCTCTAACTGGCGAACTTCTTCTTTATACCATGCCTGAGGAATAGAACCTGAAGCAATTCTTTCCTGACGACGGTCGGTATAGAAATCAGTACGTGCCCATCCCTGAACAGTTAACCCGGGAAGTACATCGTATTTTAACGACACATTACCAAACACACGTTGTCTTTCCATTTCGGCAGGGCTCTCATTCAGCACCCAATACGGGTTTTCCCAGTATAGTGGACGAAGATTTGTTGGAGAGCTAATATTCCAGGTACGGTCAACACCGTCAGCTGTTTTATAATTGGCAAGATTATCCATATCAAGCTGACGCTGGAACCACTGGTTAAAACTGGTTACTACGTTACCCGCATTATTACCATATCCCTGTCCCGGAATTCCTTCGTTGCTTAACGAAACATAGTTTACACTTGCCGAAGCTGTTAATTTATCTGTCAACTTTGAACTACCATTAAATGCGATGGTATTTTTTTGTAATTCAGAAGTTGGCAAAGTTCCGGTTTGACGGAAATCTGTAAACGACAAACGGAAAAGTGTTCCATCACCACCACCTTCTAAGGCAATATTGTTGTTTGTTGTTACACCTGTTTCATAAAAGTCTTTCACGTTATCAGGATGAGCAACAAACGGAGTCATTTTTCCATAGTTTGGATCATCCGGATACCAACTATACCACTGACGCACCATTTGACCGTCCATTCGTGGCCCCCAGCTTTCGTCGGCAGCATAGTTTACAATTGGCTCACCAGTTGGTTCATAAATATCAAATTCTTGTTTGTAACCACCACCATATTCGTTCTGATAATCGGGTAACAAAGCAACAGTTGAGAAATTCACACCTGATGTAATAGAAACGCCAATACCTTTGCGTTTTGTACCTTTTTTCGTTGTAATAAGGATAACACCATTCGCCGCACGCGAACCATAAAGTGCAGCAGCATTTGCTCCTTTAAGCACTGTCATCGATTCAATATCTTCCGGATTAATATCGGCAGAGGCATTACCAAAGTCAATACCACCTGATCCTCGCTGCGTATCAGTAGAGTTAAAGTTCGAGTTATCAATCGGAGTACCATCAACAATAAATAATGGTTGGTTATTACCCGAAATAGAGTTTACACCACGAATAATAATACGCGAAGAACCACCAAGACTACCAGGAGAACCTGTAACCTGGACACCTGCAACTTTACCCGACAACGAGTTTACAATATTTGCGTCTTTAACTGCAGCAACGTCATCACCTGTTAACGATTGAGATGAGTAACCAAGCGATTTCTTCTCACGCGTAATACCAAGTGCTGTTACCACAACTTCGTCGATACCAACAAGGTCAGGCTCCATTACAATGGTGTAATCCGATCCTTCTCCCATTTCAACGGTTTGCGTTTTCATCCCCACAAAACTTGCCACCAAAGCTTTTGCATCTTGTGGCACCTTCAATTTAAAAACTCCGTCAATGTCGGTTACAGTCCCCATGGTTGTTCCTGCCACTGATACAGAGACACCGGGAATTGGCAGTTCATCCTCGCTGGATGTTACCGTTCCGGTAACGATCTTTGTCTGAGCATTTGCCACCGTCGCTCCCAAAAGAAGCAGAAACGACATAAAAAGTGCAATTTTCTTCATAAAAAACAATTTTAGATTAATAATATAACTACAATTCAAATTCTCTTTTTAGCTAATATGTGAAATGATTAATACCAAGACACACTCAAGAAATATCTACTAACGAAATACTTAGCGTAATATTTCTTTTGATAATTTTAAAGTTTGTTGATCCCCTTCTGAAAAATGTATTAAGTAATAATTAAACAGCATTTTTATTTATTTAATTCTGAAAATGAATAACAAATTCCCCCAAATTTGTAGTTGCCAATTTTGTAATCCGACAACAAATATTCATTTAATAAACCTAAATTCTCATGTGTCAAATATTCATATTTTATCTCACATGTACAACATTTTGACACCTCCTATCCGATTAATAATGCTTTTTGACACTTAAAACTCATTTTTTTGCACAAATCAAAAAACACAAAATTCAACAACATATTCATTACCAGCTTATTGTAAAGATCACAATTAAGCATTGATTCGTGTTAACAAAAGATTAATAGACAATACGATTCAAAAGCCAATTGACACCCATAGCAAAAACAAAACAACAATCATCCAGGAATAGTATTTTTTTACAGCATTATGACAAACAGAATATTCAAAAAGATGATGCATAAAAGAACATCGCTGGAAAAAGCATCTTCAGGAGATGCAATTCAATTGGAGTCGAATCTTCTTTTCCTGACAGCATATATGCAAGGGCAAAAAGAGTTGATAAAAACAAGAAGATAAAGCTTCTTTTAAGTATTTATAATACAGTAATTAGTTCGTTTAACGAAGTTATAACCCTAATGTCGTTCTTTTTATTTTTAATTGATTCTTCGACTGGGCTCAAAAAGACCGCTTCCATACCAAAATCCATTGCACCAACAATATCTACATCCCAATCATCACCAATCATTAGACTTAACTTCTTTTTGGCATTTGATGATTTTACGGCATGCTCAAATATCTCCCTTCCCGGTTTTGGCGTTTTAACTTCTTCCGATATGAATATCTTCTCGAAATATCGGGCAAGATCAGAATTCAAAAGTTTGCGGTGTTGCACTTCTTTAAAACCATTGGTTATAATAAACATCCGATATCCTTTAGACTTGGCGTAGTTGAGCACTTCTCTGGCCCCATCAATAAGATGCGTCTGTTTGGGCATCTCACTCAAATACAGCTCGTTCATTTCAAGTGCATCGATGCCTTTAATCTCAAGTGAATTAAAAGTTAGTTGAAAGCGCTGACGAGTTAGTTCCTTTTTTGTGACCTCCTTTTTTCGATAGGCGGCCCACAACTCATCATTGTATTGACTGTACGTATTAAAAAATTGATCAAATTGCACCCCGTTTTTACCGATTTCCAACTTATTAAAAGTTTCCAGCATCGCACACCTCGAGTTTGTTTTAAAATCCCACAAGGTATTATCCAAATCAAAAAACAGATGTGTATATTTTCTCTTCATAACTTTCTGCCCAAAGGCTTCGGTTGCTTAAGCAGCTTTTGTGCTTATTGGTTTTTCCCTTCTACAACGATTACGATTTCGCCTTTTGGTGTATGTTCTTCGTAGTATTTCTGCAGCTCCGTAACAGTTCCCCTATTTACCTCTTCGAACATTTTACTCAGCTCGCGGCAAACACAGGCTTTTCGTTCGGGGCCAAAAAACTCGGCAAATTGCCCCAGGGCTTTTACCAAACGGTATGGAGATTCGTATAAGACAATCGTTCGTGGTTCTTCTGCAAGAATTTTCAAACGGGTTTGCCGGCCTTTTTTCTGAGGCAAAAATCCCTCAAAAACAAATTTATCGGTTGGTAACCCGGAAACTGCCAGAGCAGGAATAAGTGCCGTTGCCCCTGGCAAACATTCTACTTTAATATTCTTTTCCACACAGGCTCTTACCAACAGAAAACCGGGATCGGAAATGGCAGGAGTTCCGGCATCGGAGATGAGTGCAACGGTGTTGCCCTGCTCAATTTGCGAAACGATTGATGCCGTGGTTTTGTGCTCATTAAACTTATGATGTGCAACAAGTCTTTTATCTATTTCGAGGTGTTTTAGCAATTTCGATGATACACGCGTATCTTCAGCAAGAACAATGTCGGCTTCCTTTAAAACCGTAACCGCCCGCAAAGTAATATCCTGGAGATTGCCAATAGGCGTTGGTACCAATATTAATTTTGCTTCTTTATCCATTCGGGAACCGGCGTTTTACAAGGCCTACAAATTTCAGACTTGTTTCATTTTTTTTCCATTTAAAGTTCTGCTGCAGATATTCTACCGCTTCCTGGATGTTCGTCAGCGTATCCAGATCGCCAACAGTTTTTGTGTAAGTGTCGGCATTGCCATCGAATAACTCTCGAATGTATTGGTAACGATCGTTGATCCCAATAGCTTCCTGAATACTTTTTACCGGGCTGTTCGATATTTTATATTCAAGCTTACCATCTTCCTTGCCACCTAAAAGGTCATTTACAGATTTACTTGCTATCGGCCGGTCTCCAATTCTGGTACTTGCCTCCTCTTTTTCTTCTATCTCTTCCTCTTCAGGTACTTCGTCAACAACTGGCTCATCTTCCTTCACTTCTTCTTTTTCAGTTGTTTCTTCAAGGCTCTCAACGACTTCCGGCTCGTCAACTTCATCTACATCTTCATCTCGAGTTTCTTCTGCAAGCGAAACAGTTTCGTTTTCGTCCTCTTTTAACTGCTCTTCCGCAGTTTCTTCTATCACTTCAGGCCCACCCTTTTTTGTTTCCGCAATCTCTGCTTCAAATTCTTCCAGTGCTTTTAATCCTTCCTTTTCTTCGTTGGTAAGTTCTGCAACAGGAGCTGCCGATGCCACAGCTTCAGGCTTTTCAGAAGAGGAATCGTTTTTACCTTCTGCTGACAACTGAGTGTTTTGTACTTCCGGAGACTTGATATCTTTTTCGCTTAAAAGCTGAATAATATTCCTGGCCCCATTAAAACGGGCACGGATAAACTCCATTTCCAGGTCGTCAAAACCTACAGCACCTTTTTCTGCAAACAGCTCTTCTATCTCCGATATATCCTTGTATAGAAATTTATATAATTTTTTATTGTCCATTCATCCAAGCTTTTAACGTAGTGTTGGTAAATTAATCATGGCTTTTTCTACCCAAACAAGCCTGTAAATTTTATTTTTGTAAAAGTAGTAAATAAAAACACCCTGTAAGAATTCTTATTTACAAAAAAGAGTAACGATAAATGTTTATTGAAAGAGACATTAACAACCACAAAAGAGTGGGCACCATTGAAGTTGTGGCCGGATCGATGTTTTCGGGAAAAACGGAAGAGCTTATAAGACGGCTGAAACGAGCAAAAATTGCCAAACAAAAGGTGGAGATATACAAACCGATGGTAGATGTTCGTTACTCGGAAACCGAAGTGGTATCACACGATGAGAATGCGATTCGTTCTACCCCGGTTGAAAACTCGGCAAATATTCTTTTGCTGGCCGGCGATGTTGATGTTATTGGAATTGACGAAGCACAGTTCTTTGACAAAGGTCTGATTGATGTGGTCACCAAACTGGCCAACATGGGAATTCGCGTAATCGTTGCCGGACTCGACATGGATTTTAAAGGCGTCCCTTTTGGACCGATTCCGGGATTAATGGCTGTGGCCGATTACATTACCAAGGTACATGCCATTTGTGTGCGATGTGGAAGTATTGCGCAATTCTCGCACCGACTTTCTGAAAAGGAACAAGTGGTTTTACTAGGTGAAAAAGACATTTACGAACCGCTTTGCCGAAGCTGTTACAACAAAGCAAAAAGCGAACAATGAAAGCACTAACGGTTACAGAAATTTGTACCGTTGTAAATGGTGAACTTTATAAGTCTTCATCGTTTCAGAAGTTTACTGTTTCAGATATTATTACCGATAGCCGGACTTTCTTCGGCGGATCAAACGTTGCATTTATTGCTTTATCGGGGCCGGTTTTTAACGGGCACAATTACATTGCTCAACTTCGGAAAAAAGGTGTACAGCTTTTTATTGTTTCCGACAAAAATTTTATCGATAACAAAGCCAACTACATTTTAGTAAAAGACACTGGTTTTGCACTGCAACATCTGGCAGCATATAACCGAAAACATTTTTTGCAACCTGTTATTGGAATTACCGGCAGCAATGGAAAAACCATCGTTAAAGAGTGGCTGTACGATTTGCTTTCGTCGACAAAAAAGATTGTCCGAAGCCCGAAAAGTTACAACTCGCAGATTGGAGTTCCTTTATCTGCATTACTTTTGGATGCACAATACGATCTGGCGATTTTGGAGGCAGGTATTTCCCAGCCCGGAGAAATGCAAAAACTCGCCCCAATCGTAAAACCAGAGATTGGCATTCTTACTAATATCGGCGATGCTCATCAGGAAAATTTCCTGTCGCTTGATGAAAAACTAAACGAGAAACTGAAGCTTTTCGTCGGTGCAGAAAAACTGGTTTTTCGGGCAGAGAAGTTCTATTCTAAACGTGTAAGCGATTTTTGCTTGCAGAATAAAATTACACCGGTAAACTGGTCACTGAATGAAAAAGCGGCAACGATACAGTTTAAAAGTAAAGCAAAATCAACTGCCACTGAAATTGAGGCAAGAATTAAAGACAAACATTATTCATTTGTAATTCCATTTACTGATGATTCGGCCATTGAAAACGCCTACCATAGTTTTGCGGCGATAATTGCATTAGAGAAAAATCCGAAAGATTACCTGGAACAGTTCAGCAAGTTACAACCCGTGGCTATGCGCCTGGAAATAAAGCAGGGAATAAACAACTGCCTGCTGATTAACGACTATTATAATTCGGATCTAAACTCGCTGAGTATTGCTTTGTCGGTACTCAAACAACAAGCCGCTAAAAGTCATTTGCATAATCATGTAATTCTGTCCGACATTCAACAAACAGGAATTGAAACAGCAGAACTTTATTCGAAAGTAAATCAACTTTTGCAGGAATGGGGCATTAATAAACTTACCGGAATCGGGGAGGCACTGTGTGAACACCAGCATATTTTTCAGATGGAAAGCGAGTTTTACACCAACCGAAGCGAGTTTGAAAAAAACTTTATTCGCAGTAACTATGCCTCATCTGCCATTTTACTGAAAGGAGCGCGACAATTTGAGTTTGAAAAGATATCGTCGCTGTTACAGCAAAAGGCTCATCAAACAGTGCTCGAAATCAATCTGAATGCACTGAATCAGAACCTCAATACTTTTCGGGAACTACTACAACCGGCAACAAAGATTATGGTAATGGTGAAAGCATTTTCATATGGTAGCGGCGATGTGGAAATTGCCCGGCTATTGCAACATCAAAACGTCGACTATCTGGCCGTTGCTGTGGCCGACGAAGGTGTGCAATTACGTAATGCAGGTATTAATGTGCCCATTGTAGTTATGAATCCTGAACAAGACAGCTTTCAAAACATTATCGACTTTAAGCTGGAGCCAAACATTTACAGCTACAATCTATTGAAACAATTTTTGCAAGCTGTTGCAGATGCAGGGCAAACCAATTACCCCATCCACGTAAAAATCGATACGGGAATGAACCGGCTTGGTCTAAAAACAAGATCCGAGGTCGAACAACTCGCTGAATTTATAATATCGAATAAACAGTTAAAAATAAGGTCTGTTTTTTCGCACCTTGCCGGAAGCGACGAAGCAGTATTGGATGATTTCACCTTCGAACAAATTGACAGGTTTAATTCTCTTGCCGGTGTTATCCAAAATGCTTTTGGTTATAAAATCGACAAACACATCCTAAACTCAGCCGGGATTGAGCGTTTCCCAAATTATCAATTCGATATGGTACGGTTGGGAATCGGACTATATGGTATCTCACAAACCGGACTGCCACTTGAAAACACAGGAACTTTAAAAACTACTGTTTCGCAGGTAAAAACAGTTGATGCCAACGAAACAGTTGGTTATAACCGTAAAGGAAAAACCGAAAAAAAGAGTCGTATTGCAATTGTTCCACTGGGTTATGCCGACGGTATAAACCGCAAACTGGGAAATAGCAAAGGCTGTGCCTTTGTAAAAGGAAAAAGAGTGCCTATTGTTGGCAACATCTGTATGGATATGTTAATGTTGGATGTTAGCAACGTTGATGTGAAAGCCGGGGACAACGTAGAGATTTTCGGACCGAATATTTCGATTGTAGAGCTGGCGGAAAAACTCGGGACTATTCCTTACGAGATATTAACAGGCATTTCGCAACGTGTAAAACGTGTGTATTTACAGGAATAAAAAATGCCACCCGAAAAAACAGATGGCATCTCATTATATTCTTTTGTAAGTGTTATCCTAATTTACTGATACGTTCCAGTCGGTTTGCATCCAAAATGCGGATCTTTCTACCGTCGATGGCAATTACTTTTTCGCTGGCAAAAGTTGATAGCGTGCGAATAGCATTCGACGTTGTCATGTTTGACAGGTTTGCAATATCCTCTCGCGAGAGGTAAGCTTTTAATGTTGTTCCATCATTTTCAAAACCGTACTTATCTTTCAGAAGTATTAATGATTCGGCCAAACGTCCCCGAATATGCTTTTGCGTAAGTGTTACAGTACGTGCATTAGAGAAGCCAAGTTCTTTTGAAAGTTTGCTTATAATCTTAAACGAGAAATCGGTATTTTTTAAGGCGTGGTTAAAGATAAAGTCAGGACTTATAGTGCAGACCAACGATTCTTCAAGTGTAACAGCCGATCCGTTGTGGGTTTCATCACCAAGCAATGCACGATAACCGATCAATCCCAACGGCTTTGTCATGCGGATAATCTGCTCTCTTCCTCCTACACCTTCTTTAAAAATCTTTACCTTTCCATCAATCAACACCAAAAAACCATTTGGCTTATCTCCTTCCTTATAAATGAATTCGTTTTTTTTATAATGCGAAAGTGAAATATGATGCTGCAGTTCGTCTTTATCTTCCTGCCCAAGTAAATAAAATATTGATTTTGGATTATCAACCAGATCCCTAAGTCCAATTTCCGAATTTAACATATACTCAGCTGTATGTTTTATAGCATCAAAGCTAAAAAAAAATGTTAAAATGGAACCTTTTTTAACAGTTATTTTACACGACTTATGAATAATATCATGATTCCCATTTCAGAAATCCGCTGATATTGAAAGATATACTTAGTACCGGGCAACAAGAGGCATTTTTCTTCCGAAGCCAAAAGCTTTTGAACTTACTCTTAAAATAGGTGCTGCCTGAAAGCGTTTGTACTCATTCATATTCACCATTCTTATTACACGACGAACGACTGCCTCATCATAGCCAAGAGCAGCAATTTCCTTTGGTGATTTATTTAGTTCGATGTAGTTAAATAGCATGTCATCCAGCTCTTCGTACTCGGGTAACGAATCGGTATCTTTTTGGTCCGGGCGCAACTCGGCAGACGGCGGTTTTACGATCGTATTCTCAGGAATTACGTCACCGTCTTTATTCATAAAACGCGACAGTTTAAACACATCAAGCTTGTAAACATCGCCAAGCACCGCAAGGCCACCATTCATGTCTCCGTAGAGCGTACCATACCCTACTGCACACTCACTTTTGTTGGTGGTATTTAACAGAATGTGGCCAAACTTATTCGAAATCGCCATCATATAAATTCCACGGGCACGGGCCTGAATATTTTCTTCGGTAACATCAGGCGAGCGGCCTTCGAATAGCGAAGCCAGCGCCGTTTCAAACTGATCGACTGCCGACTGAATATTAACCACATCGTAGCGAATGCCTAAATTCTCAGCCAGTTCACGGGCATCGTTTACACTGTGGTCCGATGAATATTTTGACGGCATTAACAATACGCGCACATTTTCGGCACCCAGCGCGCGAACAGCCAGCACAACGGTTACTGCCGAATCAATTCCGCCCGACAAACCGAGTGTGGCTTGTTTAAAGCCCATCTTTTTAAAATAGTCGCGGATACCCAATACCAGTGCATCGTGTATTTTTTCAATATAATCAACCTTTTCCTGTAGCTCTTTTTCGCCAAGCGAAGTAGTATCCAGCACCAAAGAATCTTCCTCGAAATATTTCAGCTCTTTTACAATTTCGCCTTTGGCGTCGATGTACACCGATCCCCCATCAAAAACCAACTCTGTTTGTGCACCTACCTGGTTGCAATACAAAATGGGAATGCCGTAATTCTTAGCTTTATTTATCAGCACATTTTTGCGCCAGCCTTCCTGGTTATACGAAAATGGCGATGCAGACAAGTTCACCACAAAATCGGGTTTTAGCTTTGCCAGCTCCTCCATTGGCGATACGGAATACAGCTTGTCTTTACCAAACTCGTTGGCTGTTGGTTGCTCGTCCCACAAATCTTCGCAAATGGTTACGGCAATTTTTTCGCCTTTGTATTCTACCAAACTAAACTCGCGGTTGGGCTCAAAATGGCGGTACTCATCAAAAATATCGTAGGTAGGCAGCAGCGTTTTGTTATGACTGCTTTTTATTTCGCCATCGGCCAGAAACAGTGCCGAATTAAAAAGCTTTTTACCACGTTCGTGCTGGTTAATACGAGGCGCACCAACCAAAGCAGCAATACCGTGGCAGTGTTTAGAAATTTCAGCAACAGCATCATCGGCTTTGGCAATAAACTCTTTTTTCTCCAGCAAATCGTGTGGATAGTAACCCGTTACCGACAATTCGGAAAAAACAACCAGATCAACGTCAGCCTCTTTCAGGCGGTTGATCTCTGCAATAATCTTTGAGGCATTTCCTTCAAAATCGCCGATGGTATAATTTAACTGGGCAAGTGCAACTTTCATTTTTCAAAATTAGCCGGAAGCGCGATGTGCGAAATCCGAAGTTTGTTTTCAATGTAATGACGATTGCAAATCTCCAATTTTTAGTTCAGTTTTGCAATAAATAACAAGTGTAAGCGTAATGATTTAAATTTCTTGTAAAATGAAGTGGACAAAAGCAGTGGTTTTTATGGGCGCAATTGCCCTCATTTTCTTTTCATGCAAACGAAATCCGTTGAAAGTAAATATTTCGGATATAGACGCCGAAGTGGAAGTAGTGCGTTTTGGCGAGCAACTTTTTAACCTGGAAGGGAAAGATAC
The DNA here is from genome assembly GCF_963677565.1 of uncultured Draconibacterium sp. NCBI lineage: Bacteria > Pseudomonadati > Bacteroidota > Bacteroidia > Marinilabiliales > Prolixibacteraceae > Draconibacterium > uncultured Draconibacterium sp. The sequence continues at coordinate 2,314,209 of NZ_OY781981.1, read as the reverse complement.
GCTGCAAACGCTTACTGAGCTGAGCAACGCCTACCCCGATTTTTTTAACCTGTACACCTACCGCGTTATACAGGTGGGCGGAATTGGCGACGACGATTTTCCGCACATGATGAGCCTGTTTTTAACCGACAGCCTGATTATGGATGTGAAACTAAAAACGGACTCGGTGTTTTCGAACCTGAAAAAGTTGGAGAAAGACATGACAAAAGCTTTTAAGTATTACAGCTACCATTTCCCTGAAAAAGAGCTGCCAACCATTTACACTTATATTTCGGGATTTAACCAATCGGTGGTTACGGCCGAAAACAGTATCGGCATCAGCCTCGACAAATACCTGGGGCGCGATTGCAACTATTATCAGCAATTACAAACTACGCCACAATACAAAATACAGAACATGCATAAAGACAAAATCCTGTCGGATGTGGCATTTGCATGGGCTATTACCGAATTTGAACACGAAGACCGCGCCACCAACCTGCTGGGCAATATGGTTGAAAAAGGTAAACTGATGTACCTGGTTGATGCGATGCTTCCCGACATGGAAGACTCGCTGAAGATTGGCTACACCACACAACAACTGGAGTGGTGCCAGATGAACGAGCCACAAATGTGGACTTACCTTATTGAGCACGAAATGCTGTACACCAGCAAACGCATGGATATAATCCGCTACATTAACCCGGCACCGTCAACCAGTGGTTTTCCGCTCGATTCGCCCGGACGAACCGGTGTGTGGATTGGCTGGCAAATTGTGCGGCAGTACATGAAAAAACACCCTGAAGTAACTTTGCCCGAATTGATGGCGGATTACGATTTTCAGCAGATTTTGAATGATTCGGGGTATAATCCGGAATAAAAAGGTTGGCAGTTGGCAGTGGCTACCTGTAGGCATTGCAGAGCAGCATTGGGCAACGGAATTTCTTGTTTCCCGAACTTTTACGGCACCAGAACAAACGTATTTTTTTGCTTCACGAACTTTTTCGACAGGGTAGCAAACTAATTTTTTTGCCTCCCGAATTTTTGCGACGGGGTAGCAAATGCTTTTTTTCACTTCCCGAACTTTTGCGACAGGGTAGCAAACATGCTTTTTTGCCTCCCGAACTTTCTCGGCAGAGTAGCAAAGGTGTTTTTTGCTTGCTTAAGTTTTTCAGCGAGGTAGCCAACTTGGTTTCTCACTTCCCGAACTTTTGCGGCAAGGCAGCAAACGCTTTTGCTGGTGGACCCAGATTTTTAACGAACTGAAAACAGCGATAAACTCAGCAAACAAAAAAGCCCGGCAGAAAAACTACCGGGCCATTCATTATCAGCTAAAAAAGCTTAATAATTCATTTCTTTAATTTTAATGTTGCGGAACCAAACGTTGTCGCCGTGGTCTTGCAAAGCAATAACACCTTCTTTAGCAATGTTTGCCCAGTCAGGATTTAATCCGGGAAATTTCGATCCGGCAACCAGCTCTTTCCAGTCGTCAGTCCACAAGTGGTACTCCACAACTGTTTCGCCATTTTGTTTGTGAACAACAGTGCCGTTGTAACAAATAATTTCAACGGTATTCCATCCACCGGCAGGTTTTGCATTCTGTGGTTTTGCCGGAATCAGGTCGTATAACGAACCCGCTTTGCGGTTACCGTCTTTTCCCAGCAATGCATCAGGGTGACGCTCGTTATCCAGCACCTGCATTTCAGGAGCCGTTTTGTAAATTGGCCATCCTTCGTGCTCTTTTCCCAGATAGAAAATTCCCGAGTTTCCACCTTCTGCAATTTTCCACTCCATTTTCAGGTGAAAGTTCGAGTATTCTTTGGTAGTGATGATATCGCCACCATCGCGTGCTCCGGCTTCGCCCTGCCCCGATGCTTTACAGTGCAGTGTTCCGTCAACAACTTCCCATCCTGTTGGAAAATGGTTTTTGTTGTTACCGCGCCATCCTTCGCTGGTTTTGCCATCAAAAAGCAATACCCAACCTTCTTCCTTTTCTTTTTTTGTTAATTGGTTTAAACCGGCCGAACCTCCTGTTTTTGTACTCTTACACGAGATGGAAAACACCAAGGCAGTAGCCATTAAAAGTGAAAAAAACTTTCTCATTTCTATTACATTTAATTGGTTAAAGATTAAAATGCCATTTTTCAAACGACCCGCGAATGTACAAAAATTGTTAGAACGGTTTTATCCCTGTTAAAAAAGAAAACGTGAATAAAGGCATTTAGCATGCTCTTTACACCATTTTTATAAAGTTCTTTTGTAAATTCGATTATTAATAAGATTAAGTTGAATAAAAATTAGTTGATATGAGTACTTCAGCAAAGCCAAAAAGAATAGGTATTTTGACTGCAGGGGGCGATTGCCCGGGACTGAATGCAGCAATCAGAGGCGTGGGAAAAACAGCGATAGTTGAATACGGAATGGAGGTGCTGGGCTTTAATGCCGGCTACTCGGGGTTAATTAACGGCGACTACATTGAACTGAAAGAATCGGCACTGTCGGGGATTTTAACCCTTGGCGGAACCATTTTGGGCACCTCGCGCGAAAAGCCTTACAAAGGGAAGAAAAACGGAAAGGATGCAGAGAACAAACCGCACAAAATATTGAAGAATTATAAGAAACTGGGGCTCGATGCCGTAGTTTGCATTGGTGGTAACGGAACCATGAAAACCGCAAGCCTTCTGGCACAAGAGGGAATGAATGTGGTTGGAATACCAAAAACCATTGACAACGATGTTTGGGGTACCGATGTAACTTTCGGTTTTGATTCGGCTGTGCAAATTGCCACCGATGCTATCGACCGCCTGCACACCACAGCCAACTCGCACCAGCGCGTAATGATTATTGAAATTATGGGGCATAACGCCGGATGGCTTGCATTGTATTCGGGGCTTGCCGGTGGTGGCGATATTATTCTGCTGCCCGAGCTGAACTATAATATCCGGTCGGTTTGCAAAAAGATTGAAAGCCGCTATGAAAGCAACAAACCCTACTCAATTGTTGTGGTTGCCGAAGGTATCGACCACCCGAAAGAAATATCGGCAGCAACACATATTGCACAGGCCATACAAACTTACACCAACATTGAAACCCGCGAAACAGTTTTAGGCTACATTCAGCGTGGTGGTTCGCCAACACCAATGGATCGTATTCTGGCAACACGCTACGGCGCTTTTGCGGCTCAATGTATCGCCGATGAAAATTTCGGCACAATGGTGGCTATTAAAGACAATCAGCTTACTACCGTGCCTTTGGAAGAGGTTGGCGGGAAACTGCGCCTGGTAGAACCCAATTTGGGGCTGATTGAAAAAGCACGAAAAATGGGTGTTTCGTTTGGCGACGAATACCTTTAGAAAAAATGAATATTGAATGTTGAATTTCGATTAACGAATTTTGAACAAATCGAAATAGAAGTAAAGCCGTTTTGCACAAGCAAAACGGCTTTGTTTTTATAGAGGCAAGTGCAATACTTTTTTGGTTTCGAAAAATGGTTCTTCGAAATATTCCTGCAAGTCCTGCATAAATATTCGTTTCCCAAATGGTTTTACTTCCTCGGTTAAATCTCCACCCTTTAAATAAATAACGCCGTTTGGTAATGCGTTTTTTTGCTTCTTCGAAATATTGGTTTTTATCCACTTTACAAAATCGGGCAAACGTGTAACAGCGCGGCTCACCACAAAATCGTATTTATCTTTTAGCACCTCGGCACGAATCTGTTCGGCGATTACATTCTTTAACTGTAAGGATTGGGCAACACCATTTACAACCTTTATTTTTTTCCCTATCGAATCAACCAAATGAAACTGCACCCCGGGAAACATAATAGCTAGTGGAATGCCCGGAAAACCTCCACCGGTTCCTACGTCAAGAACCTTGGTTTTGCCGTTAAAGCGAATAAACTTTGCAATACCCAGCGAGTGCAACACATGACGCTCGTAAAACTCCGAAAAGTCTTTTCTGGAGATTACATTTATTTTTGCATTCCAATCGGCATACAAAGGTTCCAATTGTTTAAACTGCTCAATTTGGGTTTCGCTTAAATGGGGAAAATACTTTAGAATTAAATCCATACAAAAGTTATTCTTTTCTGCCAATCTCGGTGCTTTCAATCATTTTAAACAGCATTTCGCGAGCTCTGAAAAGCTGTGCTTTTACTGTTCCGAGTGGCAAATCTAACTCTTTTGCAATTTCTTCGTACGAAAACTCTCTGAAATAACGCAACTCTACCAAAATTTGATAACGCGGTTTTAACTTTCTTACCACGCGACGCAGCAAAATAGCTTTCTGCTGACGAATCAGCTTTTCTTCCGGATCGGGATCTTTCGAGCGCAATTTTATGGTTTCACTGTTATCATCCTGCCCGTTGTTTTCAATGGGTACATGAACTCCTTTTTTCTTGCGTAAAAAGTCGATGCAATTGTTCGATGCAATTTTGAACAACCAGGTACTGAATGCGTAAGTAGGCGAATATTGGTGCAGGCTTTTAAATGCTTTCCCGAAAGCTTCGAGTGTTAAATCCTCGGCATCGCTACGGTTATTAACCATTTTAAGCAGCATAAAATAGATTGCATCTTTGTAACGATTTAACAAACGGGCAAAGGCTTTATCATCTCCATTCAGGGCAGCTTTAACAAGTTCGTAGTCTTGCCGCGCCTTCTCAGATAATATTACCCCTTGTTTTTCCATTTATGGTTTCGGCTTATTCGGTTAAAATGCCACCTAAAGATCAGCTTGTAATAAGGCATTATAAAACTGAACACTAACGAAGTTATGAATAATTTACGTTCATTCAAACGATTCTGCAATATTTTTATGATAACCATGAAAACCAGCAACTTAAGCACAATAAGTGCCAACACCACAGGCCATAGTTGAAATGCAAACAACAAAGCCATGCCTGTAAAGACCGGATAGAGCAACTCGGTTATTGCATCGGTTGACAGTAAAAATCGTTTCCATTTCGAAAGGTATTTTTCAATTCGAATACTTTTTCGGAGCAAATTCCTAAAATCAGCGCGTCCTATCGCAACCTGTTTTTCCATAACAGTTTCGGCGTTGAAAGCTAACTCGGTGTTATTTTTGCGTATGATATCGTTTAGCACCAATTCAAGATTGGCAAAAGGCTCCTGTACCTTCCCCCCAAATCCACCACGCTTAAAATATTCCGATTTTTTAAAGGCAACATTTTCTTCGTTATACACAAATGCGGCACCATTTAGTATGTACGAAGCACTTTTTATTTGCTGAAAGAAATTCTCGACCCGGTACAATTTATTAAACCAGTTTTTCTGATTGGCAACTGTAACATAGGCAACTTTTACTGAAGTATTGTCTTTCATTAGTTTTGCCATGCCTTCCAACCATTCCTGCGAAACATTTTGTGCACTTACCGAAAATACCAGAATCCACTCTTTTGAAGCCGATTTCAGAGCAATATTCTGCGATAATTTTTCAGAATGCCGGGTTTCCTGGCTTAGCGAAGATATCTTCAATTTCTCGTAACGTTGCTTTAACAATCCCAACACCGACAAAGTACTGTCTTGTGAAAAATCATCAACTGCTACTACCTCGTAATCAACACCTTCCAGAGCAAGAAGTTTTGGTAATTTTTCACGAACATTGTCTTCTTCGTTTCTTACGGTAACCATTATCGACAAAGGTGTTTCCGAAGTTTTATCGCCTCTACTATTTTTCGCAAGAAGAACGCGGAGTGGAAATAAAAGCAGGTATACAAAACGCAGCAACCACAACAGAGCGGCAATTGCAAGCACCACAACCTGGAAAGCAGTTAATGCACTAAAAATATCAGTTAAATCCTGAATCATTGAAAGAAGAAAATTCGGTATTAAAAACTAGGGCAATAGTAGCAAAATTACCTCAACGATTTTCGCTACAGCGAATGAATTTGTTTACAGTAATTAGTTTTTATTAACAAGATTGAAGATGCTATAACCAAAATCAATTCATGCGAAATAGCTATATTTGCCACGCAATTTTATGCAGATGAAATTCGAACTACAGAAAACAGCAAATAACTCGAGAGCCAGAGCAGGTGTAATTACCACCGATCATGGTATCATTGAAACTCCCATTTTTATGCCGGTAGGTACTGCCGGATCAGTAAAAGGCATTCACACCAGGGATATAAAAGAAGATATAAAAGCCGAGATTATTCTTGGAAATACTTATCATTTGTATTTACGTCCGGGAATTGATATAATAGAAAAAGCCGGTGGATTACACAAATTCAATCGCTGGGATAAACCAATTCTGACTGACAGTGGAGGTTTCCAGGTTTTTTCATTGGGCGATATCAGAAAGCTAAGCGAAGAAGGAGCACGTTTTCAGTCGCACATCGACGGATCGTACCACATGTTCACGCCCGAAAATGTGATGGACATTCAACGTACTATTGGTGCCGATATTATAATGGCATTTGATGAGTGCACACCGGGCGATGCAGATTATGATTACGCAAAACGTTCGCTGGAACTCACACAACGCTGGCTGGAGCGCTGTTTTAAACAGTTTAACAGCACCGAACCAAAATATGGTTATTCGCAATCGTTATTCCCAATTGTTCAGGGTAATACATTTACCGATTTGCGAAAAGCTGCCGTTGCCAACGTAAAAAATTTCGATGCGGATGGTTATGCCATAGGAGGTTTGTCGGTTGGCGAAACCGAACAGGAAATGTACGAGATGACGGAAGTTTGCACAGCCGATCTTCCTGAAAACAAACCGCGCTATTTGATGGGCGTTGGAACACCGGTAAATATTCTGGAAGGCATTCATCGCGGAATTGACATGTTCGATTGTGTAATGCCAACCCGAAACGGACGCAACGGAATGCTGTTTACCAGCGAAGGAATCCTGAATATGCGAAATAAAAAATGGGAAAACGACCACTCTCCCATCGATGAAAACGGAACATCGTTTGTCGACCAGTATTCAAAAGCTTATCTTCGCCACTTAATTATTTCGAATGAAATGCTTGGTGCACAAATTGCCAGCCAGCATAACCTGGCTTTTTACTTGTGGCTGGTAAAAACCGCACGAGAAAAAATTCAGAGTGGTGACTTTGTAAGCTGGAAAAACGAAATGGTTTTAAAACTAAAACAACGACTTTAAAACATCATGAAGTGGTATAAAACAATCGATTTTTACATCTCCAAAAAGTTTTTGGGGACATTCTTTTATGCCATTGGCCTGATTTTAAGTATCGCCATTGTTTTCGATATTTCGGAGAACCTGGATGAATTCCTATCGAAAGAAATCCCAATAAATGATATTGTTTTTGATTACTACCTGAATTTCATTCCATACTTTGCCAACCTGTTTAGTCCGCTGTTTACATTTATTGCGGTAATCTATTTCACCTCGAAAATGACCTATAACACCGAGATTATTGCCATATTAAGCAGTGGTGTTTCATATGCACGGCTTATGCGGCCTTATCTTGTATCGGCGTTTGTTATTGCGGCCTTCTCATTCATTTTGGGGAACTATATTATACCCCCGGCAAACAAAACCATGATCGAATTCAGGCACAAATACATTAAAAACCGTAACATTAGCATCGATCGAAATATACACCGGCAAATTGAACCAGGCACCTACATTTATATGCAAAGTTTTAATACCAATAATATAGGAATGCGTTTTACACTAGAACGTTTTGAAGGCGCACAATTAAAAGAAAAACTTACGGCACAAAATATTCGCTGGGATGAAAAAACGGAAAAATGGGTAATCAATTCTTACTGGAAACGTAACATCTTTGATGATCACGAAACTTTTGAAAAAGGCTACCGGATGGATACTACATTAAATATGAAACCGAGCGATTTTCAACAGCTGAAAAACGAGATGGAAACCTTTACTACACCGGCGTTGCTTAAAGAAATTGATTTAATGAAAATGCGCGGGGTAAACTATATTGAATGGGAAGTTGAAAAACACAAACGCATGGCAAATCCCTTTTCTGCATTCATTTTAACTTTGATTGGTGTGGGTTTAGCCTCGCGGAAAGTGAAAGGAGGCCTGGGATTACACATTGGATTAGGACTACTTCTGGCCTTTTCTTACATATTGTTTATGCAAATCTCAACAGTATTTGCCATTAGCGGAACAGCTCCGGTTATGCTTTCTGTTTGGATACCAAATTTAACTTATTCAGTTCTGGCATTCTTTGTATACCGATGGGCTGCCCGATAATTTCCAATTAAGGTGAAAAGCTAACATTCCTCATATTTCCTTGCAATAGCAAGCTATTTTCCAACAATTTTTCAAACATACAATACAATAATTCGAAGGCATTGAACCTATGTTGGTTAATTTCCGTACTACTGGTATACTTAAGCCCACGGCAATTAAAAAAAATTATAATTTTGCCCACGCTAAATAAAATAACACCGGTCAACTACCGGGTAATTTATAACTAAAAAAATACTTTATGTCACTAAGAAGTAACGTACTCGATCTTCGTAAAAGAAAGAAAGAAGTACAAAAAGGTGGTGGAGATAAAGCCATTGAGAAACAGGTTAAAATGGGTAAACTCACAGCCCGTGAACGTATCCTTGCCCTGTTGGATAAAAACTCATTTCACGAATACGATTTATTTGTTGAACATGCTGCAAAAGATTTCGGCATGGAAGGCAAAAAATTACACGGAGATGGTGTAATCATTGGTACCGGTACTATTTACGATAAGCCGGTTTGCATTTTCGCCCAGGACTTTACCGTTGCCGGTGGTTCGCTGGGTTTAATGCACGCTCGTAAGATCACCAAAATTATGGATCACGCTCTAAAAATGCGCGTTCCGTTAATTGGTATCAACGACTCGGGTGGTGCACGTATTCAGGAAGGAGTTAACTCTTTGGCCGGTTACGGAGAAATATTCTTCCGTAATACACTGGCTTCTGGTGTTATTCCGCAAATTTCTGTAATTCTTGGTCCTTGTGCCGGTGGAGCTGTTTACTCTCCTGCATTAACCGACTTTGTTTTCGTGGTAGAAAATATCTCGAAAATGTTTATCACAGGTCCTTCTGTAGTAAAATCGGTTTTGGGTGAAGAAGTTTCGATGGAAGAACTGGGTGGTGCACGTGTGCATGCCGAAGTTACCGGTAACGCACATTTTTATGCACAAACCGAAATGGAATGTTTCGAGCAGATAAAAACTCTTATTAGTTATATTCCGCGTAACAACTCAAGAAAAGCGTTGGCTCACAAACCAAAAGCACCCTTAAAAGGCGCCAAAGTTGAGGACATCGTTCCTGCTGATCCAAGAATTCCGTACGATATGCGTGATGTCCTTAAAAGTATCACCGATGGTTCTGAGTTCCTGGAAGTAATGGAAGATTTTGCGCCAAACATCATTATCGGTTTTGGTAGAATGAATGGCGAAACAGTTGGTTTCGTAGCTAACCAACCAATGGTACTTGCAGGAGTACTTGATATTGACAGTTCGGATAAAGCAGCCCGTTTTATTCGCTACTGTGATTCATTTAATATTCCTATTGTTACTATGGAAGACCTACCGGGTTACTTGCCTGGAGTTGACCAGGAACATGCCGGTGTAATTCGTCACGGAGCAAAAATTCTTTATGCATATAGTGAAGCAACTGTGCCGAAAATTACTGTAATTGTAAGAAAAGCTTACGGTGGTGGTTACATTGCAATGAACTCGCGTCACCTGCGTGCCGACTTTGTTTTTGCCTGGCCAACAGCCGAAATTGCAGTTATGGGACCTGAGGGTGCTGCGAATATCGTTTTCCGCAAAGAAATTGCCGAAGCGGAAAATCCTGAAGAAATGCGTCAGCAAAAAATTGAAGAGTACAAACAAAAGTTTGCCAATCCTTATGTTGCGGCTGCACAAGGCTATATCGACGAGGTTATCGAGCCTAGCGAAACACGTTCGCGCATTTTACATGCCTTACAGGTTTCGGAAAACAAAAGCGCTTCAATGCCAGCTAAAAAACATGGAATTCCTCCGTTTTAAACTACTTAAAGAATTGCATTATGGCAGAAGAAAAAGAGCTTAAAAATCTTGTTGTTCAAGGAGCGGTTTACAAAACAACGTATACCAAAAAATTTGAAAACAGGGTTAACTATGTATCTCCGGATCCGAATGAACTTTATTCCTTCATTCCGGGAACCATCATCGATCTTTTTGTAAAAACAAAACAAAAGGTGAAAGAAGGGGAAACACTTTTGTTGCTTGAAGCGATGAAAATGGAGAACCAGGTACGAATGCCTTTTGATGGGGAGATCGTAAAAATTCACGTAAAAAAAGGTGAGGTTATTCCTAACCGTCATTTAATGATCGTGATTAAACCGACAAAGTAACTCGTAATGAGTATCGAAATATTGAAACCGCACAATTGTATTGTGCGGTTTTTTTATGTCATTTTAAAACCAAAAAAGAGTTGCCCCAACTAAGTGACAACTCTCAAAAATCCAAATAAAACTAATCGCGTTTTCTATTTATCTACATATTCCAAACTCGTTCGTTAATCATCCAGTCTTCAAGGCTTAAATTTCCTTCAGTTTCTGTTAATACTGTTGTAGCCGGAGCAACTTCCCAGGCAGTTTCGTTTGTCATCCAGTCTTCCAACTCAAGGTTAGCTTCTTCTGTTTGAGCTGCCCAATCTGCTGAAGTCGCCCATACATCGCTGTTTGTCATCCAGCTTTCAAGGTTAAGCATTTCTTCCTGTGCTTCAACAAAATTGTAAGCATCTGATGTACTCCAGATTGCTTCGTTGGTCATCCAGTTTTCAATGTTTAATGTTGTTTCAACAATGTTTTCATGACTTGAGGCCTTTGTAACTTTCTCTGTTGCATTAGCGGTTCCTACTGTAAATATTACTGCTATTATAAGTGCAACGGTTTTTAAATTAAATCTAGTTTTCATGTTTTCTGTTTTAACTGTTTTCTTACTAATTGTTTGTTTTCAAATTTGCCTTCGTTAAGGACTTTTTTGTTTTCTTGTTTTCAGTATAATAGACTATCAACGAGTACAAAGGTTACATATCGTTTTGTTAAAAAGAATAAAAAAAATGTTAATGAGTTCTTAAGGTCGGTAAACGTCCGGGGTTATCGGTAAATAAAAATACCTTCAGGTAGGAATCTATCCAAATTCATCGGTGAATGGCGAAAAATACCAAATACTGCTGAGCCGCTTCCCGACATCGACGCGTAGACTGCGCCTGCTTCATACAGATTGTTCTTTAGATTTTCAATTTCGGGAAACTGCGGGAACACACTTTTTTCAAAGTCGTTTTTCACTAATGCTTTCCAATCTTCGATGGGGAGTTTTTCGATTTCCAGGAGGTTGAAATCCGGTTTTGCAGGAGTAATATTTTGATAAGCCTGAGGCGTGCTTACAGAAAACGGTGGTTTAACAATTACAATTTCGTAAGCCGATAAATCGAGGTTTACGGGCTTAAACTGATCACCAATACCGTGTGCAAATGTTGGTCTGTTTTGAATGAAAAACGGACAATCGGCACCAATTCCCGCAGCGTAATCTTCCAGTATAGTTGTTGCTAAATCCAGGTTGAAATAATCGCTTAGCATTTTTAAGGCAAAAGCTGCATCAGCCGAACCACCCCCAAGGCCAGCGCCAAACGGAATTACTTTGTGTAAATGCATTTTAACGGGTGGAAGGTCAAAATCCCTGGCAAGCAAAGTATAGGCTTTATAAACGAGGTTATTCTTCGCTGTAGCATCAAGTTCAATTCCCGATGAAGAAAAAGTAGTTTCCTCAGCTTCGATCACCTCCAAAGCGTCCGATAATTTTACCGGGTAGAAAATAGTTTCCAGATTGTGATAACCATCCGGTCGTTTCTCCACAACATTGAGCCCGATATTTATTTTCGCATTGGGAAATGTGATCATGCAACAAAAATATAATTTTCAAACTTCCCGCCAATTACTATTGAAAGCGAAAATAGAGGTTAATGGTAAGAAATGACTGCTGTAGTTCAAACAATAATAACTTCAACTCAAACAATGACCACTTTAACTTAAACAATGACCACTTTAACTTAAACATTGACTACTTCAACTCAAACAATTGGCACTTCGACTAAAGCATTGACCATTTTAACTCAAACAATGAGCATTTGAATTCAAACAATAATTACTCCAACTCAAACAATAACAGCTTCGACTCAAACAATGATTGCTTCGACTCAAACAATAAAAAACATTCATGATTTATGGAATCACCAACAGGGATGAAAGGACATCAATATTGTTTCACGCAAAGAAAAGAAGAAGCGCAAAATTCGCAAAGGTATAGCATCTGTTTTGCGTGCTTTGCGAAAACTTAGTAATCTACTCTGGGTGAACTTTTTTTTTACCAAAATGACTTTCAGAAAAAACATTCATGATTCCCGGGAATCACCAACAGGAATGAAAGTGAATTAACTTGCGGTATCTACGTACCAATAAAATTTTCTACTATGAATCCTGTCGAAGAATTCCCAAGAATCATTGAGCGAGGTTGTGGCCTTGATGTTCATAAGGACACAGTAGTCGCCAGCATCAAAGGTAAAGATATTGTTGAACGAACTGAAACTTTTGGCACATTTACCGAAGAACTTGAAAAGCTGATTGGTTTTCTCCAGAATGAAGGAGTAAGCCATATTGCGATGGAGAGCACAGGAGTTTATTGGAAACCTGTTTACTATGTACTTGAAGAATATTTTGAGATTTTACTGGTCAATGCCAGGCATGTAAAAAATGTTCCGGGGCAAAAAACGGATAAAATGGACAGTGAATGGATTGCCAAACTTCTGTTGAGTGGCTTGCTTAAAGGAAGTTTTGTTCCACGTCAAGGCATAAGAGAACTTCGGGTTTTGCACCGCCACCGAAGAAAACTGATACATCAGCGTACTGCTGAAAAGAACCGTTTGCAGAACATCCTTGAAGATGCCAACATCAAGCTAGGCAGCGTAGTTAGTGATGTTTTTGGCAAAACAGGAACAGCAATTGTTTTGGCAATCGCATCGGGAGAAAAAGACCCGGGGAAATTATCAGAACTGGCAAAAGGATCTTTGGTCAGAAAAAAAGCCGAACTAAAGAAGGCTTTATACGGAAGGATTACCGAACATCATATTTTTATGCTTCAACTGATTCTTGCATCAATGGAACATATCAATAATCAAATTGACTGCATTGAAAAAAGAATTGACAAATATCTTAACTCCATGAGAAATGATGTTGAATTATTACTTACTATTCCAGGAGTGTCGGTACAAATAGCTGCTGGGATACTTGCTGAAATTGGAAATGACATGGTATTCTTTCCGTCAGCGAAACATCTTGCCTCATGGGCAGGCGTGTGTCCAGGAAATAACGAAAGTGCCGGTAAAAAATATTCTTCAAAAATAACACATGGCAACAAATACCTGAAAACAACCCTGGTTGAAGCTGCATGGGCAGCATCACATTCTAAAGATTGTTTAATGGCTGCAAAACATAAGACAATTGCCGCACGTAGAGGAAGTAAGAAAGCAAATATGGCAATAGGACATAAGATCCTGACGGCTGCTTACTTTGTTCTAAGGGACAAAACGCCTTACTTATTAAGTAGCCAGAACAAGGCAATTGAAGAACAAAGAAGATTAAAAAGAATACAACGGTTAGAAAGACAATTAGCAGATTTAAAAAGCGTCTATCAAAATTAAAAGGTCGTGGCTTTTTTGGTGATTAAATCCCGTACAAAAAACTGACATCAGACGCTAAGAACCAACAGTTGTTGCCATTGTGAGCACGTAGAAAAAATTATAATTCTTTTATAACCGAACTTTATTTTGGGGAGTGACTTTCAGAAAAAAAGCCGCCTGAAAATTCAGACGGCTTCGCACATTTATATAAATATTTTTTAGTCAGCAAAAGCTTCATACTCTTCGGGCGAGCCGCAGGTACAAATCAGGTTACGATCGCCCCATGCGTTGTCAACACGGCCAACCGGTACCCAATATTTGTTTTCGCGCACCCAATCCAGCGGATAAGCAGCTTTCTCGCGGCCATAAGCGTGCGGCCATTCGTCGGCACAAACACTTTGGGCGGTGTGCGGCGCATTTTTTAATACGTTATCTGCTTTATCAGCAGCACCGTTCTCCACTTCTTTCACCTCATCGAAAATGGAGTTTAAAGCACTGATAAAACGATCCAGCTCATCTTTCGATTCGCTTTCTGTTGGCTCAATCATCAATGTACCATGAACCGGGAACGACAGTGTTGGCGCATGGAAACCATAATCCATCAATCGTTTTGCAATGTCTTCTTCGGTAATTCCGGCTGAGGCTTTCAGGTGACGGCACTCCAAAATTAATTCGTGTGCTACGCGTCCGTTTTCGCCGGTATATAAAATTCCGTAATTATCTTTTAATGCAGTGGCAATGTAATTGGCATTCAGAATGGCAAGTTTTGTAGCTTCCGTCAGTCCTTCTGCTCCCATCATTTTAATGTAACCATAAGTAATTGGCAATACTGATGCGCTCCCCCAGGGTGCAGCTGAAACAGCTGTAATGCCCACGTGTCCGTTATTCATAATCGGGTGCGAAGGCAGGAATTCTACCAAATGACTGGCAACTCCAATCGGGCCAACACCCGGTCCGCCACCACCATGAGGAATGGCAAACGTTTTATGCAAATTTAAGTGGCAAACATCGGCTCCGATCATTCTCGGATTAGTTAAACCAACCTGCGCATTCATGTTGGCACCGTCCATGTATACCTGTCCACCATTTTCATGAATTACTTCGCACATCTCGATAATTGATGCCTCGAAAACCCCATGAGTAGATGGATAAGTTACCATAAAAGCCGAAAGATTTTCTTTGTGCAATTCGGCTTTGGCACGAAGATCTTCCATATCAACGTTACCTTTTTCGTCGCACTTAACCACAACCACTTTTGTTCCGGCCATTACTGCACTTGCTGGATTGGTTCCGTGTGCCGAAGCAGGAATAATCACCACATCGCGTTGTCCTTCACCACGACTTTTATGGTATTCCTGAATAACCATTAACCCGGCATATTCGCCTGCAGCACCTGAGTTAGGTTGTAAACTAACGTCCGCCATTCCGGTAATTTCAGCTAAATCGCGGCGCAGTTCTTCCATCATTTCGTGGTAACCACGTGCCTGGTTTTTAGGAATAAAAGGATGCAAACCATTAAATTCGATCCAACTCAAAGGCAACATTTCGGTGGCTGCATTCAGTTTCATTGTACACGATCCTAATGAGATCATTGATTGTGTTAACGAAATATCCTTTTTCGCCAGACGTTTAATGTATCGCACCATTTCGGTTTCTGAACGGTACTTGTTGAATACCTCCTCAGTCATAAACTCAGATTTCCTCTTAAAGTCATCACTGATAGAAGAACCTTCAGGATATTCTTCGGCAACCTGCCATTTTTTATTGGCCGCTTTGGCGAACACTTCAATTATCCAGCCAATATCCTGCGGGTTGGTGGTCTCATCAATACTGATTCCAACATCACCGTTTTCGAAATAGCGGAAGTTCATTTCCAGCTCGTGCGACAACCACTCAATGTCTTCGCGCATTACATGTTTTGGAAGCGCAAAACGAATGGTATCGAAAAAGTTTTTATTGATCTGTGTGTAACCAAGTTTCTCAATTTCAACAGCAAGAAATGCAGCAATATTATGGATGCGTTCGGCAATTCCGATAATACCATCCGGGCCATGATAAACCCCAAAGAAACCGGCCATTATCGCCAGTAATGCCTGTGCTGTACAAATATTTGAAGTTGCTTTTTCGCGTTTAATGTGTTGTTCGCGGGTTTGTAACGCCATTCGAAGTGCGCGGTTGCCGTGCATATCTTTCGTTACTCCGATAATACGTCCCGGCATATTTCGCTTGTAAGCTTCTTTTGCAGTAAAGAATGCTGCATGCGGTCCACCATATCCCATCGGAACTCCAAAGCGTTGCGAGTTACCAAAAACAATATCGGCGCCCCACTCTCCCGGAGGAGTAAGAATTGCCAACGACATTAAATCGGCAGCAACTGCCACCTTTATTTCTTTTTCGTGTGCTTTTTCAACCAATGCTGAATAGTCCACGATCTCGCCATCAGAATTTGGATATTGTACCAGCGCACCAAACACCGTGTCGTCGAAAACCCACTCGTCTTTAGGCAAGATTTTTAGTTCGAAGCCAAGCGGTAAAGCACGTGTTTTTAAAACGTCGTGGGACTGCGGCCACATTTTATCGTCAACCAAAACAGTATTTACACCTGCTTTAACCATTTTGCGCGAACGCAGATTTGCCAACATTACCATGGCCTCAGCAGCTGCCGTAGCTTCATCAAGTAATGACGCATTTGCAATGTCCATTCCGGTTAATCCACAAACCATGGTCTGGAAATTTAACAAGGCTTCCAAACGTCCCTGCGATATTTCGGCCTGGTATGGCGTGTAAGAAGTGTACCAAACCGGATTTTCAAGAACATTACGCAAAACCACTGCCGGAGTAATGGTATCGTAATATCCCATACCGATATAGGTATTGAATACTTTGTTTTTTGATGCCAAATCAAGAATACGCCGAAAATACTTTCGTTCCGACAATCCTTCATTCATTTTTAAAGGCTGCTTTAACCTGATATTGGCCGGTACGGTTTGCTCGAGCAATTCCTCCATTGATGAAACACCAACAAATTCAAGCATTTCGGCAATTTCTATACCTCGTGGGCCAATGTGGCGGGTGACAAATCTATCCTGAGACATTCGAAATATTTATTTTATAGTGAATTTTTGTGCAAGTATATAAACTGAACAGGTTCTAAAAAATGACTTTAAACAATTTTAAATCATTTACATTCAGGTTAGAAATGGATTATTGGCCTTTTCAAATCCGAGCGTTGTCTCCGGACCGTGACCACAATAAACTTTAGTTTCGGCGGGCAGTACAAAAAGTTTTTCTTTAATATTTGTGATCAGCGTTTCATAATCTCCTCCCGGCAAATCGGTACGCCCGATGCTACCATAAAACAGTACATCGCCAGCAATAAGCACCCCATCTTCTTTGCTAAAAAAAACAACATGACCGGGAGCGTGCCCGGGAACATGAATTACCTCAAGCTGTGAATTGCCGAATGAAATGGCTTTTCCTTCTTCAATAAATTCATCGATTGGTTTTACGGGCTTCATCTCGAAATTATACATTTTCCCCTGATCAACCGCGCGGTCTACCCAAAAGGCATCATCAGCGTGCGCTAAAAACGGAATTTTGTATTCATCGCGAATAAAATCAACACCCATTATATGATCGAAATGACAATGGGTATTAATGATTTTTACCGGTTTCAGTTCATTTCGTTCGATGTAATATTTTAATTCGTCCTGTTCTTCACCGTAATAAAATCCGGGATCGATAATAACACATTCTTTTGTATCGTCGCTTAAAACGAAGCTATTCTCTCCCAAGGGATTTACAACAAATTTTTCAATTTTTATCATCTATTAATAATTTACAGTTCCTTTTAGAAGAGGAACAAAAACAAAGCCTCCATGTTTTTTCACGGTAAAATCATTTTCGCCGGTTCTGATAACTTCGCACATTTCCTGGTGCTTATCATTACCCACCGGTACAACAAGTTTTCCGCCAATTTTTAGTTGTAGTTTCAAATCAACAGGAATGGAAGGCGCCCCTGCGGTTACAAGAATTTTATCGAAAGGTGCAAATGTTGGCAAACCTTTGTAACCATCGCCAAAAAAGCATGCCGGTTTATACCCAATCGATGGTAAAAATTTGTGCGTTTTATTGTACAATTCTTTTTGCCGTTCAATGGTAAAAACCTTTGCTCCCATTTCAACCAACACAGCTGCCTGGTACCCCGAACCGGTTCCAACCTCCAATACTTTCTCTCCTTTTTGTACATCGAGCAACTGCGTTTGAAAACCAACCGTGTAAGGCTGCGAAATGGTTTGGCCGGCTCCAATTGGGAATGCCTGATCTTTGTAGGCAAAGTTTATAAAGCTACTTTCCATAAACAAGTGCCGCGGCACATTACCCAAAGCTGTAAGAACAGCTTTGTTGCGTATACCCTTAACCTTCAGTCCATCAACCAAACGCTTGCGTAATCCTTTATGTCGCGATGTGTCGTTTACTATCATATACTTAACTCTATTCACAAATTTAATCGAATTCGCTTACCAACAAGCTTTTCATGAAAGAATGAATATTAACATTTAACGTTGATAAAATAACGCTGAGGTCGCAAAAAATTGTTGACCTGAATTCTATATTTGCATTGAAACCATTTAAATAGCGCAATATGTTGAATGTAGGCTTAATTGGAAACACGGGAATTCTTGAACCTTTTGCAGTAGAGATCAAGAAAAATGCGGTGATCAATATCATTGGAAAAGCATCGATTGGCTCGAGTGCTGAACTTACCGGTTTTCATTACTCCATCCCGGAGTTTAACCGTGTGGAATTAATTGAAAGGGCAGATGTGATTCTAATGGACAATTCCACGCCAATGCCTTTTAAGTTTATGCGTGACATTATAAAAAAATCGAAGCATATTTTTTGCGTTGAATATCCCGATCTTACCATCGATGAATGTACAGAGCTTAATAAGCTTATCAATGAATCGAGATCGGTGGTGCAGGTTATTAATCCTTACTTTTTTTCGCCAGCCATACAGTGGGTGAACAAAAACATTAAAACCCCTGCTTTTATCGATTATTCGAATTTTGAGGAAGATGTTACCAAAAAGAATTCGCTCTATCCTATGTTGCTGATGTTGCTGGGTATTACTGGTATTTCGCCAAAAAAGATCGGGGCGGTTACTTTTCCGGGATACAATAACTCGAAATTTACCAATGTACGACTTGAATTTGGCGATGCATCAGTTGTAAACCTGAATTTTGGGAAATTGGAGTCGCTGAAGAATTTTAAAGTTCGTATTTATTCCGATAATCAGTTTGCCACCTTCAATTTCTCAAAAGAAAAGTTTTTGTCGGACAACAAACCTATTGATTTTAGCGAAGAACTCATTGTTGACGAGTTGCAAATTTTTATTCAGGCGATAGAAGGAAAGATCAAGAAAGTATCGACACTTGATGATTACCTGATTGCCATGCATGTGGCACAAAAGATCAACAAAAAGATCGCCCAGTTTTCTATTCATTAGTGTCAATAAAAAATTACTTTTGCCGCAATATTTTGTATCGCAAGTCGTTTAAATACTGATTGTGACACGACCTGACTTAATCGCTTTTTCATGAATAAACCGTGGCAAACGGCCAAATATTTATTTTTCGATTTTTTTGCTGCAGCACTTGCCTGGGCCGCTTTTTTTGTATACCGAAAAGAAATTATTGAACCACAATACTTTAATGGCTGGGATGTGCCTTTCGAATTTACTCCCCAGTTTTATTTGGGCCTCATTTTTATTCCTGCTTTTTGGATCACTTTCTATTATATCGTTGGTTTTTACAAAAACATATACCGCAGATCGCGTTTGCTCGAACTCGGACAAACATTGTCGACATCGATAGTGGGTGTTGTTGTAATTTTCTTTGCATTTCTGCTTGATGACTGGATCGGATCGTATAAGAATTACTACAATTCGGTATTCACACTTTTTCTATTGCATTTTTCGCTCACCTACATTTTCAGATTAATTCTAACCACACAAACCATTCATAAAATCCACAAACGTAAAATAGGTTTTAACACACTTATTATTGGCAGTAACGAAAAGGCACTGAAAGTTTACAATGAAATGTCGAACCAGGTGCGCCCGGCTGGTAACAAATTTGTTGGTTTTATTGAACTGGACAAGGAAAGTGATTCAGTACTAAGCAAACAATTGCCTTTACTCGGTCACGTAAAAGACATTATTGGAATTCTGGATAATGAAAAAATAGAGGAAGTTATTCTGGCTCTGGAAACCAGCGAACACGACAAACTCAGCGAGATCCTCACCATTATCGAAAACAGGCAGATAACGATTTGGGGAATACCCGATTTATATGATTTGCTTTCGGGAATAACCAAAACAAATACCATCTTCGGAAGTCCGCTTATTAAAATAAGTAACGGATTAATGCCCGGCTGGCAGGAAAACATGAAAAGATTGTTGGATGTGCTTTTTTCAATTATCGCACTCATTATATTTATTCCGGTTTTTATTGTTTTGGCAGTTATTATTAAAACTACATCAAAAGGGCCAATCATTTACAAGCAACAAAGAATCGGGCGATACGGCAAACCGTTCAATATATACAAACTACGCAGCATGGTAGCCGAAGCAGAAAATGGTTCACCTGCACTTTCTTCTGAAAATGACGAGCGAATTACATCCATTGGTCGCTTTCTGCGAAAAACACACCTGGATGAAATTCCACAATTTTTCAATGTAATTATGGGAACGATGTCGCTTGTTGGGCCGCGTCCGGAACGAGAATATTACATCAAACAAATTGTAAAACGTGCGCCACACTATACACACCTGCACAAACTTCGCCCGGGAATTACTTCGTGGGGACAGGTAAAATATGGTTACGCTTCAAATGTTGATGAAATGTTGGAACGCCTTACTTATGATATGATGTATTTGAAAAATATTTCGTTGTATATTGATTTTAAAATCCTCATCTACACGATAATGGTAAGCGTAAAGGGCAACGGAAAATAATACTCAGTGCATTTCCTGCAAAAACTCAGGTTCCTTTTCATTCTGCATTAAAGCATTTTAGCATTCTTTCATTCAGAACTCAGTATCACGCTCCACACGGGCAACTCTCAATTTGTACCTTTTATACCACTTTTCTTTTCCTAATTGTTGCGCCTGAATATGTTTTGTATTATTCTTCCATTTTGCTATCGCTTCCAGACTTTCCCAATACGAAATAGTAATTCCAATTTCCTCTCTAACCGACTCCTCGCCCAAAAAACCAGGCTGTAGTTTCGCCAACCTCAGCATTTGATTGGCCATTTCACTGTAGCCTTCATCAATATTGTTGCGAAGCGTAGTAAATATTACCGCATAATAAGGTGGCTTTGGTGTGTGTGCAATCATTGTAGTACAAATGTTTTAATTGTCCGGTATTCCGGGCCTGTTGTTTTTAATATACTTTGATACAAAATAAGCTCTTCCACTTCTATATCCTGATAATCAACCGTGGGCATTTCATGCATAATAGAGAAAAAACGGTTTCGATTTTCAACATGTTTTATCCGCCCTAAAGTTAAATGCGGTTTAAATGTCTTTTGCTCAGGCTCGAATCCACATGTCACCACCGCCTCTTCAATCTCCTGAACCAAAAGATGTAGCTCTTCTACCGCTTCAATCTTAATAAATAGAACACGTGGCTGATTTTTGCTTTTAAAATAACCGGTTCCTTTTAAACTGAGATTGAATTTCTTTTTCCCTGAACAAACTTCCTCCAACCTATCAACTAATTCATACAATTGCTCGCGTGTGGTATCCCCAATAAATCGTAAGGTCAAATGAAAGTTCTCAGTATCCACCCAGTTTATCTTATCATTTGGGAACTTGTTTTTAAAATACTTCAGCAGCTCCAGCACTTTTTTATTGGGTTGTATTTTTATGGCAATAAACGTTCTGATATGAGTTCGCATGCTATAAATATCCTAATTCAATAAGAGTAACAATTTCCTCCAGCACTTTGTCTTCCTCGTCAGGGTCGTAACCGGCTTTCAGGTCGTTTCTGAATAATTTGGCAATTCCCTGCCAAAAAGTGGCACTAAAACCACCTCGAAAATCCTTAATCAAGCTATATGGAGTTCGTTCCGTTTCGCGATTTATCAGCTTCAGCAAAATACGCCCATCGGATATCGACCATTTTTTGAGTTCATCTTTATGCTCCGACAACAATTCCTTTTCAAGCTGTTTCATCAGTTTCCGGCGTTCTTTATCGGTTTCCAACGTATAGTACTGTGGTTCATACTCATCAAGTAATTCACGCGCTTCAACAGCCAGCGGATACACCTTTTTTACCTTATGAATATACCGGGTATAACGGCGGTATTGCCGATTGTTTTTAAACTGACGTTCAGGAAAAACTACCACTTCCTTAATATTCTTGAAAATGATTGTATCGCCATTCTCAACATATCCCATATCAATAGATGAGGTATCGTTTTGCGCCCCGGCAAACCATGCACCCAGTATTAAGAACGCTATAAGGATAAGCTTTTGCATGAAAACATTTTTAGCAACATAAAAGTAGAACGAAACGAGTAGATCAAAAAGTCTGTCCTAATAAACATAGTATGAAATATTTTTTTCACACAACTGATAATGAATATAATCTTGCGAGTTACATCTGTTGCCGTAAAAATAAACAATTATAAACAGATGAAATATTCGTTAATCAATTACAGACCATCCAAAGTTTATATCTTTGATCGCGAAAACACATAGATAATACATTGATATGAAAACTTCGGTTCATTCAGAAATTGGTCAATTGGAAGGTGTTATTATTCATACTCCGGGTTCGGAAGTTGAGAATATGACTCCGGAAAATGCAGAACGTGCTTTGTACAGCGACATATTGAATTTATCAATTGCCTCGAAAGAATATGCACAGTTTGAAGGGGTGTTAAAAAAGGTATCGCAGGTATACCAGGTAAAAGATCTGCTTGCTGATATTTTGGCCGATGAAGCCGTAAAAAAAGAAGTTCTGAATGAAATTTGCATGACCGAATACATCGATTCCTGCCAGCAACTTCTTGAAGCTAGTCCGCAAAAACTGGCAAATCTGCTGGTTGAGGGCGTTGTACTGGAGAAAAATAATCTTACCAATTACCTAAGCAACGAGCGTTTTTTACTACGACCATTGCACAACCTGTTTTTCACCCGCGACTCGGCCATGGGAATGAACGACAGCATGTTAATTGGCAAAATGGCTAATCCTG
This sequence comes from uncultured Draconibacterium sp., assembly GCF_963677565.1. NCBI lineage: Bacteria > Pseudomonadati > Bacteroidota > Bacteroidia > Marinilabiliales > Prolixibacteraceae > Draconibacterium > uncultured Draconibacterium sp. The sequence goes on along the minus strand of NZ_OY781981.1, from coordinate 2,291,290 downwards.
TGCGCGAAAGAGAATCGGTTATCATGGAAGCCATTTACAAAAACCACCCGGCAATTGAAAGCAAGATTTTGAATCCAGGCAAACCGGAATCCGGAATAATGGTGAACAGGAAATCGATGGTTGAGGGTGGCGACGTACAAATTGCCCGCGACGATATTTTTGTAATTGGCACGGGAGTTAGAACAAGCACGCAGGGAATCGATTTTATCATCGAAAACCTAAAACATCAGAAAAAAGAAAAACACCATATTATCGTTCAGGAATTACCTGAAACACCCGAGTCTTTCATTCACCTCGACATGGTTTTTACTTTTCTGAATACCGATGAATGTATGGTTTACCCACCCGTAATTTTTGGAATGAGCCGTTTTAAAACCATTCATATTGAAATTGAAAATGGAAACGTTCGTCGAATTGAAGAAATGCCTAATATCCCGAAAGCACTAAAAAAACTGGGAATGGATTTACGACCGATTTCGTGCGGTGGTATCGGCGATCCGTGGATTCAGGAACGGGAACAATGGCACAGTGGAGCAAACTTCCTGGCTTTTGCTCCCGGAAAAGTAATTGGTTACCAACGTAATGTTCACACCATCGAAGAACTGAATAATCATGGCTACGATGTTGTAACTGCCACCGATATTATCTCGGGCAAAGCAAATGTTGACGATTATAAAAAATGTGTTGTAACCATAGCCGGCTCCGAGTTGGCAAGAGGCGGTGGCGGTGCCCGCTGTATGTCGCAACCTTTCAGAAGAAAACAGGTGAACTGGTAATTCTGTAAAACAAAAGATTTATGCGAAAACTAAGAAATATTGAACTTGACCGTTTATCGGTTGAAGAATACAAACAATCGGACAAAACACCCATTGTTGTGGTGCTCGACAATATCAGAAGCTGCAATAATATAGGTTCGGTTTTCCGAACTTCCGACGCCTTGCTCATCAACAAAATTTACCTCTGCGGAATTACTGCCACTCCGCCCAATAACGAAATACGTAAAACGGCTCTCGATGCTGAAAAGTCAGTAGATTGGAAATATTTCGAACACACCGAACAGGTAGTTGAAAATCTTCAAAAAGAAGGATTTAAAGTTTACGCCATCGAGCAGGTTGAAAACAGCATTATGCTTCCCGATTACCAACCTGCAGAAGGTGAAAAAGTGGCACTCGTTTTTGGAAATGAAGTAAAAGGCGTAAAACAAAGTGTTGTTAATCTTTGCGATGGCAGCATTGAGATTCCGCAATACGGCACAAAACATTCCTTTAATATTTCGGTAAGTGCCGGCATTGTTTTATGGGATATTTTTCAGAAAATCAATTCATTCGAAAAGTAAATTCCCGGCTCCCTTAAAGAGAACTTGTTTTGTTTCTTTTCAAACATTTTCCTTATTTTTAGAGAAAACTAAAACATTCCCAAATGGCTGCCCCACAAAATATGCCCGAAGAATTTCTGCAATACATTTGGCAGAACAGACTTTTTACTGCCGATCAGTTATTGACTACTGAAGGAGAACCTTTGGTAATAAACGATCCGGGAAGAAAAAATTCAGATTCTGGCCCTGATTTCTTTAACGCAAAGATCAAAATTAATGACACGCTTTGGGCCGGCAATATCGAAATTCACAAAAAAGCTTCCGACTGGCAAAAACACGAACACACCAACAACAAGGCTTACGATAATGTGATTTTGCATGTGGTTGAAACAGCCGACACTAAAGTAGCTCGAAGCAATGGGAAAAATATACCCACCTTTATTCTAAAATATCCGGATCAGTTTAAAAACAACTACCGAAATCTTTTGGATGCTCAAACATGGATTGCCTGTCAGAATCAATTTCATAAAATTGATCCCGTAATTTTGCAATTGGGATTTAACCGCCTGATGATAGAACGGCTGGAAAATAAGACACAAGCTATAGTAGAGCGACTGGAACACAACAACAACAATTGGGAGGAAACATTTTTCCAAATACTGGCCCGCATGTTGGGTTTTAAAGTAAATGCGGTGCCTTTCGAGCTACTTGCCAAATCACTACCTATCCAAATTCTGCTTAAACACAAAAACAGCCTTTTTCAGCTGGAGGCATTATTGTTCGGAAATTCAGGACTACTGAACCAACAACTATTGGGAGATGATTATTTCATCCGGCTGCGCGACGAGTTTTCTTTTCTGTATAAAAAATACAAACTGAAAGGTATTGAAGGGCATTTATGGAAATTTATGCGCTTACGACCGTCAAACTTCCCGACTATTCGTATTTCGCAACTGGCAGCACTTATTTATGAGTGGCAGGGAATGTTTTCGCGTATTATTGAAACTGAAACGATTGAAGATTTAAAAGCACTATTAAAAGTTACGGCATCGGAATACTGGAATACGCACTATAATTTCAACAAAGCATCAAAGGGCACCAAACCAAAAGAGTTAGGAGACACCGCAGCCAATATTCTTATCATAAATGTCATTGTTCCGTTTCTCTTCGTTTACGGCGAAAAACAGAACAAACACGAATTAAAAAATCGAGCTCTCCACTTTCTGGAAAAACTGCCGGCAGAAAGCAACTCAATCATTTCAAAATGGAAAGAATTAGGAATTCAGGCCCGTTCGGCATTTGAATCGCAGGCTCTACTTCAGTTAAAAAACTGTTACTGTGAATCAAAAAAATGTTTAAATTGCCAAATAGGGGTGAAATTAATTTCATCAACACAAACTAAGGACGATTAAAATGAGCATTTCAAGCCAGCAATACAATAAGTTTCAGGCGGTTTCGAGCAAAACCATTCAAATTGGTATTGGCTTGCTTTTTTCCATTCTCATTTTTGGCTCGGCCGGATATTATTACATCGAGGACATGACCCTTTTGGACAGTGTTTACATGACTGTCATTACCATATCAACAGTTGGATTTAAAGAGGTTGGTTCGCACCCATTAACTCCCGATGGGAAATTATTTACAATTGCTTTAATTATTATGAGCCTCGGAAGTTTGGCTTATGTAGGTTCAAACATGGCGCGTTTTGTTTTCGACGGAGAATTGGCTAACTATATAAAAACGTACAGGGTGGATAAAAAAATTGCAAAACTGAAAGACCACGTAATTATTGTGGGATATGGCCGTAATGGCGAACAGGCAGCCATGGAACTGGCCGAGAACGGAGTGGAATTTGTTATTATGGATAAACGCGACAATGTAATTTCAAGGATTCGCGAACACCCCGAACTCCTTTATATAAAAGGAGATGCAACCCACGAAGAGACTTTAGAACAGGCCGGAATACACCGGGCAAAAGCATTAATTGCCACCACCCCCAACGATGCCGACAATGTATTTGTGGTGTTAACCGCCCGAAGTATGAATCCCGGACTAACCGTAATCAGTCGCGCTTCAGAGCTAGAAAGCCAAATGAAACTAAAAAGAGCCGGAGCCACCAACGTAATTATGCCTGAACGGATTGGTGGTCAGCGTATGGCTAAGCTTGTACACCAGCCCGATGTTGTTGAGTTTATTGAATACATTCTTTTGCAAAAATCGCAGGATGTTACACTGGAAGAAGTATCCTGCAAGCACCTGGCACAACGTTTTGTAGGTAAATCAATAGCAGAACTTAAAGTACGAGAAACCACAGGAGCGAATATTATAGGAATAAAAATTAGCGGGGCGAGGTACGTTTTTAATCCCGATCCACAAATGATACTATCGCGAAACGACCAGTTATTTGTTTTGGGAAACCCGATACAGATAAAAAGACTTAAAGAAGTAATGGAAAGTGAGGCGTAACCAATAAGTTACACAACTATTCTTACGCAATAATGAGAAAGATAAACTTTGAATATCGCATCACTCTTCTCTACCTGATTATAGGTGGTGCCTGGATTATTTTTTCCGATAAATTCCTGCTGACAATTACCGATGATCAGGAGAAACTTACACAATTACAAACCTACAAAGGTTGGTTTTATGTTGCTGCAACTTCTTCTCTTCTTTTCTTTTTAGTAAAAAACCACCTAAAGCGCCTGCGAAAAGCCGAAGCCGAAGCAAAAAAAAGCAATGAATTAAAAACTTCCTTTCTACAAAATATATCGCACGAAATAAGAACACCAATGAACAGCATAGTCGGATTTTCAGATATTCTGAATACGAATCATCTTGAAGAAGACCAGGTAAAAAAGTTTTTGGCGATTATCCGCAATAGCTCGAATCAATTGTTATATATTGTTAACGAACTTCTTGACATTTCGATGTTGGAAACCGGAAATGTAAAAGTTTATAAAGACACAGTACACCTGAATAAGCTAATTGATGAAATTAGTGAAGCATTCTTGCCTATTACAAAAGATTCTGTAAAATATGAAGTAAAAAAAGGCCTAGACGATGACAGAAGTATTATTACTACTGATGAAGGAAAACTACGACAGGTTATTATGAACTTGTTAAATAATGCAGGTAAATATACTGAATCAGGCACCATTAAGTTAGCGTATGAACTTAACCACTCAATGCTTACATTTGCTATTGAAGACACCGGTATTGGCATTGTTAAAAAGAAACAAAAAAGTCTTTTCCAACGCTTTGAAAAAGCACACGATGAACGTGCACAAAACTATGATGGTGTTGGACTTGGACTTGCAATTTGTAAAGGTAACATCGATTTGATGGGAGGAAAGATTGACTTTAAATCTGAATCAAATAAAGGTTCGACCTTCTATTTCAAAATTCCTTATAATCCCGTTCGCTAAGCTGCAAACCTCCATAAGCAGATTAACATAGTTTAGTTTTTTTTCATTATCCTTAAAACTATTTATCTCGACCTTTGCACTGAAAACTAAACAATTACGACCAGATGAAAACGTTTACCATTCTGCTAGCCATTTTCTGCTGTATGAACACATATTCGCAAAACAAAAATTTTACCCTCGAAGGAAAAACAGTTGACAGCAAGGGTGAGCCAATTGCCGATGTTTATATTATAAATCCAAGAACATTAGAAAAAGATATTACCAGGGCAAACGGTGTTTTTAGCGTAACTGTAAGCCCGCAGGATTCTTTAATCTTCTCACATATTTCCTACTTCAGAAAATCAGTACATGTATACGAATTACTTCAAAATCCCCAGGTTATACTTGATTCTGAAGATGTTCAAATACCCGAGGTGATCGTTAGTCCGGATAAAACAACCGATATAAAACGTGCTCAGGAAAACCTTCAGTTTTTAGATGAATACAAGCCTCTGAAATACAACAAAATCAAACCCGAAAGCGATCCGACTACGACAATAATGACAGAACACAACCGACTCATGCGAACCGAAGCCGGTTCGGTAAGTTTTTTACCTATACTGGGACTTCCGATACAATTAATTGATAATGCGGTACAAAAACGCAAAAGACGGAAAAAACACCAAACAGATTACTACTCAACACAAAAAGTGAAGATGCCACCAATTGACACAATAACTAATCCGGATAAAAACGACTAACCTTCCGGTTCTGCATCAAATTTCTCGATAAAATCGGTTGATAATACCCTGAATTCTGTACGTCGGTTTATGCTTCGGGCAATTTCCTGCTGCGCTTCGGGCAGTTGCAGGATAAACTCTTCAGTAAGTTCATCTCCCCGTTTTAAGAAATCATATTGATCCGCCAGTTTCCGATTTACCGTTTTTGGCCAGGTTTCTCCATAACCTTTTGCGACCAAACGGTCAGGATTTATTCCCTTCTCAATCAAATAATCTACCACGCTTTGTGCACGTTTCTGCGACAAGTCGAAGTTAAACTGATCACTACCAACGTGGTCGGTATGAGCCATCAGCTCAATCGTAATTGTTGGGTTGAAAACAAGAATCTGAACCAAAGTATCGAGCGCAACTTTCGAGCTTTCCAGCAATTCCCAGCTACCAAACTCATAATTTATGTTATCCACTCTAATTGGCGCATCGGTTGGCGTTAGGAACATATCGAAACGGAAATCTTTACTATCATCAAGTCCAATAGTATTTACTGCCGCTTTATCACGAAGGTATCCGTCTTTAAAAGCTGCAAAAACATATTCTGTTTCTGCTTTTAGTTTCATTTTAAATTTTCCGCCGCGCGCACGTACTTTTAGGTTTGTTCCATCAGTGCCAATAATACGCATTGTCGATCCGTCGAGATGTGATGCCGTTTCTTTATTGTAAACATCAATTTCTATTTCATAAACCTTTGGTGGTACTACGAAACTATAAATATCATCGCCACGAGATCCTTTACGATTTGAGGTAAACATTCCTTTGTTTTCGCCATTAACAAATGCAATTCCAAAATCGTCGGAAGGCGAATTCATTGGCGATCCCATATTCTCTACTATCCAGATATCGTCTTCATTCTTATAGGCCTGAAACAAGTCCAGTCCACCCTGCCCGATGTGGCCATTGGAGGCAAAATAAAGCTCTCCGTTATCTCTGATAAATGGAAACATTTCATCGCCGGCTGTATTAATAATCGGGCCAAGATTAACAGGTCGTCCAAACGATCCTCCGTCTACTGTTGCTTTCCAAATATCTTTGCCGCCTTGACCTCCCGGCATATCCGAAACGAAATATATTTCACTACCATCAGGACTTAATGCCGGATGTGCTGCAATTATGCTATCTCCAACAATCTGCAACTTTATTGGTCCCGACCAGGAACCACGAGATTGTGAAGTGGAATACAACTCAGCTCCCAGTGGTTGCGCCTTATCATACCTGCAACGTGTAAATATCATTTGTTCGCCGGTAGAGTTCAAAGAAACGGCACCTTCCTCATCACCGGTGTTTATTATCATATTTTCATCCAACAACTTGGGCTGCTCCCACTTTTGACGTTGTATTCCGAAAGTTGCCCTGAAAATATCGGTGTATTTTTGCCCGGTAATCATGCTTTCCTTTTTACCGGTTGCAGCTTTTCTTGATGAAGTAAAGAATATCTCATTATCGCGCCCACCAACAAAAACAGGCGAATAATCACTTTCGCGCGAGTTAAGTTCTTTTATCGGGTTAATAATATGCCGTGTAGGATTGGCAACCCATTCCTGTGTTTTCCGCATGGCTTCAACACCATCCAGTGCACGTTCATCGCCTGGAACTGAATCGAGGTAGGTTCGGTAAGTTTCGTATGCCTCTTCATAATCCTGGGTAATGCGCAACATTTCGGCATAATGGAGCAAGGCTTCAGTATTGTCGTAACCTAAACGAATTGCAAATTTGTAGTTCTGTGCAGCATAATCATACAATCCTATTGCCCGATAACATTCTGCCAAATTATAGGCATATTCAATCCGTTTCTGCCGGCTTTTTTCCTTTTTACGTGCTTTACGGTATTTTTCAATGGCCTTGTAGTATTCTCCAATATCTTGCGACAACAAGGCATCGCGTCCGTGTTTGGCAGAACTACAACCACTTAGAATAACAATTATTATAAAAAAAACAGCTAGTTTAACCTGCTTCATACCCATTCAATTTCGGGGAGTAAAAGTAAAATTTTTTTACTGACTATTTTCAATAAATTTATTTCGTCTTTTAACTAACGTATTATTGATTGCTTAAGTATATAAAGATAAAAAAAGACTTCCCACAAAATGGAAAGTCTTTTATATGTTGTCAAAAAAACTTGTTTGTTATCGAACAAAAAGTAACTCGCGGTATTTTGGCAACGGCCATTTTTCGTTGTCAACAATTAATTCGAGTCTGTCGATATGATCGCGAATCTCATCAAGGAAAGGACGTACCTCCACATCGTACTCTTTCGATCGTTCTATAACATCAGTCACTTTATTGGCTTTGGCACGCGCGGCAATCATTTCTTTACGTTTTGCTTTTATTGCCGAAATGTGTCCGCCAACTTCTTTTATTAGCTCTAAACGTCCACCTGCAAGCGACATAAATTCTTCTTCAGGAAATACCTCCTTCAGGTTTTTCACGTTCTCGAGCAACATTGTTTGATACTCCACTGCAGTTGGTACGATATGATTAATAGCGATATCGGCAAGAACACGTGATTCAATCTGCACTTTCATAATAAATTTCTCGTATTCAACCTCTACCCTGCCATCAATTTCGGACTCGTTAAAAATACCGTTGCGCTCGAAAAATTGCTTACTTTCAGGTCGCAGAAAAGCGGACAATGATTCAGGAACATTAATAATGTTAGTCAAGCCTCGTTTTTCAGCTTCTTCCACCCAACCATCACTGTAACCATCGCCATTAAAACGAATCGGTTTTGTATCAACGATTAACGTTTTTAATACCTGAAAGATTGCTTCATCTTTTTTCACTCCCTTTTCAATTAAACCGTCTACATTGGCTTTGAACTTTTTCAACTGATCGGCAACTGCAGTATTTAAAACGATAAGTGCTGATGCGTTGTTTGCCATCGATCCAACTGCACGGAACTCGAAACGGTTCCCGGTAAAAGCAAACGGCGATGTACGGTTTCTGTCGGTATTGTCGAGAATTATTTCAGGAATGCGACCAATATTCAGTTTTAAGGCTGTCTTTTCATCCGGGGTCATTTTACGATCCACCACAGCTTCTTCCATCAAATCCAACATCGCTGAAACTTCTGATCCCAGAAATACTGAAATAATTGATGGAGGTGCTTCATTGGCTCCCAAACGGTGTTGGTTTGAAGCCGTTAAAATACTGGCTCGTAACAAATCCTGGTTATCGTAAACCGCTTTCATTGTATTAATAACGAAAGTTAAAAACTGCAGATTCGATTTTGGATTTTTCCCTGGCGAATACAGATTTACACCCGTATCGGTTGATAACGACCAGTTATTGTGCTTTCCGGAACCGTTAATTCCGGAAAATGGCTTTTCGTGAAATAAAATACGAAATTTATGGCGGCGGGCTATCTTTTGCATGATGTCCATGCACAACTGGTTATGATCGTTCGACAGGTTAGCTTCTTCATAAATCGGGGCCAGTTCAAACTGGTTTGGAGCCACCTCGTTATGACGGGTTTTTACCGGAATTCCCAGTTTGTATGCTTCATTCTCAACATCCTGCATAAATTTATTTACGCGGGTTGGAATGGATGAGAAATAATGATCGTCGAGTTGCTGATCTTTTGAAGAAGCATGTCCCATTAAAGTACGGCCGGTTAATACCAGGTCGGGACGAGCCATGTACAACGCTTCATCAATTAAAAAATATTCCTGTTCCCAACCAAGGTTTGCCTGTACACGCGAAACATTTTTATCGAAATACTGACACACTCCGGTTGCCGCTTTATCAACTGCATTTAATGCACGCAATAGTGGTGTTTTGTAATCGAGTGCCTCGCCTGTAAACGAAATAAAAATAGTAGGAATGGTTAATGTGGTCTCGCTGATAAACGCCGGAGAAGATGGATCCCAGGCTGTGTAGCCTCTGGCTTCGAAAGTTTGACGAATTCCTCCACTTGGGAAAGAAGATGCATCAGGTTCCTGCTGAGCCAGGAGTTTTCCTGAAAATGATTCTATCACACCTCCATCGGCACCATGTACGATAAACGCATCGTGCTTTTCTGCTGTACCGTCGGTTAACGGATGAAACCAGTGCGTATAATGTGTTGCCCCGTTTTCTATCGCCCAGGCTTTCATTCCCTGCGCCACCTGATCGGCCATTTTTCGGTCAACGGTTGTTCCACGCTCAACAGCATCAGTAACTGCTTTATATGCTTCGCGCGATAAGTACTTTTTCATTTTTGCCTGGTCGAACACCAGCATACCGTAATAGTCAGAAACAAGGTTCTCTTCCCTTGCTATTTCCACAGGTTTACGGTTAAGCACTTCATCAAGTGCTTTAAATCTGAATTGTGCCATGATTAATTTTTTTAGTCTGTTGCTTTTTGTCTGTCCTCAAAAATAACATTTTCAGACCGCAACACTGACATTTATCATGTACAATGCACGATTTTTAATAAATTTTTCCAATTAGCCTCCAATTTTAAAGGGTGTGGTCATAAAATTAGCTATTTCAACACACTATTATCTATTTTTTGTTAAATAATAAAACTGAAAGTTGAAAAAGGAGTATTTGTTATTTCCTCAAACATCGCTTATTTTAAATTAAATTTTGTGCATCGAATGAAAAAACAAGAAATACTGACAAAAATAAGGAACGATAATTATTCCAAAATAAAATTTGCTGTTGCAGATATAGATGGAATTCTGCGCGGTAAATACATTCATAAGGATAAATTTTTTAATGCAGTAGATAACGGACTTGGATTTTGCGATGTGATATTTGGATGGGATTGTGCAGACAAATGTTATGAGAACAGCGAAATTACGGGATGGCATACCGGTTATCCCGATGCTAAAGCAACAGTTGCCATGGAAACCTTTCGCCAAATACCCTGGGAAGAAAACACACCTTTCTTTTTGGGCGATTTTAGCAACGATCCGAAGTATGCAGATTCAGCCTGTTCGCGTAGTTTATTAAAACGAATTGCCAGCCAAAGTGAGGAACTGGGATTCAAACCCATCTTTTCGCAGGAGTTTGAGTGGTTTAACTTTCGGGGAACGCCAAATGAAATTGCCGAGTCTGATTACACCGAATTGCACCCAATTACGCCGGGAATGTTTGGTTATTCGATTTTGCGCACCTCGCTTAACCAACCCTATTTTAACGACTTGTTTGAATTGCTGCAACAGTTTAACGTCCCGCTTGAAGGCATGCACACCGAAACCGGACCGGGCGTTATGGAAGCCACTGTTATTTACGATGAAATTTTAGCAGCGGCCGATAAGGCAATTCTATTTAAATCCGCGGTAAAAGAAATTGCTTACAAGCATAATTTTGTGGCCACATTTATGGCCAAATGGCATGAAAAACTTCCGGGTTGCGGAGGACATATTCACCAAAGTTTGTGGGATTTAGATAAAAAGCAGAATTTATTTTATAGTTCGGATTCGGCAAACAAGATGAGTACCACCATGCAACATTATGTTGCCGGGCTATTAAAATGCCTTCCTGAAATATTGCCAATGTTTGCGCCTAACCCAAATAGCTATAAACGCCTGAGTGGTGGTGACTGGGCTCCGCGAACGCTTACCTGGGGAATTGACAACCGTACTTGTGCTGTTCGTGCGATTCCGGGAAGTGAAAAATCCACGCGTATCGAACTGCGCGTTCCCGGATCGGACACCAATGCTTACCTTGCGCTTGGAGCGTCTTTGGCTGCCGGACTTTATGGCATAAAAAATAAATTACCGCTCGATACTGCTCCCACAAAAGAAAATGGCTACCTGGAAACAAGTAATGGTGTTTTACCCGATTCGCTTGAAAAAGCCACAAAAAAAATGGCCAACTCGGAAATTGCCAATCAATTATTTGGAGAGAACTTTGTAAAACATTTTACAAAAACCCGTGAATGGGAGTGTCAACAATTTGAAAGAAACAATTTACATGAAGAATTAAAAAGATATCTTGAAATTATATAGACACGAAGGGCTTAGCAACGAGAAACCAACTAACTTTGAAAAAATAAGAAGAGAATCATGCAGAAACTGGATTATGCAGAAATAATAAAACTTGCCTGGAAAGAATTTGATGGCGAACGGCACGAAATAAAGGGTGTTTTTGATGTTAGTGCCAAGGTATCGACCAATCATGTATATAAAATATCGTTTTACAAACGTGAACCTGTTTTTGCCAAAATATCGGAATACGGCAATTTTGAAGATTTCAGGGAAGACCATATTATAATAAACAACCTGGCCAATAACCTTGAGTTTCCTTATCAGGTGTTTCTGGCGCAATCGCTCGTAAAACGCAACGAGCTGTTTATTTATCGTTACCACGAACGCGAACGTAGTGCCTGGGTGGTTTTTTACAATCCTATTCAAATACGAAATAAACTTCCCCGCCGACTGGAAGAAAAGCACATAAAAAAACTGGGACGCGAGCTGGCACGTTTTCATAAAGCATGTACCAACGTTTCTAACCAGTTACCGCACTCTTCAAAAAACGTTATTACGGATATACAAAAGCTGAAAAGATCCATTCATAAAAGCGAGATTAAAATGGACGTTTCGCACAAGGATCTGATTTTACGCCATGCCGATCATTTTCTTGAAAACGCCGACCGGGTTAATTACAACACCGAAATTGAAACCATTCCCGTACTTGTCGACTGGAATATTGGTAATTTCTCAATCACTGGCGATGGCAAATTCTATTCGCGCTGGGATTACGACTGGTTCAGAATGTCGTCGCGGGTAATGGACTTTTACTTTTTTAGTCGCGTGGTTTCTGATGTTGGCGACCGCACTGTTTTTAGTTACAAGGTTGACACTTTGATGGAAGATCGTTTTATGCTGTTTCTGAAAGAATACCACAAAGTTTTTCCACTTACATTACCCGAAGTGCACTTAATTAAGGAGGTTTACCGCTTTTTTATTTTAAACTATGTAATTAAAGACGGGCCATATTTTTTTAGAAGGTACTATTCCGACAAGTTAATTAAGGAGGCTTACGATTCTTATTTCCCGGCACTGGATGCCAAATACCGGGTAGAGAAAATTTTAAAAACATTAAAACTCTGATGCTGAAATATTATGAGAACAAGAAGTTTTAGAAGTGTAGTAAGAAACTACCGTGCTGTGTTTTTTGATGCTTTTGGTGTATTAAAAAACCATTCAGGCCTGATTGAGGGTGTAGGAAATACTTTCAACTATTTAGATTCAAAAGGAATTCCGTATTACGTATTAACAAACGATTCATCGAGAAGCCCCGAGGAACTTTCAAACTGGTATCAGCAAAAAGGTTTAACCTCAATTACCACCGATAAGATTTTATCATCGGGAATGCTTGCCATGGAATTCTTCAAAACGAAACTGGCCAACGGAAAAGCCGTTGCTTACCTGGGCACAAAAGCATCAGCTCATTACCTGGAGTCGGCGGGGCAAAAAACAGTACCTATTAGCGAAGTAAACCTGGAAGAACTCGATCATATAAAATCGTTTGCCTTTCTCGACGATGAAGGCTTCGACTGGAACAAGGACATCGATAAAACCATCAATCTGCTTCGCCACAAAAACATGACCGTGATTGTAGCGAATACCGACATTAACTACCCGGTAAACAAAAACGATATTTCGGTGGCAGTTGGCGGGCTGGCCGACCTGGTAGAACAAATTTTGGGGAAAAAATTTATACGTTTCGGAAAACCCGATGCCCAGATGTTTTTGCTGGCTTATGAACGAGCTATGCAGGATGTACCTAACATTAAAAGAAATGAGATTTTAATGGTTGGCGACACGCTTTTCACCGATATTATTGGAGGAAACAAATTCGGATTGGATACAGTGTTGGTTCTTTCAGGAAATACCCTGCCTGATAATGCAAAAATAAAGATCAGCAGTTCGGGAATTATTCCAACTTACGTTTGCGACTCAGCAGTTATTGAGTTATAAAAACGGATTTGATTAGTGTAAAGTTGCTGCCACAGTTTTCAGTGCATGAATCAGCAGTTGATCTTTATCTCTACCTTTTGAGGCAATTCGGATATGTTTATCATCAAGCCCTATTTTGTTGGAACAATCGCGTACATACACACCAAAATCCTGCAGCAATTTCATTTGTAATTCGTAAGCACTCATTTCAAATTTTATTTTCAGCAGAATAAAATTACTGTTCGAGGAGTAAACATCATAGCCGGAAATCTTGCACAATGCTTCGTAAAGTTCCTGCACATCAGAAATTACATGTTTGCGAGCGTTGTGGTATTCAACATCTGTATCTTTTAACTGCGTTAAAAAGTACTCGGCGAGTGTATTGATATTCCAGACGGGCAAGGCATTTTTAATTTGCTGCAAATAATACTGATTGGCGGAGCAGCAATATCCCAAACGCAAACCCGGCACACCACAATGTTTGCTCATGCTGCGCACAATTATCAGGTTCTGAAACTGCTCAACCATGGGCATCAGGCTTGGAATTTCATCGCCCGCAAAATCAATAAACGACTCATCAACCAATACCAGTTTTAAATGCTGCATGCGTTTTAAAAAGCCGGTTATTTTTTCAATCGAAAGTAATTGCCCCGTAGGATTCCCTGGATTAATAATCAAAGCTGACGATAGTTTTTCGTCTACCAGCCACTCGGCGTATTCATCCAAATCCAACTGATATTGTTTATCCGCAGGCAGTTGAAACATCTTTACCTTTTCCAGATTCTGAACCTTCTCAATGTATTCGCTAAATGTTGGGATGGGAATTCCCATCTCCTCAACAAAATTATTTTGAATAATCGTGATCAACTCGGTGGCACCGTTTCCTAAAATAAGGTATTCGGGTTTTATGTGCACAACGGCCGCCAAATCCTGCTGAGCAAGTTTCGGATTACTCGAAGGATAAGCTTTTATTACCTCGCGCAATTTATCCTGAAGGTTTTGGAGCAATTTCTCATCCGGGAAGTAAGGATTTTCGATGAAACAAAAATCCACCACATCACCCAACTGTTCTTCTCCAACAATATCAACTAACGATGGCGAGTGCGAAGTTTCGTTAAACAGGTGACGTTTTATTTCAATTTGTTTCCTTAACATAGCTTTTAATCTTAGGGCATTAATTTTTGCGACGACAAATTTGATCAAAAAAAAACTGCCCTACAATAAGGACAGTTTCTTTTTTAATTTGCAATTATGTCTTAGTCTTAAACTTTTGCAGCTTTAACTGTTTTGATGATGCGAGCACCAATTTTGTATGGATCACCGTTTGAAGCAGGACGACGGTCTTCCAAACGACCTTTCCAACCATCTTCAACAGTTCCTACAGGAATACGAATAGAAGCACCACGGTCAGAAACACCATAACTATATTCAGTGATAGATTGTGTTTCGTGCAAACCGGTCAAGCGCTGATCGTTGTATGCACCATAAACATCGATGTGCTCTTTAATGTGTTTACCGAATTCTTCGCAAATTGCAGTAAATACTTTTTCGTCACCACAAGTTCTCATCAAACCGTTAGAGAAGTTTGCGTGCATACCCGAACCGTTCCAGTCAAGGTCTTTTCCAAGTGGTTTTGGATGCCACTCAACATCAACACCATATTTTTCAGCTGTACGCTCCAATAGGAAACGAGCCATCCAAATTTGGTCACCTGCATCATGTGCTCCTTTAGCAAAAATCTGGAATTCCCACTGTCCGGCAGCAACCTCAGCATTGATACCTTCTACATTCAATCCGGCTTCTAAACAAAGGTCGAAGTGCTCTTCAACAATTGCACGACCAAATGCTTTAGAACCACCAACACCACAATAGTAAGGTCCTTGTGGCTCAGGGAAACCTCCTGCAGGGAAACCTAATGGAAGACGAGTTTGTGGATCATACAAGAAATATTCCTGCTCGAAACCGAACCAAAAGTCTTCATCTTCTTCTTCGATGTGTGCACGACCGTTAGTTTCGTGTGCAGAACCATCTGGATTTAATACTTCAGTTAAAACCAGGTAAGCGTTTTTACGATCCGGATCCGGACAAATAAATACAGGTTTCAAAAGAAGGTCAGAAGCTTCTCCTCCAGCCTGATTTGTAGAAGATCCGTCGAATGACCACACAGGACAGTCTTCCAATTTTCCGCTGAAGTTTTCAGCTACACGAGTTTTTGCTCTTAATTGTTGAGTTGGCACACTACCATCCAACCAAATGTATTCCAATTTTGATTTCATGATGTAATAAATTTTATATAAATATAGATTTTTTCTAACTGTCGATCACAAAAATAGGAGCAAATGAAACTTTTAAAACCATTTTGCTAACAAATTGTAATAAATTAATACAAAATTTACATTGAATATAGATTTTTGTCAAACACCCCAAATTTAACAATACCCCCTTGAAAAATCTACATTTTTATCGTTAAAGACTATTAAAAACAACATATACCACCCCTATTTTTTTATTTTTTCACACGTTTTACCCCTAAATTATAAATCACCCCGCTTTTTCAGTCTTACAATGATTATTTGATAGATTATTATAAAAGAAGGATTAATGAAATTTATTCCTCTAATAGTAATTTTCAAATCACAGTGTTTACCAATTAAAACGTTATAGCCCGAACCGACAATTAAAAATTAAAAACAAGTGGTATGTTTGCAACGGGAAGTATGTTTTTACTTCCCTTTGTGCAATCGTGCCAAAACGTACAAATTTCAGCAGACGTGAAAAGTTATTTAGATCATTTTGAAGTGACTCCCGAGATGTTGCAAAAGGTTATTGCAACTGCAATGAGTAAAGGCGGCGATTATGCCGACTTATTTTTTGAACACAAAATTTCCAATAGCCTGGGTCTTGAAGACGGCAAAGTGAACCGTGCCTATTCGAATATTGATTTCGGAGTTGGAATTCGCGTGTTGAAAGGCGACCAAACCGGTTTCGCCTATTCCGAGAATATTGCACTCGACGATATGCTGAATGCAGCAAAAATGGCAGCCAACATTGCCAATAGCAGTTCAAGCTTTAATGCTGCCGATTATAACGAAAAACTGCCGGCCAACTACTACAAGATTTCAAGAAAGTGGGAAGATGTGTCGGTAAAAGATAAAGTTCCTTTTGTACAAAAAGTGAACGACAAAATATTCGGACTCGACGAAAAGGTGATAAAAGTAAACGCCGGCATGAGCGACGAAAGCAGTTATGTAATGTTTTACAACTCTGAAGGACGATTAACTTACGATTACCGCCCAATGATCAGCTTTTATGCGGTGTGTGTGATGCAAAAAGATGACCAGATTGAAAATGCGTACGCGGCACGTTCAGTTCGTCAGGGTTTTGAATGGCTCACCGATGATTTGGTAGACACGCTGGCAACCGAAGCTGTTGACAAAACCAACCTCTTATTTAAAGCCGGAAAACCAAAAGCCGGGGAAATGCCAGTTGTTTTAGGCGCCGGAGGTTCAGGAATTCTGCTTCACGAAGCTATCGGACATACTTTTGAAGCCGATTTTAACCGAAAAGGAACATCTATTTTTAGCGACAAACTGCATAAAAAAGTTGCAGAGAACTTTATAAACATTATCGATGATGGTACGCTGCCAAACGACCGCGGTGCGATTAACATCGACGACGAAGGAAACGACGTACAAAAAACTTACCTTGTAAAAGACGGTATGTTAAACAGCTATTTGCACGATCGAATAAGTGCCAAATATTATGGTGTTGAGCCAACCGGTAACGGACGTCGCGAATCGTTCCGACACATGCCTTTGCCACGTATGCGTTCAACCTACATGGAAAATGGTCCGCACACCACCGAAGAAATTTTTGCCGCCGTTGATTATGGTGTATATGTAGATAACTTCAGTAATGGCGAAGTTAAGATCGGTGCAGGCGACTTTACCTTTTTTGTAAAATCGGGTTATATCATTGAAAACGGGAAACTCACCACTCCTATTAAAGACATTAACATTGTTGGTAACGGACCACAGGCACTGGCCGATATTACCATGGCTGCCAACGACTACAAAAACGACAGTGGCACCTGGACCTGTGGAAAAGACGGACAATCGGTTCCGGTAACACTTGGCCTGCCAACTGTTCTAGTGAAAAAAATGACTGTAGGAGGAACAAATGCATAGCGCATTCAAAGTTCAGCGTTTAATGTTTAAATTTTAACACAATGACAAAAGAAGAAAAATATACATTGGCAAAATGGGCGATGAATCATGCACTTGAAAATGGAGCCCAGGAGGTAAGCGTAAGCATATCAAACAGCGAAAGCAGCAGCGTTGAAGTACGCGAAAAAAAAATAGACAAACTGGAACAAGCTATCCAAAGCAATCTTTCCATCCGGTTATTTGTCGACAAAAAATATTCATCACATTCAACCAGCCGTTTAAACAAGGAAGACCTTGCACGTTTTATTGAAGAGGCAATTGAAGGAACAAAGTATTTGTCTGAAGATGAATTCAGAACCTTGCCTGATCCGAAGCTGTATTACAAAGGTGATGGAAAAGATCTTGGCTCGCTTGATCCGAATTTCAGCAATGTTGATCCGGAAGAAAAAATTCAGGTTGCCTTTGCCGCTGAAAAAGAAATTTTGGGAAGTAACGAGCGCATTATCTCCGTATCGAGCAGTTATTACGACGGCTTAAACGAACGTGTAATGGTTAATAGCAATGGATTTGAAGGCGATACCGCCAACTCATATTTTGGACTGAGTACCAACGTATCGGTAAAAGGAGATGGTGATGCCCGACCAGAGTTTGGCTGGGGAGAATCTGCAATACAATTCAACGACCTGAAAAAAACGGGCACCGGAACAACAGCTCTTAAAAGGGCACTCGACAAAATTGGTGCTGAAAAAATTAAATCGGACACTATGCCAATGATTGTTGAGAATCGTGTGGTAGGCCGGATTTTTAGTCCGCTTATTAATGCATTAAGCGGTTCTGCCATTCAGCAAAAAAATTCATTCCTAATCGATAAATTGGGCAAAAAAGTAGCTTCGGAGAAATTAACCTTAACTGACGACCCATTTATTGTTGGCGGACGTGGATCTCGCTTATTCGATGGCGAAGGTATTGCCACCAAAAAACGTTCGGTTTTTGAAAAAGGCGTTTTGAAAAGGTATTACATCGATACCTATTACGGCAAAAAACTGGAAATGGAGCCCAACAGTGGATCGACTACTAACCTGGTTTTCGAAACCGGAGATAAAGACCTTGACGCATTAATTGCATCCGTTCAGAAAGGTATTTATGTTACCGGATTTAATGGTGGAAACAGTAATGGTTCAACCGGAGATTTCTCGTACGGGATTGAAGGATTTTTAGTGGAGAATGGCGAGATTGTAAAACCGGTTACAGAAATGAACATTACCGGAAACATGAAAACCTTGTGGGCAAATATTGGAGAAGTTGGAAACGACGTACGCAAAGATTCTTCGTGGCGTACACCATCAATTCTTTTCAACGATGTTGATTTTAGTGGATTGTAAAATCAAATAACCACATAAAAAAAACAGGAACCAACCGGCTCCTGTTTTTTTATGTTTAATTATCTGAAAAATTAGTTCTTATCCAGAACGAGTTTCTTTATTACATGTTTTCCTTCTTGTGATATTCTTATCAGGTAAATACCACTTACATTATCTGAAAGATCAAACTGAATCTTTTCTCCGGAAACATAATTGCGACGGAAGACTTCTGCTCCGGCAACATTGCTAACTGAAATTTCAGTCTCTCCAAATGAGGCTGATTCTATTTCAATATTTACAAGGCCTTTTGATGGGTTTGGATACATTGCAACTTCAAATATTGATTGACTGAAATCGCCAATACCAACAGGCAGCGGCTGCACACATACTGCAAAAGTATCGGCTACTGTTGCTCCTGATGTATCAGTTGCAGATACAACGAATTCATAGCATCCTGTATCTGCTACCACTGGAGTACATTCTACGTTAAGCATCGACTCATCTTCGGTTATCAGTATCCAATCTGGCAATACTCCGTCAATTGGCTCGACACTAATTACCAGGTTATCATCATCAGTATCATCAAACAACACTCCCAATGTTTTACTGATGCTGAGATCTAAAGTATAAGTTGCCATTACTGAGGTATCAGGAATAGCTGCCAGTAAGATCGGAGCATCGTTTTTGGCTTCAACTGTTACCATAAAAGTATCTGTTACTGTGGCTCCTGCTTCGTCTTCCACTGCTACTACTACTTCTGCTACCCCGCTCTGGTTAGCAACAAATGCGATGCTAAGTTCAGCAACAGAACTCCCGGCTTCATAATATACTTCGATTGTTTCTATCAATTCCTTGTTCAGGCTTTCAGCACTTACTTCAAGATCCTGCGCAATGCAGTCGCCTCCATCACCAATACCGGTGAGTTCGACAACAAACATTTCATCTTCCATCACAGTAGTGTCGGCCGTGGCATTAAGTGTAGGCATTAGGTTTTCGCTGCTTACAATTACGTTAAATGACACTGTATCGGATTCTCCACCAAGCACTACTTCCCAGGTTTCTTCTGTTATTCCTGCAGGGAAAATGCCATCTGCTCCCAAACCATCAATTAATGTCAAATTCGCACAGCTTTCTTCTGTAAATATTGCCGGATAATCAATTGCTGTTTCGCATCGGCCCGAATCCAGACTTACCTCAACATCGGCAACTTCGGTTTCAAGAATAAAACCTACATAAACTTTAGTTTCGCAAGTACTTGAATTTCCCGCATCATCAATTACCGATACTTCCACATTTACAGAGTCTCCTATCTGCTCGCAGGTGAATACCGATGGATTTGCTTCAATAATCAAGCTATCAAAAGGTGTTGCATTATCTGAACTGCCGGCTGCAAGTGCTGAAATGTCCTCTCCTGTTAACATGTAACTTCCCGACATCAGTTCAATTTCAATCTCATTACAAGTCACTTTTGGTGCCTTTTTGTCGTTAACTGTTATTGTTGTGGTACAACTGTCGGTATTTCCTCCAACATCTGTAACATAGAAAGTAACATCGTTTTTGCCCATATCGGCCCTTGTAAATTCACTTTGCGAAAGACTCATACTTGCTATTCCACAAACATCTGATGAGCCTGCATCAACCATTTCCGGTTCAACAACTGCCAACCCCTGCGCATTTAATGAAACTTCAAGATCCTTGCATAGTACATCCGGCCCATGCCCATCAAATATTGTAAAAGTTGAAATACAACTAGCTGTATTGCCACCGTAATCTTGCACGGTTACAGTAACAGTGTTTTCGCCAAGATTATAACAACTAAACCTTATTTTATCGACAAATGAGGAAGCTATCCCTCCGGCATCATAGTAGTCTTTAACTGCAAAATCCGGGTAAATATGTGTAAATCCATCCTCATCCAGAACTATTCCAAAACTCTTACAACTTACCTCAGGATCTATTGTGTCTCTTACCGTAACCGTTGAAATGCATACTGATGAATTACCGTTTACATCGGTTACCGTCATTTCAATCTGGTTTACACCAACATCTACTCCAACAAATTTCGACTGACTTAGCTCTACTGAAGCAATGCCACAAGCATCTGATGATCCTATGTCCAAATCAGATGAACCGAGGTATTCAACTCCGTCTTCTCCCAGGTATAATATAGTGTCTTTACAATAAACAACTGGAACCACAGTGTCAATAACAGTAACTTCGGAGCTGCAGGTTGAGCTGTTTCCATTTACATCGGTTACGGTTAGCTCCACAATGTTACTTTCCGATACATCAGAACAGCTGAAACTTGTTACATCGGTTTCAATGCTCAGAATACCGCAGGCATCAGTTGATCCGTTATCGATGGAATCTTCTGCAATTGAGCCTTGGCCTAATTCATCAAGATAAACCGTTACAGGCTTGCATAACGCTGCCGGTGAAACCGTATCGATTACTGTTACCTCTGTACTACAAGTCGACCAATTGCCATTTGCATCGGTTACAGTCAGTGTTACAGGATTGGTTTCTGAAACATCGGAACAGTCAAAACTTGTTGTATCTGTATCAAAGCTTAAAATACCACAAGCATCAGACGAGCCATTGTCGATAGAGTCTTCTGCGATAGTACCCTGACCGAATTCATCGAGATAAACTGTTACCGGTTTACAAACAGCAACTGGTGATACCGTGTCGATTACGGTTACTTCTGTTTTACAAGTTGAAACGTTATTATTTACATCGGTTACGGTTAAAATTACCGGATTGGTCTCTGAAACATCGGAACAGTCAAAACTGGTTGTATCAGTATCAAAACTTAAAATACCACAAGCATCTGACGAGCCATTGTCGATAGAGTCTTTTGAGATAGTACCCTGGCCGAATTCATCCAGATAAATAGTTACCGGTTTACAAGCTGCAACTGGTGATACGGTGTCGACTACGGTTACTTCAGCTGTTGCTGAGTTAAAGTTGCCTGCCGCATCACTTGCCGTTAATGTTATGGTGTTAGTCCCAACATTGGAACAGTCAAAACTACTTACATCAAGAGCCAAACCAATAATGCCAATATTATCTGTACTTCCATTGTTAATATCAGCAGTTGCAATCGTGGCTGCGCCACTAGCGTCAAGATAAAGTGTTTTATCGGCCGTTAAAACGACAGGAACAATGGTATCCGCAACCGAAATGGTTGCAGTGCCAATATCCTGAGCGATTCCATCAGTAACGGAATAGTTGAAGCTGAAGCTGCCAACCCAATTTGTTGGCGCTGAATAAACGAATGCCCCTGTTTCAAGGTTAAAAGAAGAAAAGCTTCCATGCGTCAAAGTTGGAACCGTTACAACGTCCAAATCGTCTCCGTCAAGATCTGTATCATTGCTAAGAACGTTTCCAGAACCTGTTCCACCGGTATTAGCACCATATGGCCCATCATTAACAGCTACAGGAGGAGAGTTTTCAATGATTGTGAAAGTTGGAGAGTATGTGTACCCGGAATAATATGTCCCATCGTAAGAACGTACTCTAAACTGAACACTTTGTCCTATGTAAGAATCACTTCTGTGTCCTCCCCAACTACTGAAAGATGTGGAACTCGTTCCACTTGCTATTGTAGTCCATGCCCCACTATTCCTGGAGTATTCAAGATAATATGTAACAATTGCCGTTTGATCGGTTGAACTTCCCCATGCAATATCGTAATTATAGTCGATATTTAATTTGTTATCTGTTGGGGAGGTAAAAGCTCCCGGATCTGTTGGAATATCGTTGACATAAACATTAAATGTTTTTTGAGCTGTTTTCTTCGAAGAAACTCCACCAGTATAAGTACCATTATCGTCAATTGTAACCGTTACCGTTGAATTTCCAACAGAATTTGATACCGGATTTAAATTTAATGTTCCGGATGAGTTTTGAGACGTGTATGAAACTGTTGGCGATGGAAGCAGAGACGCATTGCTGCTTGTTGCAGAAACAGAGATAGTTTGTGTTAGACAGGCATCTCCATCATTTATTCCACTAAAAGTAACATTCTGTGAACCATTCATTGGAATTACCACATCGCTAATGTTATTAAAGGTTGGCACTCCGTTTGGCAAAATAGTATATGTCAAGGTTTCCACATCAGTGGCGCCTCCTGCGGTAATAGTAAAAGTAACATTATAAGTACCACTCGCTGCATAAGAATGTGTAGCATTTTGGGTAGTTGCTGTCGTCCCGTCACCAAAATCCCAACTATATGAATCAATTGGAACATCCTGAAGAACTGTTACGACTACATCCTCCAGTCCCCAATTATCAAATCCAACTCCACTACTGGTAGTTTGGATCCATCTAAAAGTTGTGCTGGTTGTTTTTGCCGCTTCGGGAATATCCATTGACAAACTTGTCCATCTATAATATGAGCCTGGATCGTAATATTGAATGTTATTCCAGGTAGATCCATTATTTGTTGAATACTGAAGGTAGACACCTTCCCCGTTATCTGCATGCTCACATCCCGGCTCCGGGTCATCATCTCCGAATCGCAATAAGAACTGTATTGAACCACCCAGCGAAACATCAAGGTTATTCGTTTTTACATATCGTGCTCCTGACACGTCAGAGGCCCAGAAATAGTTTGAATGATCAGGAGTATCTCCTGTTGCGTCATAACAAGGCTGACCAACCGAATAAGCAGTTGAACTCCAGCCAGATGGCAAGGTTCCGCCATCAAAAGTAAAAGAAGTTCCTATTGCAGATGCTGTAGCATAGCCATTAAACTGAACAGACAAATTACTACACGAATTGCTTGGGACAGGTGTCTCTATTAATGCTTCAGGAGTTTGAGCTTCAATATTCTTAAGGCCAATTAAAAATATTATGTATGTTAAAAGCAAAGTCTTTTTCATTATCAATAGGTGTAAGTAATTAAATTAGATATTTTTGCATCGGTGAGTCTTGGAGTTTGAGGCATATCTATTATTGACCTAAATATCCCAAGTTGATATGGAGGAGCGATTATAAAATTGTCGCAATTAGCTTCGATTATTTCCCTAGGAGACAGTTCATAACGAAACAAGAACTCGTTGTCAACATCAACACAGGTTGTACATTCACCATCATAATATAAATCATAATGCCAATCAACAAGAACCGTTGAGTCAGTATTATTCTCAAGCTTTAATAAATAATAATCGCGGTAAATGCCATTGGATGGGTCGCTACAATCAGCGAACCTAACACTTAATGATATAATATCATTATGAATAAATTGATTCCAATTTTCATTCTTATCCAAGGGAATCTGAATTCTTTCCTGACCAAACAAGTTGATTGAAAAAAAAATCAAAATAAGAACATAGTAAAGTCTTTTCATTTTAGAATTTTTGTGGTTTGTATAATTTTTTACGCAATACAATGCATAATTTATCATCCTCCGATTCGGTAAATCTATAATTTTTCCCTAACATTTAATATGTTTACTTAAATTTCTATAGGCAAAATGCTGGTTCTCGACTCAGTTTTCTATTTTTAAAAACGCCCAAAACAGCTCATAACACTGGCATCCTGACACATACCTCAAATTCAAACTTGTAATACCTGAAATAAAACCAGATAAACAAACCGCACTTATTTTCAACATAATCAAATTCAAATATTAATCTATAGTTAAGGATAAAAGGCAGCGCTTTGCTAAAGTAAAGCAAGCAACTAGCAAGAACCTCTTGAACAGTATTATAAAAAACATGGACTCACTACTATGTTGTTCTTAAACAAGTTCGTTCTGTATTTTTTGGAGTAAGCCCCGTGGATATTTCATTGTCGACAGGCCTTAAATTGCAGCACGGGTGAGCAGAAATATTCAGATGTTAAAGTAAATCGAAATGATTCGAAACTATTCTATAATAAAAGTAAAAATAGTCACTGCTTTTTTAACATAAAAAAGCGAGAACCATTTAACTCCCGCTTTTTATATTCATTATTAGTTCTTATCAAGAACGAATTTCTTTATTACATGTCTTCCTTCTTGTGATATTCTTATCAGGTAAATACCACTTACATTCTCTGAAAGATCAAGCTGAACCTGTTCCCCGGAAACATAATTGCGACGGAAGACTTCTGCTCCGGCAACATTGCTAACTGAAATTTCAGTCTCTCCAAATGAGGCTGATTCTATTTCAATATTTACAAGGCCTTTTGATGGGTTTGGATACATTGCAACTTCAAACATTGATTGACTGAAATCGCCAATACCAACAGGCAGCGGCTGCACACATACTGCAAAAGTATCGGCTACTGTTGCTCCTGATGTATCAGTTGCAGATACAACGAATTTATAGCATCCTGTATCGGCTACCTCTGGTGTACATTCTACGTTAAGCATCGACTCATCTTCGGTTATCGCTACCCAATCTGGCAATACTCCGTCAATTGGCTCGACACTAATTACCAGGTTATCATCATCAGTATCATCAAACAACACTCCCAATGTTTTACTGATGCTGAGATCTAAAGTATAAGTGGCCATTACTGAGGTATCAGGAATAGCTGCCAGTAAAATCGGAGCATCGTTTTTGGCTTCAACTGTTACCATAAAAGTATCTGTTATTGTGGCTCCAGCTTCATCTTCAACTGTTACCACTACTTCGGCTACCCCACTCTGGTTAGCAACAAATGCGATGCTAAGTTCAGCAACAGAACTCCCGGCTTCATAATATACTTCGATTGTTTCTATCAATTCCTTGTTCAGGCTTTCAGCACTTACTTCAAGATCCTGCGCAATGCAGTCGCCTCCATCGCCAATACCGGTGAGTTCGATAACAAACATTTCATCTTCCATCACAGTAGTGTCGGCCGTGGCATTAAGTGTAGGCATTAGGTTTTCGCTGCTTACAATTACGTTAAATGACACTGTATCGGATTCTCCACCAAGCACTACTTCCCAGGTTTCTTCTGTTATTCCTGCAGGGAAAATGCCATCTGCTCCCAAACCATCAATTAATGTCAAATTCGCACAGCTTTCTTCTGTAAATATTGCCGGATAATCAATTGCTGTTTCGCATCGGCCCGAATCCAGACTTACCTCAACATCGGCAACTTCGGTTTCAAGAATAAAACCTACATAAACTTTAGTTTCGCAAGTACTTGAATTTCCCGCATCATCAATTACCGATACTTCCACATTTACAGAGTCTCCTATCTGCTCGCAGGTGAATACCGATGGATTTGCTTCAATAATCAAGCTATCAAAAGGTGTTGCATTATCTGAACTGCCGGCTGCAAGTGCTGAAATGTCCTCTCCTGTTAACATGTAACTTCCCGACATCAGTTCAATTTCAATCTCATTACAAGTCACTTTTGGTGCCTTTTTGTCGTTAACTGTTATTGTTGTGGTACAACTGTCGGTATTTCCTCCAACATCTGTAACATAGAAAGTAACATCGTTTTTGCCCATATCGGCCCTTGTAAATTCACTTTGCGAAAGACTCATACTTGCTATTCCACAAACATCTGATGAGCCTGCATCAACCATTTCCGGTTCAACAACTGCCAACCCCTGCGCATTTAATGAAACTTCAAGATCCTTGCATAGTACATCCGGCCCATGCCCATCAAATATTGTAAAAGTTGAAATACAACTAGCTGTATTGCCACCGTAATCTTGCACGGTTACAGTAACAGTGTTTTCGCCAAGATTATAACAACTAAACCTTATTTTATCGACAAATGAGGAAGCTATCCCTCCGGCATCATAGTAGTCTTTAACTGCAAAATCCGGGTAAATATGTGTAAATCCATCCTCATCCAGAACTATTCCAAAACTCTTACAACTTACCTCAGGATCTATTGTGTCTCTTACCGTAACCGTTGAAATGCATACTGATGAATTACCGTTTACATCGGTTACCGTCATTTCAATCTGGTTTACACCAACATCTACTCCAACAAATTTCGACTGACTTAGCTCTACTGAAGCAATGCCACAAGCATCTGATGATCCTATGTCCAAATCAGATGAACCGAGGTATTCAACTCCGTCTTCTCCCAGGTATAATATAGTGTCTTTACAATAAACAACTGGAACCACAGTGTCAATAACAGTAACTTCGGAGCTGCAGGTTGAGCTGTTTCCATTTACATCGGTTACGGTTAGCTCCACGATGTTGGTTTCCGATACATCAGAACAGCTGAAACTTGTTACATCGGTTTCAATGCTCAGAATACCGCAGGCATCAGTTGATCCGTTATCGATGGAATCTTCTGCAATTGAGCCTTGGCCTAATTCATCAAGATAAACCGTTACAGGCTTGCATAACGCTACAGGTGAAACCGTATCGATTACTGTTACCTCTGTTCTACAAGTCGACCAATTACCATTTGCATCGGTTACAGTCAGTGTTACAGGATTGGTTTCTGAAACATCGGAACAGCTGAAACTACTGATATCAAGCACGTATGAAGCCAAACTGCAATTATCTGACGAACCATTATCAATGGCCAGTGAATCAATGTTTGCGGTTCCGTTTTCATCCAGCTGAACAGTGATATTCTTACAAAGTGCAGTTGGTGAAATTGTATCCAAGACTGTTACGTTTGCTGTATTGCTTGCCATATTGTTATGAATATCGGTGACCGTTAGTTCTAACGTTACGGGATTACCAACATCATTACAATCAAATCCCTCGATATCAAGCGAATAAGAATCGATTCCACAATTATCTGTTGAGCCGTTATCGATATCTGCGGGCACAACTGAGGCAGCACCGTCCCCATCCAGGTATACGGTTAGATCCTGAGTTCTGACAACGGGATTTTCATTGTCAATAACCACAACATCAAATTCGCAGGTTGCGTTGCCATGTTTATTTGATGCAGTAACTGTTACATGTGTTGTACCAACATTAAAAGCAGAACCGGAACCAGTTGAAGAACTACTTGCAATAGTAGCACCCGTATAGGAATAGCTATAAGTTGCTGCTGGATATGCACTTGATATTGCCGTATATGATACCGTTGTAGTGCAATTTCCAGTTCCATCTGAAGAAGTCCCTGCATTAATTGCAGAGGAAGGACACAAAGTAAAATAGGGCGCCCATTCGGTTGTAAAACTTACATTGCCACCATAGCTGGTTCCAGCAGAATTAGTTGCATAAGCACGCACATAGTAGGTTGTTTGAGGTGACAGGCCTGTTATTGACCCACTAAATGAACCTGTGGTAGATGCACTTCCTAAGTTTATTTTATTATCAGATGTAGTAGGGTTACCTGTTGTATTCCAACAAAATCCATAAGCCGACACATTTGGATATCCTAAATTCGAAAGGTATCCATTACCCGTAGCTGAGGTCGTTGAAATATTGGATGCTCCATAAGAACTTACGCCTGGCTTGTAATTAATACTAACATCAGCATAGTCGCTGGCCACAATAGTTGTGGGTGATGAAGGATAACCTCCATATTCAACAATATAATAATGAACATTCATTACAGTACCTGCATAAAAATCATTCCAGGTTCCTTTCTGACTTCCTGAACCATACATATGCATATAGTCTTCTCCATAACTTCCATATGCATCATTCGGTTCCATTCTAGTCCCATAAGGATCATACCAGGCTTCAAAACTATTACTAACAGATTGGCCACCAGGCCCTCCAAGCCAAAACTGAGTATCTTTTTCCGGGCCGGTGACCCAATACCATTTACCTTCGTCAGAGCCATTTGTTTCAGGTGTGTAGTTATAATTGTCACTGGCTCCCAACCATGTATTTTCTGAAACTTTCGATGCAATAAAATCATTTTCTTCCTGTGACGTTATTGTTGCCAGGTATCCTGTTTCAGTTTCTCCTGTTTTAGTAATAATGGTTTTTGATTCTGCTGCAGTTTTTGCATCCCACCAAGTGATTGCAGATGAACTATAAACCAATTCATACAAATGTTCCTTTGAATTTACTTCCAAGGCAAGTACATTGGCCATAATGAAATTAATTCTACGGGTAGGATTCGTACTTGTTGTTGAGAATGTAGCAGTTCTGAGCATAGTTTGATAATCCGATGCAGAACCAGATCCTGTAGTTGTACTAATGGTTAAAGTTTTCGTTGTAGAATTCCAGGATTCGGAATAACCAGATAATACGTTAACATCAAGTACATCTCCAGAAACAATCGTTTCTATTGAGATTTTTGCATTTGTTATTGTACCAGATGCAGTAACATTTAAATTTGGTGCAATGATAACCGGACTATTGCCAATTATAAAAGTAGTGGATGGGTAACCAGTACTAACTGATGTTTGTGATTTAGCGGTAAAAAAACACCCTAAAAGCAAAATGGCGGTAAAAAACGCATGGGCAAATGTTTTCATAATTTTTGGTTTTATCAAAGAAGTTAAATATTGACTACATGAATAGTATTAAATTAAACAGGTTATTAATTGAACTAATGCAAAGTTTTTTAATTAACTATAGAAATTTTGTTTAGCGCCTTCGTCCAACTTCAAAACAATTCAAAAATTTAAAATGCTACTTTTTAAGTGAAAAAGAACTGATCATAATGTCTATCTTTGTTAAAATTTATCAATTTTAACAAGTTTCTGTGTTGAAAAAAGAATATGTTACATTTCGTATTTATGCAGCATTGTTTTTAACCGTTTTTTTAGTTACTGTAATTCAAAACGTTAGAGCAAAAGACCTACAAAACAATGATATTTTTGCCGAACTAAAGAATTTGGATAGGGAAGCTTTCAGGGAAAGCGTTGTTCGTTTGCAGGATTCGTTGTCACGCCTCAGCGATGTGAATAACAGGCGCTATTATTTAAACCAGCTTTTTGATATTACTGCCCAAAAAGATGAAATTGCCCATATTCGTTTATTGGTATGGAAAGCTACTGCATCTGATTCGGCGTATGCCTCTTTTTTTAATGAAGCCTATCGACTGGCGGAGAAATACAATCGTATTGATGATATGTGTTTGGTAGAATATACCAGAGGCCGGTTTTATATTGCCCGTAAACAATACGACATAGCCATGATGCATATTCTGCAGTATAGGGATTTAACACCGGAATCGGATAAAGGTGAAGGTTACCGGAATATTATTAATATGCTGGGCGATATTTATTATTATGCGGGTTTGAATAAAAAAGCGCAAGAGATTTATGAAGGATTGTACCAAATGTATATAGAAGAAGATACATGGGATTTTTACCGTCCTTATGTTATGATGAATAACCTTGGGCAGATTGCCCTGCGAACCGGGAACCCCGATGCGGCTCTAAACTGGTTTAAGAAATCTTTAGCTACAGCAGAAGCGCACTTACACACTTCTTATCGCAACAATACAATGGCCTACACAAAAATAAAAATGGCAGAAACTTTGCTCAAAACTAATAATCGGGGCAATGCAGAAAAACTTTTGGAAGAAGTAGCTGCCTCCCCGCAAGAAACGATTCAGGAAGATGTACGCCAAGAGTATTTGTATGTTAAGGCACAATTAGTATTAATGCAGCAAAAATTTGATGAAGCCCAAAAACTAGCAGAACTTTTAACTCCCGGCGACACCCTTCGTTTTGCTTCTTACCGGTTTATTCCCGAGGTATATAAACTGCAGGCAGAAATAAATTACCAGAAAGGCAATTACCAGAAAGCACTTGAATATACCGAGCTTTACAATGAAATTTCAGATTCAACTAAAGATCAGGAGAATGGTGCCCGGTCGATGATTATTCTCGCCGATAAAAACCATGAAAAAACACGCCTTGAACTTCAGAAAACAAGACATAGAATGTTTAATTTGCTTTTGGGGGGATTGTTTCTATGCATTGTTTTCCTGGTAATTCTTTTTTACAACAGGAAACTTTACCGATCAAAATTGGAGTTGATGAAAAACTCAATTAAAAAAGCATCGGAAGTTGAATCGTCAAAAAAAATGGCTTTATACAATTGTAAAGATTCGAAGCATCAGGAAAACTTTATTCGTGAAAAACAACTCATTAAAGATTTGAAGGAATTAATGGACAAGGAAAAATTGTTTCTGGATCCAAAAATCAATATTCAACAATTGGCAGAGAAACTTTCAAGCAACCGAACTTATCTTTCGCAGGCCATTAATAATCAATTGAATTCAAATTTTCCACATTTTATAAATGAATACCGAATCATCGAAGCCATTAAATTAATAACGTCAGGTTATACAGCCAATCACACTCAGGATGCCCTTGCCAAACAATCAGGTTTTGCAAACAGAACAGTATTTATTTCCGCGTTTAAAAAATATACCGGGGTTTTACCCTCATTTTTTATTGCAAACTATAAGAAAGAGAATGCAAAGAATATGACATTAGGCAAAAGTGAAGTTGAATAACAGGTATTTAATTTGGAATAAGGTTGTTTTCTATAATAGTTGTTAAAAGGTAATCTAATTAAAGGTAATCAACCATCTGATTCGATTGGACTTCAGTTAATTTTATTTCTATAGCTTAGGCTATGCAAAAAAATGAATATTAGCACTATAAATTAATAACAAACCCTTAAAACTCACTACGATCTTAAACAACTTCATAATGTAACTATGAAAAAACAGAATGATATTGCCTTCATATTACTCTGCTTCTATCCTTCCCTCTGGATTACTTTTAAAGCAGTTTTTGTTAGTTGTGATTACTATAGTTTACATGGCTAATTGTAGTTTATCCGTAAAAAAACAGAAACCAACCGGCTCCTGTTTTTTTTATGCTACGAAAAATTTACTCAATTAAACCATCGGATATTTTTTGAAAATATCTTCCGATTTTGTTAGTATATCGACATATTGTGCACGCTGATAAGCAAATGGGTCTTTCATGTTTTTACGCGAAAGTTTTCCCCTGAAATCATCGAGTGTTTTGTATCCTTTATCGTCCATCCATTTATTAATATCCATTAAAATATCAGAAACTACTGATGGAGAATTACGATAAATTGTGCTTACCATTTGTACCACATCGGTACCGGCAAGTAACATTTTTATAACATCGTTAGCGTCGTAAATACCGCGGCTCACACAAACGCTTCCTTCAACGTTACCATGTAATAGTCCTGCATAACGCAAACCAACCATGTGATCTTTCGGGTTACTTAATTCCCATGGATAAAAGTATTCTTCTTTTTCAATGTCAATTTCTGGTTGGAAAAAGCGGTTGAAAAGTACGTAGCCATCAGCACCTGCTTCATCCACTTTCTTAATAAAGTTTAACGGATTGGTGTAAAACAAACTCATTTTTACACTTACCGGAATTTTAACAACCTGTTTAATCGCCTTAACAATTTGCACCTGTTTATCCTCAATCGATTCTCCTGTTACTTCAAAATAACCTGGCACTGCATAAAGGTTAATCTCCAAGCCTGCAACACCGGTTTTCTCCAGTTCCTGCGCATATTCAACCCAGGTAGGTTCGTAAATTGCATTTAAGCTTGCAAACACAGGAACATCAACACTTTTAACCAATTTCTCAACATTGTACAAATGTTCTTTTGGCCCGGCGTGTTTCAATCCCGGAAAAAGATCAGTCATCTCAGCATTACGATTTTCATATTCGCTTAGCTCTTCATCCATCTGAAGGCTTTCCAACTGAATTTGCTCCTCAAAAAGCGAACGATATACAATTGCTCCGATTCCTGCTTCTTCAATTTGTTTTATTACATCGGGTTTTGTAACAAGGTTACTTGCTCCGAGAATGAGTGGATTTTTTAACTCTACACCCATATAAGTTGTTGTAAGATCTGCCATGGTAGTATTTTTATTGATTAGAAATTTTTACGTTTTTAAGTGTAACTGAATTTACAAATAATTTGTTCATTAAAGAAGTTAAATTTTGTTTATGTGTCATAGACTCATCCACGATTTACTACCTTGAAAAGAATGTAATTTTTGAAATGACGCACAAAAAAACCACCTGCCTTCCGACAGGTGGTTCTATATTTTATTTTAAAGATTTGCCTACAGCAAACTTAATGTTACAGTTAAACCGGCCATAACTACCGAAACCATAGTCATCAGTTTAATAAGGATATTTAGCGATGGTCCTGAAGTATCTTTGAAAGGATCGCCAACAGTGTCGCCAACAACACCGGCATGGTGTGCTTCGCTACCTTTTCCACCGTAATTTCCTTTTTCGATGAATTTTTTAGCGTTATCCCAGGCACCACCCGCGTTGTTCATAAACACGGCCAATGTAAAACCTGCAGTCAATCCTCCGGCCAACAATCCAATAACACCGGCAACTCCCATTGCTGCTCCAACAACAATAGGTACAATAATAGCTACCAACGAAGGCAACAACATTTCGCGCTGTGCACCTTTTGTAGAAATTTCCACACACTTGGCATATTCAGGAGTTGCTTTTCCTTCCAATATTCCTTTAATTTCGCGGAATTGACGGCGCACTTCTTCAACCATTGCCGAAGCAGCACGACCAACAGCTTTCATTGTAAGCGCACTGAAAAGGAAGGCCATCATCGATCCAAGGAAAATACCTCCGAGGAACATTGGATTGAACAGGGTAATATCATAAGCTGCCGAAAAATCTTTAACTGAAGCTGCTGAAATTTTCACCGCCTGCATTCCATCCTGAACTGCCGGAGCAACATCGTTATAAAAAACATATTCGCCTTTGGTCACAAAACCTTCGCCAGCTTTGGCAATCTTTCCAAACCACAAACGAACTTCTTCCATATAAGCTGAAATAAGTGCCATTGCAGTAAGTGCTGCCGAGCCAATTGCAAATCCTTTACCTGTTGCAGCGGTTGTATTTCCTAACATATCCAATGCGTCAGTCCTTTCACGAACTTCAGGATCAAGTTCTGCCATCTCAGCGTTACCACCGGCGTTATCTGCGATCGGACCAAAAGCATCAGTAGCAAGGGTAATACCTAAAGTAGATAACATACCAACAGCGGCAAAACCAATTCCGTAAACTCCCATGGCAAACTGCGATGCTCCACCTGCAGCGTAAAATGCTCCCATAATTCCAAGAACAATAGTCACAACAGGAATCCATGTTGAACTCATACCAACAGCAATACCATCGATAATGGTTGTAGCCGGACCTTGCTGAGCCTGCTCGGCAATTCCTTTTGTAGGTTTGTACTCGTCAGAAGTATAATATTCGGTTGCCTGACCAATAATAACACCGGCACCCAAACCAATAATTACAGCCCAGAAAACACCCCAGGTAATCCATCCTGCAAACGCAAGTCCAACCAGGGCTACCAGAATGAGTACAGAGCTACCTCCTGTTCCCAGAAGAAGCGCGTTGAGCAGGTTTTTCTGCGTTGCCGATTCTTTTGTACGTACCATATAAATACCGATGATCGATAAAATAATACCAATCGCAGCCACGATCATTGGCGCTGTTACGGCTTTAATTGGGTCGATATTAGCACTCTCCAATGCAATGGCAGGAAGTGCAGCACCCAAAGCTGCAGTTGCCAAAATAGAACCGGCATACGATTCGTAAAGGTCGGCTCCCATACCGGCCACATCACCAACGTTATCACCAACGTTATCGGCAATAGTAGCAGGGTTACGTGGGTCGTCTTCAGGAATACCAGCTTCAACTTTACCTACAAGGTCGGCACCAACGTCGGCAGCTTTTGTATAAATACCTCCACCAACACGGGCAAACAACGCTTGTGTAGATGCCCCCATTCCGAAGGTAAGCATCGTTGTTGTAATCTCAACCAGCTTTTGTTTTTCAGTAGTTCCTGCATGAACAAAATCAAGACCAAGGAAATGCAGTCCGTTTGTCATATGTTCAGGTGTAAAAACCACCTCTGTTAAAAACAAATACCATGCTGCAATATCGAGAAGTGCAAAACCAACAACAACCAATCCCATCACAGCTCCACTGCGGAAAGCTACCTGCAAACCTTTATTTAAAGACTGCGAGGCTCCGTGTGCAGTACGTGCTGATGCAAAAGTTGCAGTTTTCATTCCTAAGAAACCACACAAACCAGAGAAGAATCCACCGGTAAGAAAAGCGATAGGAACAAACGGATTTTGTACTTTGAAAAATGCCATAATGGCAAGTAGTATAAAAAGAACCACAAACACTATAAATACTACTTTGTACTGTCGTCTAAGATAGGCCATTGCTCCATCACGAACGTGCTGTGCAATTTCCTTCATTCTGTCAGTACCTTCTGAATTCTTCATCATTGATTTGAAGAATATCCAGGCAAATACCAATGCCAAAATCGAGGCAATTGGCACTATAATAAAAATACTGCTCATAAGATGATAAATTTTAATGTAGCTTTTGGCTACGGTTTAGTATTAAATTGAAAATTGTCTTTCTTTCGGTTTCAAGTTCAGTTTTAAAAAAAAAGATTTTGCAATAGACAAAGATAAATTTATATCCGAGATGAGGAATTTTAGCTTATGTATTTGACAACAGGTTGAAAATTTTTTAACACTACTCTAAAATTTCATACTTACTTATCAATTCAACTTAAATATTAATATTTACATAGATTTTTGACACCTAAAACATCGGCATTAAATATTATTGCTACATTCATAATTAAAATAATTACTTTTTGCACATAAAAATGAAAAAACATTACTTACTAATTTTATTAATTGCCCTAAATATTGGCATATCAGAAGTGGCTGCCCGGGAATTCACCGGGTTTTTCAATTTTACTTATAACGAAGAGGACGGCAAAATTGAACTGGAAATTCGTCAGCTCGACACAGAATTTTTGTATGTAACATCGCTGGCTTCCGGTGTGGGATCGAACGACCTCGGACTTGACCGTGGGAAATTAACCGGAACACGCGTTGTGAAGTTTGTAAAAGCAGGTAACAAGATTTTATTGGTACAGGTTAATTATTCTTACCGGGCATCAAGTAGCAATGCCGACGAGGTAAAAGCTGTTGACGATGCATTTGCTACCTCTGTTTTGTGGGGCTTCACCATCAGTAAAGAGGAAAACGGAACATATTTCTTGGACGCTACTGATTTTTTGCTTGAGGATCGTGGACGCGTGGCTGCCACACTGCAGGGTTCATACAAACTTGAAAAATCAAGGTCTGCCATTTATAAGGATGGTTTGAGAAGTTTCCCGAAAAACAGCGAGTTTGAATCTATTCTGACATTCACAGGAAAACCCACAGGTAGACTTGTTGGCAGTGTTACCCCGTCTGCCGATGCAGTTACAATAAGACTGCATCATTCGTTTATTGAACTTCCTGATGACAATTACAAAATACGAGATTTTGATCCGAGGGCAGGTTATGGAGGAATTGGTTACATGGACTATGCCACCCCAATTGACGAACCGATAACAAAACGATTTATCCGTCGTCATCGCCTGGAAAAGAAAGATCCGAATGCAGCCATCAGCGAACCGGTTGAGCCCATTATTTATTACGTTGACAGAGGCGCACCGGAGCCAATAAAATCAGCACTTATTGAAGGTGCAAGTTGGTGGAACCAGGCTTATGAAGCTGCCGGATTTAAAAATGCATTCATCGTAAAAGAAATGCCCGAAGGTGCCGATATGCTGGATGTACGCTATAATGTAATTCAATGGGTACATCGTTCAACCCGCGGATGGTCATACGGTGCATCTGTTATGGATCCGCGTACCGGCGAAATCCTTAAGGGTCACGTTTCACTTGGGTCTTTGCGCATCCGACAGGATTTTATGATTGCCCAGGGATTGATTTCTCCTTACGGAGGAGATGCAAAAGAAGTAGAACGCGCCAAAGAGATGGCGCTTGCCCGCATCCGACAGTTATCAGCACACGAAGTTGGCCACACACTGGGGCTGTCTCATGCTTACAGTTCGAGTGCAGAAGGACGTACATCGGTTATGGACTACCCTCATCCACTGGTTAAAATTAAAAATGGAAAAATCGACCTTTCGGAAGCGTACGATGATAAAATTGGTGAATGGGATAAAACTTCTATCGCTTATGGATACTCACAGTTCCCTGAAGGAACAGACGAAAAAGCAGCGCTGAATGATATCATTTCAGAAAGTCTTGAAAGTGGACTTTCATTTTTATCCGATGCCACTTCTGCTAGTGGAGTCCATCCATACACTCACCAGTGGGACAACGGTGAAAATCCATACGACGAACTGCTGCGAATGATGGAAATACGAAAAATAGCATTAAAGAATTTTGGAGAGAATACCATTCCTGAAGGCACACCATATGCCACTCTGGAAAATGTATTGGTACCCATTTATTATTTCCACCGCTACCAAATTACTGCTTCAGCGAAAGTACTTGGAGGACTGAATTACCGTTATGCACTTAAAGGCGACGGTCAGTTTGTTGCCCAAATGGTTCCTGCCGAAGAACAGGAAAAAGCGCTGCATGCTCTACTTGCGGCACTTACTCCGGAGGCCCTTGCTATTCCTGAGAAATTACTGGAACTTATTCCTCCGCAACCAATGAGCTATTCTCGCAGCCAAACTGAAAATGTACAATCAAAAACAGGTACAACCTTCGATCCGTTGAGCGCTGCAGGAGCACTTGCAAATATGGTGTTTAGCGAAATTACCGACTCACAAAGAGCACAACGGATGCTGGAATACCACAGCAGAAATGCAGATTTACCAAGCTTGAACTCGGTACTGGATAAAATTATTTCAGCCACCTGGAAAACTGATAAACGCGATGGTTACTATGGAGAATTACAAAAAGTAGTAGATAACTCTTTCCTGACTTATCTTGCTGCACTGGCAACTGATGCTGCTGCATCATCTGAAGTTAAAGCTATTGCCTGGCTAAAATTGCAAGACCTGCTTTTGTTTACAACACAGAAATACGCAACATCAAGCGGCAGCATAAAAGCACATTATGGTTATGCCATGTCGCGAATCACACAGTTCGAAAAAGATCCTGAAAGATTTGCAATAATCCGCGATATTATGCCTCCACAAGGAGCGCCCATCGGGATGGAATAAAAACACAAAGGGACGATTTATTTCGTCCCTTTTTTCTTCCTAGTCCACACAGAAAAATCCCCGCAACCAATGGCTGCAGGGATGTAAAACAATACTTCTCAATTATGGTAGCTAAAGCGTTACGCCTGTTTTAAAAATGGCAATTTCTTTAAACCCGGTTTTTTCGTGGTTTAATTGTTTGCCACTGGCCACTTCAATTATAAACTGAACAAAGTCTTCCAGCAATTCGTCCATGGTTTTGCCTTCAAGCAAAGTGCCGGCGTTAAAATCTATCCAGTTTTTCTTTTTGTTGAACAAATCAGAATTGGTAGAAATTTTCATAGTAGGAACAAAACTTCCGAATGGTGTTCCTCTTCCTGTTGTAAACAGTACCATCTGGCAGCCGCTAAACCCAAGTGCCGATGCAGCCACCAAATCATTTCCTGGTGCCGACAACAAATTCAGGCCTTTTGTTTTTAGCGGCTCGGCATATTTCAATACGTCAACTACCGTTGCAGTTCCGCCTTTTTGCGTGCACCCCAGCGACTTATCTTCGAGGGTAGAAATACCTCCTTTTTTGTTTCCCGGCGACGGATTTTCATAAACCGGCAAATTATGTTGAAGGTAGTAATCTTTAAAATCGTTGATCAGGCTTACCGTTTTATCAAACACCTCTTTGTTTTCAGCGCGCTCCATCAGCAGCGTTTCTGCACCAAACATTTCAGGTACTTCAGTAAGAATAGTAGTTCCGCCCTGCGCCACCAAAAAATCGGAGAAGGCACCCACCAGCGGGTTGGCCGTAATTCCTGAGAAACCATCGGAACCACCACATTTTAAACCGATATTCAGCTCCGACAAAGGAACTGCTTCGCGTTTATCGGTGTGCATCACTTCGTAGATCTCCTTCAAAATCTCCAGGCCGGTTTCCACTTCGTCTTCAACATCCTGAGCTGCCAGGAAACGTACACGGCTTTCGTCGTAATCGCCAATAAACTTTTTCAGGTGATCGATCTGGTTATTCTCGCACCCCAAACCAAGTATAAAAACACCTCCGGCATTCGGATGATTAATCACATCGGCCAGTGCCTTTTGCGTGTTCACATGGTCGTCGCCCAGCTGCGAGCAACCGTAGCTGTGTTTAAACACCTCTACCCCATCAATATCGGTCGGATTCACTTCCTGCTTAAACAAATCGATGATCTGCTGCGCCTGTCCGTTCACACAACCAACAGTTGGCACAATCCACAGCTCGTTACGGATTCCCACCTTGCCATTGCTACGCTTGTAACCCTGAAAAGTAAGCTCTCGTTCAGCAACGGCCAGTTCATTCAATTTCTGATCGAAAGAATAATTAATGGTGCCCGAAAGATTTGTTTTCAGGTTCTGAACATGGATATGTTCTCCGGCTTCGATGGCTTGTGTTGCATGACCAATCGGCGCACCGTACTTAATTATATCCTCTTTTTCGGCAATTACTCTAACTGCAATTTTGTGGCCTTTCGGTATATTGTTTATGATATCCAACTCCTGTCCGTCAACAATTAATTTATCACCTGCAGAAAAGTCTTTCAAAGCGATAACTACATTGTCAACCGGGTTGATTTTAATGAAATCTGCCATGATATTTTTTATGCTGTAACTGTTTCTTCGGTTTTATTCATCTTGTCAATGGTAATTTGCATCAGCGGATTATCTTCGCTAAGCACTGCTTTTACCGCTTTTTTCATGCCCACCTGCGTAATCAGAAACAGGTAGTGACTAACGGTAATCGTCAGATTTGGAATATCATTCAGGTTTTGTTTCCATACTTTATCAAGGCTCAATACTTTTTCGCACAAATTGTAAATTGAAATCGGGCGGCCATCGCACTCAGCCCAGGCTTCTTTGTAAAAATCAACGATCCACTCATCGTCCTGAACGTTATATGCTTCACCATTTGCTTCGCCTTTAAAATACGCGATCATTGCTGCCAGCGAGAACACCAGCTTTTGTGGCAACATGCCATGCTTTTGTTCGAAATTAATCAGCGATGGCAGGTTACGTGTTTCCCATTTCGACATGGCATTTAAAGCAATACTTTGCCATTGGTGACGAATAAACGGATTGGCAAAACGCTCCAGGATTTTGTTCGCAAATTTCTTCAGTTCCTTTTCAGTTCCGTCCAAAACCGGTAAAACCTCGTCGTAAACCAGCTCTTTCATAAAACTACCCACTTCCAGGTTTTCGTAGGCATCACGCACGGTTTCAATTCCGCTGAGGTACGACACCGCATAACTTCCGGTGTGACAACCATTCAGCACCTGTACTTTTTGCTCGCGGAAACGTTTCATGTCTTTTACAAACTTCACTTCCAGGCCGGCTTTTTCGGCAGGGAACTCATCCTGCACCCACTCAGGCGCTTCAATTACCCACAGGTGAAAATATTCACCCACCACAACCAGATTATCTTCGTAACCCAGCTCTTGCTGAATTTCTTTGATCTCATCTTTTGGAAATCCCGGAACAATACGGTCAACCAGCGTGCTGCAGAAACAACAGGCTTCATTCACCCAACTGATAAAATCATCGCCAAGATTCCATTTTTCGGCATGTTGCAAAACGAATTTCTTCAGCATATCGCCATTACGGTCAATCAGCTCGCAGGCAAAAAAGATCAAACCTTTCGTTTTGTCGCCATCGAACTCTTTGTAGCGCATGTATAACATTGCCGCCACTTTCGCCGGAAACGAATTCTGCGGCGCCATATCCAGCGTGTCGCTCTCTTCCCAGCTGATACCGGCTTCGGTGGTATTCGAAAACACAAAACGAAGATCGGGATTCAGGATACTTTCTTTGTAAGCATCAAACTCGCTGTATGGATTGATTCCTTTATTGATACAATCAACCAATGAAAACTCGGTAACCGGCTTCCCGTTTTTAATCCCTTTAAGGTAAACATGGTAAAGCCCGTCCTGATCGTTCAGCATGTCAACCATACCGTTTGGCAATGGCTGTACCACATCAACTCCGGTATTAAAACCAATTTCCTTATTCATTTTATCTACGATCCAGTCGGTAAAAGCACGTAAAAAATTTCCCTCACCAAACTGCAGAATCCGTGTTGGGTAACTATTTGTTTCAGTTGCATTCGTACGATTTAATTTCTTCATCATCTAAAATCTATAACCCTATTTTTCAGGTGTAATTAGCACTTTACTATTTCTTTTGAGTGGGCAAATATAAGTTTTTAACGCCTTCCGTTAACGTTAACGGTAATAAATATTTCCAGCCAATTTCATAAAAAACCAGTAGAACAATGTACTGAAAGTGCCTGTTTCCAAGGAAGTAACAAGCTTATTGAAGACAAATATCAGGATAAGATTTTTTTGTGTGGAGTTAAGCAAATGTTAACTGATAAGCAGCAACTTACAGAAGCACATATGCTAACTTGCTGATACACCGTGTGCCTACACGGATAAATTCATATTAATTCAGCTCGCCCTTATTCTTAAAATACAGAATTTTATGAATTTTGGAGTTGACCTAAAATTATGAATTTGCCACTTCCGGAGGAAAAATCTTCACAAACAATGTTCGTACTACAGGTGAAACGATAAGAAGATTTAAAGGCAAAGCCGCAACAAAATTCAACAAAACTGTTTCAGGATAAATTTTTAGTGCATTCAATGTAAATCCTTCCATTAGAACAGAACCGAAAACAGACATTAAAAGCACCATTGAAACAACCATTGTTGAAGCCAGGCATAAGATAATCTTGATCTTATTGGTGTCAGGTTTTACAATCCGGAACACCTGTTTTTTAGCGATCGGCCCCACCACAAAAAAGTCGAGCAAAAATGCAATAATAAACACCAACCAGATTTCTTTAAACATCAAGGTAAAAACTCCTGCAGAAAAGCCATTGTGCAGGATGATGTTATATAAAGTCATTCCGAAGACCATTCCGAAACACATCATTAAGGTAAATATATTTTTTTGCAGTTTTGTTTCACCCATTGTTGTAAATTTTAACTTTTAATTTTGGTTGGCAAAACTATAAAAAAGACTTACTTTGTCAACCAAGTTGACATTAGTGAGGTGAAAAAATGGAATTTGATAGCAAAAAATTAACGCTAATTGATTTGATTAGCGAGCAACATGCGCATTTACGAAAAACAGTTGAGCAGCGTTGGGAAGAACAATCTGAAATCCGGTTTTCGCATGCCGAATGGCATTTATTGTCGAAGATTGATCAG
Organism: uncultured Draconibacterium sp.; assembly: GCF_963677565.1. Taxonomy (NCBI): domain Bacteria; kingdom Pseudomonadati; phylum Bacteroidota; class Bacteroidia; order Marinilabiliales; family Prolixibacteraceae; genus Draconibacterium; species uncultured Draconibacterium sp. Next base: position 2,249,209 of record NZ_OY781981.1, on the reverse strand, counting down.
CAAAATTTAACGATATCACAGGCTGCAACAATAGTTGGAATATCGAGACAAGCGATGCAAAAAACAGTAAAAAAACTGGAAAACCGTGGCTACATTTCCTCTTCGTTCAGGGATGGAAACAAACGCGATAAATTTTTAAGGCTGACTAAAGCAGGACAGGATTGTTGCGATAAAAACAACCTGTTAAAGGCTGAAATTGAAAAAGAGCTGGAAAAACAACTGGGGAAGAATGTAGTTAAAAAGCTAAAGACATTGTTTCAGAATAAATGGGTGAATGAATGAACCTTACGGTAGCCCGCCAAAACAACTACTTCATTTTATGTATAATAATGAAATTTCTTTTACCCAATTATCCACCTCTTTTATACAATTATCCACCGGTTTCACACTTTTGTCATGTACTTTTACCTTTGGTAATAAAACCAATAAAATAGACGGAAGTAGTCCTTGAATTTTGTTTGCTGCAAATAAATTGCTAAAAAGCAATCCCGAAAAAGGCTGCTCTTTTTAGTTAAAATCATACTTATAACAAATCAATGAAAGCTCAAAAACTAAGCGTACTTGAAAAAATCGGCTATGGCTCGGGCGATGCTGCCGTAAATGTGGTTATCTCCTCCATGTTCCTCATCATTACATATTTTTACACCGACATTTTTGGGCTGAAACCAACCGATGTGGCCCTTATGTTTTTACTGGTTCGTTTGATTGATGCCGTTAGCGATCCGCTTATGGGACTGATTACCGACAAGTATAAATTTAAAGGAGGCCGGTTCAGACCGTATTTCCTGTACCTCTCAGTTCCGTTTGGTATCTCGGTTTTTCTTACGTTCACTACGCCGGGGTTTGATTACGCCGGAAAATTGATTTATGCATACATCACTTACATTTTTGTAACGTTGATGTTCACTTCGGTTACTATTCCGTATATCTCGCTCATTGGCGTATTAACAAACGATCCGCAGGAACGCTTATCGGCCAACGGTTACCGCCTTTTCTTTGCAAAAGTTGCCGCGTTTATGGTGTCGATTGTGGTTCCTATTCTGGCCGAAAAACTAGGACGGGACGACATGGGACGAGGATATCAGCTGGCCATGGGATTAATGGCGCTTATGGGAACCCTGCTGTTTTTATTCAGCTACTTTACTACCCGCGAGCGTATCGAGCACGTTGTAGATAAAACACCTTTCTTTCAGCAGTTAAAATACCTGGTAAAAAACGACCAGTGGCTTATTTTATGGGGCTCTTGCCTGTCGGGTACTGTTGGTTATGTAATCCGCAGTTCGGTGGCTATCTTTTATGCAAAATATTACCTCGGAGGCGATGCAAGTATGCAGTCGACATTTATGGGAACCGGTGTGGCAGCCGCCATTTTAGCTATGCCGTTATCAACGCTAATCACCAAACGTTTTTGTAAAGTGAAACTGTTTTGGATGTCGCAACTTGGAGTAGGTGTACTTAGTGTACTGATGTTTATTTTGGTAAAACCGAATCCCGACAGTGTACTGCTGGCTTATGTGCTCTATTTTATCCTGTCGCTGGTGGTTGACGTGCATGCACCGGTTTTCTGGTCGGCCATTGCCGAAGCGGTTGACCACGGACATGCCGAAACCGGCAAACGTGTTTCAGGATTGGCATTCGGCGGTATCTCTTTCGCTCAGAAAGCAGGTATGGGAATTGCCGGTGCAGTGGTTGGTCTGTTGCTCGATGCCTTTGGATATATCCCCGATGTGGTTCAAACAAAAGCAGCACTTACCGGGCTGGCACTTATGCTCACTTTAATTCCGGGTGTTTTCCACGTTATCAATGGCTTGTTGATCTACCGTTACAAGATCACCGACAAATATTACGAAACGATAAAAGCAAAAATTCATATCTAAGATGGATACTACAGCTAAAAATGCACCATTGGTTGAGCAACGCGCCGATCCGTTTGTGTACAAACATACCGATGGATACTACTACTTTACCGGCTCGGTACCAACCTACGATCGCATCGAATTACGAAAAAGTAAAACGATTGCCGACTTAAAAAATGCCCAAACTTTCGATGTATGGTTTAAGCACGAAAGCGGTCCGATGAGTCGCCATATTTGGGCGCCCGAAATTCATTACCTCGATGGCAAATGGTATGTTTACTTTGCCGCCAGCGAAGAAGAAGACATTTGGGCCCTGCGTCCGTATGTGTTGGAATGTCAAGGTCAGGATCCGTTAAACGACGAGTGGGTTGAGTTGGGACAAATGCAGCCTGCCGACGGCGATGAGAAAACATTTATCGACTTTTCGCTGGATGGTACGGTATTCGAGAATAAGGGAAAACGCTATTTCTGCTGGGCCGAAAAAACCGGCGGGCAGTTTGCCGCATCCAACTTGTACCTGGCTGAAATGGAATCGCCAGTTAAGCTGAAAACTGTGCAGTTTATGCTTACCACACCCGATTACGACTGGGAAAGAATCGGTTTTTGGGTGAACGAAGGACCGGCCGTAATAAAGAATAAAGGCAGAATCTATATCACCTTTTCGGCAAGTGCAACAGGTGCTTGTTATTGCATGGGAATAATGGAAGCCGACGAAAATGCCGATCTGCTGGACCGCAATTCCTGGAAAAAATCGAGATACCCGGTATTGGAAACCGATTACGAAAAGAAAATTTACGGACCGGGACACAACTGTTTTACCGTGGCCGAAGACGACGTTACGCCACTTTGTATCTATCATGCGCGCGATTACGAAAAAGCTGTTGGTGATCCGGCAATTGTTCCTGCAAGCGATACCCGACCGCTGGAAGAGATTGTTGCGGATCCGTTATACGATCCTAACCGTCATGCTCGGGTGATGGAAGTACAGTTCGATGCCGACGGAAGACCGGTGTTTCAATTTTAAGAATCCGGTTTTTTAATTGAGCTGAAAAGGCTATGGTGTTTTTTGAAATGCCAAAGCCTTTTTTTATGCTGCCCATCGTTTATAACGAATGGCTAAGTCTTTTCGCATTTATAATACGATTAATGTGGTCGTTAAAAACGACAAGATTAAACCCCTTGTTACAAACGAGGGGTAGATTGATATCGACAAGATTGCTTCGCCTAATGCTCAGTGTTTCCTAACTCACTGGCCGGCTAAGTGGTGAAGAGCCTATCCTGTATATTATATCGGGAGGGAACAAAACGAGGATTGGTAACTCATATCATTTAAATGGTAATGTTATACACTTTCTATATCCAATGTTAAAAAAAGCAATTGGAAAATTTGTTATTTTTAGAAAAATTTACGGACATGAGTAAGCCTTATGAGGACTCCCAATTACACGAATTCGCTGAACTGCGTCGTCAAAATGAGGAGTTAAAGGCAGTAATAGAAAGAATGGTATCGACACAAAAATATTTTTTGCTGTCTGATAAATCAGCTTTCCCGTCCACTCTGTCGAAGTTGCCCGAAGGTATTATTGTTGATTTTAACGAGGCATTTGAACAAAGCCCTGTTTCTGTTATTGTTACCGATTTGAAAGGGAACATAACTTATGCAAATCCAAAAGCTATCGCAACTACGGGTTATTCCAAAGAAGAACTGATTGGAGAAAATCCAAGGATACTTAACTCAGGGGAAAAACCAAAGAGTGAGTATATACAATTATGGGAAACGATAACAAAGGGGGGGGAATGGATAGGCGAGTTTCATAACAAAAAGAAAAACGGTGAACTCTATTGGGAATCTGCTTCTGTTTCGCCCGTAATTAACAATAAACATGAAATTATAAATTATGTAGCCGTAAAAGAAGACATCACTGAGCGGAAAAAAATAATCGACGATTTAAAAGTAGCCAGGGAAAAAGCCGAAGAAAAAGAAAAGAAATTTTTAGGGGCCTTTCATAGCAGTCCTGATATCAGTATGATTACCAATGTTGATACAGGCGAAATACTGGAAGTAAACGATGCTTTTGAAATGGTTACTGGTTTTTCAAAGGCCGAAATAATCGGAAACACTACACTAAGTCTTAGTACATGGATGGTCAAAGCAGATAGGGAAAAGTTTTTTAAAACCCTGGGGCGTGACAAAAAAGTTCTAGGGTTTGAGTCATTGTTCAGAAAAAAAGGTGGTGAAACTTTTGTTGGCCTGATATCCGGGCAATTGATTCAACTTCAAAACCAGAATTGTCTTCTTGCCGATATTTACGACATTACAGATCGAAAAAATGCAGAAACCGAATTATTGAAGGCATTGGAAAAGGTTGAAGAGAGCGAAGAAAAATTCAGAAACCTTTATGAATCGCTTTCCATTTCCTTTTTAATACTAAAAGATGGCGTTTGCATCGAATGCAATGAAGCCACCTTACCCATATACGGAATCGACAGCAAAGACGAAATAATTGGAAAAATACCTCCCGATTTTTCTCCCGAATTTCAGCCGAATCATAAAAGATCTTCGGAAGAGGCGAAACGGCACATTCAAACAGCCATTGAAAAGGGGGTACATACTTTTGAATGGATTACGAAGCGAAAAAACAATGAGGAGTTTTATTCCGAAGTTTCGTTGAAAACTTTCTATCGCAAAAACGAGATGTATATACAATGCCTGGTTGCCGACATCTCTGAACGTAAAAAAAATGAAGCTGAACTTATTGCTGCAAAAGAGCTTTCGGCTGAAAATGAATTATTTCTCAGCACTCTGATAAATACCTTGCCCGATTTGGTTTGGCTTAAAGATGTAAACGGAGTTTACCTAACGTGCAATAAACGCTTTGAAGAATTTATCGATTTACCCGAACATAAAATAATTGGTAAAACCGATTATGATTTAATGGAGGCTGATTTAGCTGATTTTTTCCGTAAAAAAGATATGGAGGCTGTTGCAGCCGGAAAATCAATGCTCAATGAAGAACATAAAATATTTGAAAACAACAAATATTCAGCATATGTTGAAACCATTAAAACTCCTTTTTACAGGAACGGTGAATTAGTTGGCGTATTAGGCATTGGAAGAAATATTACAGAACGCAAAAATGCCGAACTCGAATTACGAAAAGCCAAAGAAAAGGTGGAAGAAAACGAAGAAAAATTCAAAAACCTCTATGAATCGCTATCCATAGCTTATTTAATAATAAAAGATGGTGTTTGTATTGAATGTAACAAAGCGGCACTCGAAATATACGGCATTGAAAACAAAAATGAAATTATCGGGAGACCGCCAACATATTTTTCACCCGAGTTTCAGCCAAACAAAACAAGATCTTTTGATGAAGCAATCAGGCATAACCAAATTGCCATGGAAAAAGGATTTCATACTTTCGAATGGGTTGCGATGCGAAAAAATAAAGAATTGTTTCACAATGAAGTTTCATTAAAAAAATTCTATTATAAAGATGAATTGTACCTACAATGCCTCACAACCGATATAACCGAACGCAAAAGAATTGAAAATGACCTTATTGCAGCAAAAGAAAAAGCCGAGGAGAATGAAAGAAAACTTTTAGAGGCAAACGAAATTGCAAAATTAGGGAATTGGGAACTTAACATTGAAACGGAAACATTTACTTTTACCGATAGTTTTTACAAAATTTTCCAAACCACTGCCGGTGAAATGGGTGGATATCAAATGAGCCTGGAAAATTATGCAAAACATTTTGTTCATCCCGAAGATGTTTTAAAGGTTACTGAAGTAATAATAAAGTCTGTTGAAACACTAGATTCGAGTCGTTCGCATTATGTTGAACACCGGATTGCCTATAAAAATGGTAATTACGGTTATATAGGTGTATGGTTTTTTATTGTAAAAGATGAAAATGGCAAAATCATAAAAACATATGGTGTAAACCAGGATATTACTGAAAGAAAGCTTGCTGAACTGGAATTAATACAAGCCAAAGAAAAAGCAGAAGAAAGTGACCGCTTAAAATCTGCGTTCCTGACCAATATGAGCCATGAAATTCGTACTCCCATGAACGGGATTCTTGGATTTACCAACCTTCTGCTCGACCCGGATTTAAATAGTGAGGAGAAGGAAAGCTATATTAACATAGTTCATAAAAGTGGGCAGCGTATGCTGAATACCGTTAATGATATTATTGAAATTTCAAGAATTGAAGCCCGACTGGTTGAGCACAGGTATGAAAATATTGATTTTAATAATCGGGTTGAAGATTTAGTTCAATTTTTTACCCCGGAAGCAAATAGCAAAGGACTGAAAATTATTTTGGAAAAATTACTTCCGGTAGAAAGGAAAAACTTATTCACCGACCAGAATAAACTGGATTCCATTCTTACAAACCTGATTAAAAATGCCATTAAATACACACCGGAAGGAACGATTTCAATCGGTTGCCAATTGAAAAAAACAGATATTGAATTTTACATAAGTGATACCGGCATTGGAGTTCCAAAACACAGGCAAGTAGCTATATTCAACCGGTTTGAACAGGCCGATATTGAGGATAAAAAAGTATTTGAAGGCTCTGGGTTGGGGTTGGCAATTGCCAAATCGTATGTTGAAATGCTGGGGGGAAAAATTTGGGTGAAAAGTGAAGAAGGAAAAGGCTCTACATTTTATTTTACTTTACCTGTAACAAATAAAACTCAAGAAAAACCAACTCACATAAATACTGTTGCATCGGGGAACAAAAATGCAAAAACAAAAGGATTAAAAATAATTATTGCCGAAGACGATCAAATGTCCAGACAATATCTTTCACTCCTTGTACATGATTTTTGCAGAGAAATTCTTGAAGTGGAAACAGGCAATAAAACTGTTGAGCTTTGCCGAAGCAATCCTGACATTGATTTAATACTAATGGATATCCAAATGCCAGGAATGAATGGATACGAAGCAACGCAACAGATAAGAGAATTTAACAACGATGTAATCATAATTGCACAAACAGCTTTTGCGCTTGATAGCGACAGGGAAAAATCGATTGCCGCAGGTTGTAACGATTACATTTCAAAACCAATTGACAAAACAAAATTAGAGAACTTATTACACAAATATTTTGGGTGACAATTACAAAATCGTCATCTGCTTAAACAACAGAATACAAATCAAATGGCCATTACATCGTATGTAAATGATTGGCCAAATTTTATGAATAGCAAGAGTGTTTCAGTTACTCAATTTTGTAGCTGTTTAACAGTTATGTGCTTCGAAATTACCAACGCTGCAAACACACGCATTAACAATGTATCAACGCCCGCCGGTCTCTTCCATTCATTAAAACAGTAAGTGGTTTATTAAACTGCACATGTTTAATAAATTCGGTTTCGCGCAATACTTCCTGCTGTTGCAGGGCCTCCATTTTCAAACGTGTTTTCCGTGAGTTATGCGGCACCGAAAAATAGCCCACGTTCATTGATGTTACGTTGTGGAAAAAGTGCGATCCTAACGAGGCATCGAGCGGAAAATCGGGCAAACCCATTTCTACAATAATCTTAGCTTTTGAAATGTGCGCCCATAACACCGGAATTCCGGTAAACGGATCGCGCGATCCCCAGCGCCCCGGGCCAATAAGAATGTACTCGCGGCCCTGCTCATCAAACCAGTCATTCAGTTGGCTGATTTCCTGCGCCATTTGTTTGGTCTTCAGTTTATCGAATTTATCAGGATCGACATAAACCACATCGCGGATATCCTCTATTTTGCCGTTGCCCATACCGTGTTCGGCATACATAAATACTTTATCCTCATCCACCATTTCAATATCTACTTCCACTTGCTCTTCGGTACGAATCAGTGGTTTTATCTGCAGAAGATAAAGGGTAGGTTTGCCGTTTTCAGCTGGTTCCAAATCAATGGAGTATTCAATCTCAACCGGCGACCCCATAGCTTCTTTAAACAATTTCAACAGCAGTTGCAATGTGTCGGCCAGCGGCAGATGATTGTATTTTAAGATATTGGCAAAATCAATCACTTTTGGCCCCGGTCCCTGTATTCCGGGTATTAAATCGTCGTTCTCGATATAATAGGTTGATGCCGAATGTTCCAGCGTTCCATCTTTTTCCGCTTCTTTTATGCGGTATTTTTTAATGGCTGCATCTTCACCATCGCGTATCAAATCAAAATCGGGTTTCGATAAATCGATGGCATAAAACTTTTTCTGCGTGTCGCGCAACAGGTCTTTTAAGGCCGCTGCATTTATAGTTGGGTATTTGGGGCAAAAGCGAAAGGCATTTTCGCCGCCAACTACATACATTCCAAGTCCTACGGCAGCTACCGAAAAACCATCGTCGGGCTCCATGTAGGCAATAGGATAATAATTGTACGATTGCGCTACCCCCGAAAGTGTAGGATAATATTTGTCGTTGTACTCGTGGCCAATCACTTCCTGAATAACCACGGCCATTTTTTCTTCCTCAATTTTGTAGTTCACCGCATCGAAATAAGCCTGTGCCGATTCGGTAAAAATACTGGAGTACACCAGTTTAATTGCGGTCTCCAATTGCTGGTAACGCACCATTAAATCGGGGTGATTATTTGGAATGAGATAGGTTGCATACACGCCGGAGAAGGGTTGAAGCAAGGAATCTTCGAACAACCCCGAAGAGCGGACAGCAAGCGGCCTGTTAATACGTTTCAGGTACTCGATCAATCGGCTTCTGATCTTATCATCAAACTCCGACTCAAGGAAATGTTTCCGAATAACTTCATAATCATTCAGCGAATAAATATCGTCGTACAGGTTGTTCGTTTCCACAAATTTATCGAACTCCAGCGCACCAATTACAGATGTTGACGGAATGCGGATGTTCATTTCGGGAATGAGTTTTGAGAAGTCAATGTTCTCGATAAAATTGCAGATAAAAGCAATTCCTCTCCCCTTTCCTCCGAGCGATCCTTTGGCAATACGCACAATAAACCGGTTGGAAGAAACAAACTCCGGGTCGAAATTTACAATGGTTCCGCGTAAACGTTCAAATCGCACTCTTTTAAAACTATCGAGACAAAACTGACGCAACTCTTCCGGCGTATCAAAATCGGATAGCTGAATAGGCATCAGCAATTCTGCCAGATTGATCTCGCCACGCGCCATTAACCAGGTTGAAAACGAATTCCGGTGACCATGGTATTCCAGCGATCCTTCGGGTATTTCCCTAAACTTTTCCTGAAACTCAACCAGGTTGCGGGCCTGTGTAATAGGCAGACCATCCAATCCTTTAAATACAAAATTCCCAAATCCAAGGCGGCGATACAGGAAATTAAAAATATCCATCGACAAACTCTCGGAATTCTTATTGATAAAATCGGCTCCCACCTCTTTTGCCCGCTGAGCATTTGAAATGTCGTGCGATTGTAACAAGAGCGGAATCGGAAATTTTCGGGTGGTTTGTGTAAACTTCAGCAACTCAATACCTGCATCTTCGTCTTCCACTCCATTTTTCTCAAATTTTACGTCGGAAATTACACAAAGCATGTAACGCCGGTAACTATTTATAAATTTTACGGCTTCCTCGTAATTATCAACCAGGATAACTTTTGGCCGTGCCCGCATTCGTAAAATTTTGTGCAATTCGTCTTTGGCATCTTCGTTTACCAGCACCTGTGTTTGTGTCATTACCGTGGTGAACAACATTGGCAAATACCGCGAATAATACTGAATACTGTCTTCCACCAGCAGGATAATACGCACACTACCATTTTGTGTATCGCGCGCCACATTGCTTTTGTCCTCGATGTATTTTATCATGGCCATAAAAACATTGGAGTTGCCGTTCCACACAAAAATGCGGTCGAGAAAATCGAGTTTCCTGCGCTCGGTTTGAAAGAAACGCAAGTCGGCATTGTTATTTACTAACAGCAACAAAGGTACTTTTGGACGCACCTTTCGGATGGCACGAGCGGTTTCAACCGGCGTGTGTTTGTCCATACCTGCCATTACAATAATCAGGTCGAAATCGCGATGCTGCAATATCAACAAAGCCTCTTCTTTGGTGTGCACACTGGTAAAACGAGGTGCCGCATAAAGATTCAGCTGCAGGTATTCGCCAAAGATTTTATCGCTGAACTGGCCCTCGCGAACAATGGAATACGAGTCGTAAAGCGTAGCCACCAAGAGTACCTCTTTTACCTTGGTAGGCATTAGTTCCTGGAAAATATCGCGGTCGTTTTTTCGCTTTTTGTATATGGTGGAAAGAGATATGTTGTCGATGTCCATTGCTGTTATTTTCTTTCAGTCCCGTCAAAGGCGTCTAACTAACTCCGTCCTTTAGGGCGGAGACTATAATGCTGTCCGACAAATCCGGATTTATAAAGAACTTTGTAACTCCCAAAGTACGAAATTCTTTATAAATCCTTTAGGTTCTGTCTACATTATTCCCCGCCCTAAAGGACGGGGTTAAACAACCTTTAACGAAGTACAAGTTTATAATTAGTAGCTTTTGAAGTTAGGGAAATTTTGGTGTTTGAAGAATGACTGACATAAAAAAATCCCGATCCGTCAACTGACAAACCGGGATATACTATTTTTTAGTCATGCTGTAAGGATGTCATCTTTTTGAAAGATGACATCCTTTGACTTTTAATGTTTAATCTAATTTATGAATCACCAAACCCGAACGCAATTTTGGCTCGAACCAGGTGGTTTTTGGCGGCATAATATTTCCGCTGTCGGCAATGTTTATTAATTGCTGCATTGAAACAGGGTACAAAGCAAAAGCTGCTTTCATTTCACCCGAGTCCACGCGGCGTTTCAACTCTTCCAAGCCACGTATTCCTCCTACAAAGTCGATACGTTTCGAAGTACGCAAATCTTTGATATCCAAAATCGGATCGAGCACCTGGTTGGAAAGGATGGTTACATCCAGAATCCCAATCGGGTCTGAATCATCGTAAGTTCCTTCTTTGGCAGTAAGTTTATACCAGCTTCCGGCCATGTAAAGGCTAAACTCGTGCAATGCCGATGGTTTAAAAATGTCGGCTCCCATATTTTCTACATCGAATCCTTTCGAAAGCTCTGCCAGAAAATCGATTTCCGATAAGCCATTCAAATCAGTTACCACACGGTTATAGTCGATAATCTGCAATTGGTTATCAGGGAAGTGTACAGCCATAAAATAGTTGTACTCTTCATCGCCTTTATGATTTGGATTCTGCGACGTTTTCTCAGCACCAATACGCGCTGCGGCTGCAGTTCGGTGATGACCGTCGGCCACGTATGTAAAAGGTACTTTTTCTTCAAAAAGCTGCTCCAGTTTGGCATTTGTTTCTGCATCGTCGATGGTCCAGAAATGGTGACCAAATCCGTCTTCAGCAGTAAAATCGTAATCGGCAGCTTTACTTTTTACAATGCTCTCAACAATGGCATCGATTTCATCAACTGCCTTGTATGCAAAAAATACCGGCTCGATGTTGGCATTCAGATAACGCGTTAAAACCATACGGTCTTCCTCTTTTTCCGGACGGGTAAGTTCGTGCTTTTTAATAATGCCGTTTTCGTAATCGGCACAAGCAGCGGCACCAACAATTCCGTACTGGGTAAGGCCGTTCATAGTTTGTGCGTAGATATAATATTTGGCATCAGCATCGCTTTGCAGCCAACCTTTATCCTGAAAAGCTTTAAAGTTTTCAACGGCTTTGTTGTACACCGTTTCCGAGTGAATATCTTCCACTCCCGGGCATTCAATTTCGGCTTTTGTAATACGAAGCAACGATTTCTCTTTTCCTTCAGCCATAACAGCTGCTTCTTCCGAATTCATTACATCATAAGGAAGACAAGCCAGTTCTTCAACAATTTCTTTTTGCGGACGAAGTCCTTTGAATGGTTTGATTATCGCCATGTTAATTTCTTCAGTTAATGTGTTACTGAGTAATTGAGTAAATGCGTAAGCTGCACTTGGTTACCCTAACACAGATTTTGAGACAAAAGTAGTTATTTATTCAGTTTCCTATTTAAAAATTTCTTGTATCCGGCTGCTAATTTTGATAATTCCGTAAGATAAGTTCTTGACTCCATATAGTTTTGCTCATCAATGTAATTTCGTCTAAAGGCAATTGTTGAACAAGCTAAACATTCGCGAATTGAGCCACGTACTATGCGCAAATATCTTAAAGACAATGGAATACTTTCTCCATATCCTTCTGCAATATTCAGAGAAACAGATGTAGCTGCCCGGTTCAATTGACTTCCCAATTCAAACCGTTCTTCTTTAGGAAACCGGATTATTAAATCGTAAACAAAATCAGTGAAATCGAGTGATTTTTTGTACAACTCCAACGATTCGAAATCGAAGAAATTGGAATGAGGATAATTTTTCATAATGATTGAATTTTAGAATGATCGTAAAAGTTACAAAATACGAAGCACTTTTACCAACCAACTTTTTCTCCTCAATCACTCATTCACCAAATTACTCACTAACTATTTTTCCTTATTCACCTGGTGCGTTGTATCTCCGTTTTCAAAGAAATCGACAATTTGCCGGGCTGCCGCCAAACCGGCATTTAAATTGGCTTCGGCAGTTTGTGCCCCGGCTTTTTTAGGTGTGAAGAAAAATCTTCCGGGGAACTTCTCCTCAAACTCAGCTTCACAGTCAGGCGTAAGATCCGACATGTATTTTATGCCCGGTTTTTCTTCCATACATTTTACCAGGTCGGGCTCGTTAATCACTTCTTTACGGGCAGTGTTCACTAAAATACTACCATCCTGCAAATGCGAAAGTACTTCGGCACTAACCGATTTGATGTGTTCTCCACGAGCGGGAACATGAATAGATACGATATCGCTTTTTTCGTAAAGTTCCTCTAACGATTTGGTAACCTTTAAACCTATTGCAGCGGCAGCACCTTTGCTGTAGCGCGTGTATACGATAACTTTCATTCCCATAGCCCGTGCAATACGGAAAACATTTCGGGCAACGTAACCAAAACCGTGTAATCCAAGTGTACGGCCACGCATTTCGCCACCTGGTTTTCCGGAATACATTTCGCGTAATCCCATTATTGCCAAACCAATGGCCAACTCAGCAACGGCATTTGAGTTTTGTCCGGGTGTGTTCATTACCACAATGTTGTTTGCTGTAGCAGCATCAAGATCAACATTGTCGTATCCGGCACCTGCCCGCACCACGATTTTTAGTTTCTTACCGGCATTTAATACTTCCTCATTAAACTTATCGCTACGAATTATTGCCGCGTCAACATCGGCAATGGCTTCCAACAGTTCTTGTTTGTCGGCATACTTTTCGAGCAACAAAAGCTCGTAACCGGCTTTTTCAAAAATTTTCCTGATTTTTTTTACAGCAACCGGGGCAAACGGTTTTTCTGTAGCTATTAAGATTTTTCTCATCACTCATAAAATTTAGGTTCACCCACGGCAACTTGAAAACTGCAGGTGAAAAAAATGCAGGACTCTCGCCCTGCATTTCATTTGATTATTGTTTGTTTACTTCATTTTTTCAAACTCCTGCATGGCATCCACCAAAGCCTGAATACTTTCAACAGGCATTGCATTGTAAATTGAAGCCCTGAAACCACCAACCGAGCGGTGTCCTTTTATTCCCAACATTCCTTTTGCAGTTGCGAATTCCAGAAACTCTTTCTCCAATTCAGCATACTCCGGAGTCATCACAAAAGTTACGTTCATTAACGAACGATCTTCTTCGGCAGTTACGGTACACTGGAATAATTTATTACGATCGATTTCATCGTAAAGAACTTTTGCTTTTTCAATGTTCTTTTGTTCCATTGCTTCTACACCACCGTTTTCTTTCAACCAGATTAAGGTTTGTAAACAGGCGAAAACAGGAAGTGTTGATGGTGTGTTAAACATCGATCCGGCGTTAATATGCGTGGTGTAATCCAACATGGTCGGAATTGGACGCTCTACTTTTCCAAGTGCTGCATCTTTTACAATTACCAAAGTAGCTCCTGATGGTCCAAGGTTTTTCTGCGCACCGGCATAAATCAAGTCGTACTTCGACACATCGATCGGGCGACTGAAAATGTCAGATGACATATCTGCTACCAAAGGAACGTCAACATCCGGTGTACGAATTTGTGTTCCGTAAATAGTATTATTTGATGTATAATGGAAATAGCTAACATCCGATGGTACTTCGTATCCTTTCGGGATGTAGTTATAAATGGTGTCGGCCGATGAAGCAACTTCAACAACTTCGCCAAAGAATTTAGCTTCTTTGATGGCTTTTTTCGACCATGCACCTGTATTTAAATATGCTGCTTTTTTATCCATTAAGTTATATGGAGCCATTAAAAACTGAGTGCTGGCACCACCTTGCAAGAAAAGAACCGAATATCCTTCCGGCACTTTAAGTAATTCTTTTACCAAAGCAACCGCCTCGTCCATAACAGCAACAAACTCTTTACTACGGTGCGAAACTTCCATTACAGAAAGTCCGGTTCCCGCAAAATTCATGGCAGCTTCAGCAGTTTTTTCCTTTGTAAATTCGGGCAGAATTGAAGGTCCTGCGTAAAAATTGTGCTTCTTCATATAATACAACAATTAAGGTGAGTAATTAAATTTTTTACCTTTTAAACACCACTATAAAGGTCTTAAATAGTGATTGTTTAGCCGATGAGAAAAATCAAGTTTATATTTATTTTTATGAGTTTTAAAACACTGATTAACAACACAAAAACAGCTGATGAATATCATTCCTTCTGTCTCTCTGAAGTTAACATTGTCGGTATCAATCTGTTATTTCATACAAAAGTATCTTATTCCGCCTAACAATGCCATGTTTTGCAGTATAAAACATTTTTTCGAACTAATATTTAAAAAGAATTTAAATAGAACGCGAATAATGAATATTGAATGACGAATTTCGATTAACGAATGTTGATTGATGGTTTAACAGAAATGTTTACCCATTTAAACAAAAAATACTAATAATATACTATAATCACCAACAGGAATGAAAGGCTACTAAAATCGTTTCATGCAAAGAAAAGAAGAAGCGCAAAGCACGCAAAACTAAAAGAATCTGTTTTGCTTGCTTTGCGAAAACTTAACGATCTTTGCGTGAACATTTTTGCTTTTATGAAAACATCTATCAACAAAAAAGCCGCCTGCAAAAACAGACGGCCAAGTTTAGTTTAATTTGTTTTATTGTTTAGATAAAAGGCAGCCTTACGATTTCTGCCGGAATTACTTTATTACGGATCTTTACAAAAATTTCAGTTCCAAAGGCCGAGTATTCTTTTGCAACATAACCCATTCCAATTCCTTTATTTAAAACCGGCGACATGGTTCCCGAGGTAACTTCGCCAATGGTTTCGCCGTCTGAATTTACCAGTTCGTATCCATGGCGTGGAATACCTCTTGCTGTAAGTATAAAACCACGCAACCTGCGGGTAACCCCCTCGGTTTTTTGCATGGTTAAAAATTCGCGGTCGATAAACTTACGTCCATTATTAAATTTGGTAATCCATCCCAATCCGGCTTCCAGTGGCGATGTTGTGTCGTCGATATCGTTTCCGTAAAGGCAATATCCCATTTCTAAACGAAGTGTGTCGCGGGCAGCCAAACCAACTGGTTTTATACCCGCTTCTGTACCGGCTTCAAAAATGGCCTCCCAAATTTGTTCGGCTACATCGTTTCTGAAATACAATTCGAAACCACCTGCTCCGGTGTAACCTGTTGCCGAAATAATTACCTCATCAACTCCGGCAAATTTATCGGTAACAAAAGTGTAAAATTTTATTTCTGAAAGATTTACATCGGTTAATTTTTGAAGTACCTCGGAAGCTTTTGGCCCCTGAATAGCTAACTGGCTAATATCGTCTGAAGCATTCTCCAACTCGGCTCCAATTTCTTCATTCTGCTGCACCACCCAATTCCAGTCTTTTTCAATATTAGCAGCATTTACTACCAGCATATATTTTTCCGGCTCGTAAAAATAAACCAACAGGTCGTCAACAATTCCGCCTTTACCGTTTGGAAAACAACTGTACTGAGCTTGTCCTTGTGTAAGAATTCGTGGATCGTTTGAAGTTATTTTAGCAACTAAATCCAATGCTTTTGGGCCTTTCACCCAAAATTCGCCCATATGTGACACATCGAAAACACCAACGCTTTCGCGAACGGTCATGTGTTCATCTTTAATACCACTATATTCAATTGGCATTTCGTACCCGGCAAACTCCACCATTTTGGCGCCCAACTTTTTGTGTATTGAATTAAATGCAGTTGTTTTCATTTTTAATTTTTCAGTTATTAACGGAATTCACACGTTTCAGATACCGTTTATCCATCGAAGTAAAATATCGTCGAGCAAAACTATGTATTCAAAAACTTCACAAATATGAATTTTATCAGCAACAGCACAAAAAGCTTTCCCAATTATTTTACTAAATTGCTGATCGGAATCATAAAAATAAAATGGACAACACATTTCAACACATTAATACTTCTCAGCTTGAAGCACTTGCAGGTGGAGACAACGCTTTTATTAAAGAAATGGCAGAAATTTTTCTGGAACAGATTAATGAATTTGTGACGAACATGAGTTCATACCTGAAACAAAAAAACTGGGAAAAACTGGCACGCGAGGCACACACAGCAAAATCGTCGGCAATGACATTTGGAATGGATGATACGGGAACGCTACTTAAAAATATTCAACTGGAATGCGAAGCCGGTAATCTGGGCGATGTTCCCAAAATGGTTGCAGATGCAATCGATCAGTTACAGGCTGCTATTCCTGAATTGAAAGAATTACTTTAAAAAGAAAACGGCTCCCTTTTGAGGAGCCGTCTTGAAAATATTATACGGGATTTTAGTTACTGAAAACCAACGAATCATTTTCAAAATCAATTACAATCGGTTTCGATTTATCCACTTTACCGGAAAGTATTCGTTTCGATAACTCATTCAAAACGTATTTCTGAAGCACACGTTTTACCGGACGTGCTCCAAAATGCGGATCGTAGCCAATGCCCGACAGCCACTCGTTTGCTTTTTCGCTTAACTCAATTTTCAGCTCACTTGTCGACAAACGTTTTACAATTTGCTCAAACTGCAAGCGAACAATTTCTTTAATCGCTTCTCTCGACAGCGGCGTGAATACAATGGTTTCATCAATACGGTTCAGAAACTCCGGTCGGATTGTTTTCCGCAACATTTCCAGCAACTGGTTTCGTGTTTGTTCCAGCACCTGGAATTCGTTGGCATCATTCATAGTTTCGTAATTCTGCTGAATAATTTGCGATCCCAGGTTCGATGTCATTATAATAATGGTATTCTTAAAGTTTACTGTTCGACCTTTGTTATCGGTTAAACGGCCATCATCTAAAACCTGAAGCAATACATTAAATACATCGGGGTGTGCTTTCTCAATCTCGTCGAAAAGTACTACTGAATAAGGTTTGTGGCGCACTGCCTCTGTTAACTGACCACCTTCGTCGTAGCCAACATATCCCGGAGGCGAACCGATTAAACGGGTTACCGAGAATTTCTCCTGGTACTCCGACATATCGATACGTGTGATCATATTCTCGTCGTTGAAAAGGTATTCTGCCAATGCTTTTGCCAGCTCGGTTTTACCCACTCCGGTTGTCCCTAAAAAGATGAAAGAACCAATTGGGCGTTTTTCGTCCTGCAAACCGGCACGGCTGCGGCGCACTGCATCCGAAATAGCTACAATTGCTTCGTCCTGACCAATCACCCGGTTATGCAATTCATCTTCCATATGCAGTAATTTTTCTCGTTCACTTTGCAACATTTTCGACACGGGAATACCAGTCCAGCGTGCCACAACCTCGGCAATATCTTCCGTGTCCACCTCTTCTTTAATCAGGTTTTCACCTTTTTTCATTTCTTCCAGTTCGGCCTGCAGTTTTTCGATCTCAGCCTCCACCTCTTTTACTTTACCGTAGCGCAATTCGGCCACTCGACCGTAATCTCCCTGACGCTCGGCCTGCTCGGCTTCAAACTTGTAAGTTTCAATCTCTTCTTTCTTTTTCTGAATGGCTTCGATTACCGATTTCTCCGACTGCCACTTGGCACGAAGCTGCGATTGCTCCTCTTTCAGGTTCGAGATTTCTTCGTTGAGCGAATTCAGTTTTCTGGTATCATTCTCGCGTTTTATTGCCTCGCGCTCAATCTCCAGCTGTTTTACACGGCGCTGAATTTCGTCCAGCTCCTCGGGAACCGAATCAATTTCCAGACGCAGTTTTGCAGCCGCTTCATCCATTAAGTCGATGGCCTTATCGGGTAAAAAACGATCGGAAATATAACGCTGCGACAATTCAACCGAGGCAATAATAGCATCGTCTTTTATCTGTACTTTATGGTGATTCTCGTATTTTTCCTTAATCCCACGCAATATAGAAATGGCACTTAAAGTGTCCGGCTCATCAACATGCACAATCTGGAAACGACGCTCCAACGCTTTATCTTTTTCGAAATATTTTTGATACTCGGCCAGTGTTGTTGCTCCAACAGCACGCAACTCACCACGGGCCAGTGCAGGTTTTAAAATGTTGGCGGCATCCATGGCTCCTTCGCCTTTTCCGGCACCTACCAGGGTGTGAATCTCGTCGATAAACAGAATTACTTCATCGTTTGATTGAACAACTTCGTTTACCACTGCTTTTAAACGCTCCTCGAACTCGCCTTTGTATTTTGCCCCGGCAACCAATGCTCCCATATCCAAGGAAAATACCTGTTTCGATTTCAGGTTCTCCGGTACGTCACCACGAACAATACGGTGCGCCAATCCTTCGGCAATTGCTGTTTTTCCGGTTCCCGGCTCACCCAACAAAATAGGATTGTTTTTTGTACGACGCGAGAGAATCTGCAAAATCCTGCGAATCTCATCATCACGGCCAATAACCGGATCGAGTTTTCCCGAGCGGGCGCGTTCGTTCAGGTTAATGGCAAAACGATTTAAGGAATTGAATTTATCTTCTGCCGTTTGGCTGTCAACCTTCGATCCTTTTCGTAACTCTTCAACGGCCAGTTTTAGCTCCTTTTTCGAGATATCATTGTCTTTCATCAACCGGCTGGTATTGTCTTTTACTTCGAGCAATGCCATTAAGATGTGCTCAACCGAAACATACTGGTCGCCCATTTCCTGTGCCATCGCCAGTGCTTTTTGCAACGCCTGATTTGCACCGGAAGAAAGATACTGTTCTGCTCCTGAGACTTTTGGATACGATTGAATAATCTGATCGAGTGCCTGCTTAAAAATTGGCACATTAACATCCAGTTTTTTAAGTAAAAACTCGGTAACATTCTCGGCCGAATGAAGTACTCCGCGAAGAATATGACCAGTTTCGATTGCCTGCTGGTTATTTCCCTGGGCAATTTGAAAAGCCTGTTGAATGGCTTCCTGCGATTTTATGGTGAAATTATTAAAATTCATGGCTTTACGTATTAAAATTCGACAATTACGCAATCAACATTCGAGCCATAACCAATTGACAGACAGAATGTCACAACGACACAAAAACATTCAGAAACATTTTCAGGAAAGTATAAAATTATATGAAAAAGTGGCAGAATATGGGCACAAAAAAACAGAGACAATCAACATTATCTCTGTTTCCTAACCTAACCAAATCTATTCTCTATGAAAAAAACACTTAAACTATTCAAATTCTATACTGCAAAGATAAAGTGGATTTTAGTTAACGCGTTGAAACGGAAGTTAAAGAATGTTATTCGTTATAATCTTCTGAAAAAACACGAAAGAATTGAAAAAAACTTGCTTCAGTCTCTTTTCAAAAATGGAAGCATAAAAAAACAGGGAGATCAACATCGTCCCTGTTTCCTAACCTAACCAAATCTATTCTCTATGAAAAAACACTTAAACTATTTCAGATTGTACGCCACAAAGATAAAGCCAATGTTAGTTAACGCGTTGAAACGGAAGTTAAAGAATGTTATACATGGGTGTATTGTTATCAAAAAGAGGTGACTTGATGAATAACGATTAAGTGATGAAAGGAATTGTAAAGGCACAAAAAAACAGAGACGTTTTCACCATCTCTGTTTCCTAACCTAACCAAATCTATTCTCTATGAAAAAACACTTAAACTAATCAAATTCTATACCTCAAAAATACGTTGGAATTTAGTTAACTCGTCTCAACGTAAGTTAAAGAATGTTAATGGTTAGCTTTCTCTGAAATAAGGAACCTAATACTGGTTAAAAAGCATGCATTTTCATAACTTTGAATAAACTAAATTTAATTAGACCTAATAATTTTTAGCACATAAAAACGCATATTTATCAAACAAAATGCTACTAAAGTCAACTATACATATACAAATAGCACAATATTTAAATATCGCTCGATACGTGCCTCTAAAACAGGCATTAAACTACTTTAAAAACTTTCTAAATTGGAAAAATAAGTTTACTTTAGCGATCCATTTCATTAATGATTCTAATTCTTATATTATAACTAAAATTACAATTTTATGACAAAGCATGTATATACTTTCGGCGCCGGACAGGCAGAAGGTAAAGCAGACATGAAAAACCTTCTAGGAGGTAAGGGTGCAAACCTTGCAGAGATGAACCTTATTGGCGTACCTGTTCCTCCCGGATTTACGATTACAACAGAAGTTTGTACCATGTACAACGAAAAAGGTCAGCAAGCCACATTCGACCTGATAAAGCCAGAAGTTGAAGCCGCAGTGGCACTGGTTGAAAAATTAACAGAAACAGAATTCGGGAGCAAAGAAAATCCTTGTTTGCTTTCGGTGCGCTCGGGTGCACGAGCTTCTATGCCTGGAATGATGGATACTGTTCTAAACCTGGGGATGAATGATGATGCAGTTGAAGGCATAGCAAAAAAATCGGGTAATTCTCGTTTTGCCTGGGATTCATATCGTCGTTTTGTACAAATGTACGGCGATGTTGTAATGGAAATGAAACCCGCAAGTAAAGAAGAACATGATCCGTTTGAAGAGATCATTGACGAACTAAAAGAAGAAAAAGGTATCGCATTAGATACTGAATTCACAACTGAAGACTTGCAGGAACTTGTAAAACGTTTTAAAGCAGCAGTTAAAAAAGTTACAGGAAAAGACTTTCCAACCGATCCATGGGAGCAACTGTGGGGTTCAGTAGCTGCAGTATTTAATAGCTGGAATAACGACCGTGCAATTCTTTACCGTCGTTTGGAACAAATTCCTGATGAGTGGGGAACAGCTGTAAACGTACAAGCCATGGTATTCGGAAACATGGGAGCTAACTCAGGTACAGGTGTGGCATTTACCCGTGACGCTGCTACCGGAGAAGATATTTTTAATGGCGAGTATCTTATTGACGCACAAGGAGAAGATGTTGTTGCAGGTATCCGTACTCCGCAAGAAATTACACTTGAAGGTTCAAAAAAATGGGCCGCTCTTCAGGGAGTAAGCGAAGAAGAAAGAGCTTCTAAATATCCATCGCTGGAAGAAGCAATGCCTGAGATGTACAAACAATTGAACGAAACTCAGCAAAAACTGGAAGACCACTACAGCGATATGCAAGACCTTGAGTTTACCATTCAGGAAGGAAAATTGTGGTTACTGCAAACACGTAACGGAAAACGTACCGGTGCAGCAATGGTTCGCATTGCTATGGAAATGCTGGAAGAAGGTCGCATTGACGAAAAAACAGCACTGCAACGAATTGATGCTGCTAAATTGGATGAATTGCTTCACCCAGTGTTTGACACAGCCGCAATGAAATCTGCCAGCGTTTTAGCTAAAGGTCTACCGGCATCGCCGGGAGCTGCAACCGGTCAGGTTGTTTTCTTTGCTGACGAGGCTAATAAATATCCTGAATCAGTTTTAGTACGTGTTGAAACATCTCCTGAAGATTTGGAAGGGATGCACATTGCCAAAGGTATTTTAACAGCTCGTGGAGGAATGACTTCGCACGCTGCCGTTGTGGCCCGCGGAATGGGTAAATGTTGTGTTTCAGGTGCAGGTGCTGTAAAAATTAATTACAAAACCCGCGTGATGACAATCGACGGAAAAGAATTCAAGGAAGGTGACTGGATTTCATTGAATGGATCAACCGGTGAAGTTTACGATGGTAAAGTTGATACGATGGATCCTGAATTGAGCGGTAACTTCGCTAAAATTATGGACTTGGCCGATAAATTCACTCGCATGACTGTTCGCACTAATGCCGACTCGCCTGCCGATGCACAAGTTGCTCGCGACTTTGGAGCGCAGGGAATTGGTCTTTGTCGTACCGAGCACATGTTCTTCGAGGGCGAAAGAATTAAGGCGATGCGTGAAATGATTTTGGCTAAAACCGAAGTTGATCGCCGCAAAGCATTAGATAAATTATTGCCTTACCAGCGTGAAGATTTCGAAGGAATTCTGGAAGCAATGGAAGGATTTGGCGTAACTATTCGTTTACTTGATCCGCCATTACACGAGTTTGTTCCACATGAAGAAGCCAACCAGAAAGAAATGGCCGATGAAATGGGAATTTCTGTTGACGAAGTGAAAGCCCTGGTTGAAGACCTGCACGAATTTAACCCGATGCTGGGTCACCGCGGTTGCCGTTTAGGTAATACTTATCCTGAGATCACAGAAATGCAGGCTCGTGCAATTATTGAAGCCGCAGTTAACCTGACTCAGAAAGGCGTTGATGCCCGTCCGGAAATTATGGTGCCGCTTATTGGTACTGTTAAAGAGTTGAAACTTCAGGCCGATATTATTCATGCTACGGCTAAAAAAGTATTCGAGGAAAAAGGTGCCGAATGTAAGTACATGGTAGGTACAATGATTGAAATTCCTCGTGCTGCAGCTACTGCTGATAAAGTTGCTGAAGTTGCTGAATTCTTCTCGTTCGGTACAAACGACCTTACTCAGATGACATTTGGTTACTCGCGCGACGATGCCGGTAAATTCTTGCCTATCTACATTGAAAAAGGAATATTGAAAAATGATCCTTTCCAGGTTCTTGACCAGGAAGGTGTTGGACAAATTGTAGAAATGGGTGTAACCAAAGGCCGCAGCACAAAACCTGAATTAAAAGTTGGTATTTGTGGTGAGCACGGAGGTGAACCTTCATCAGTGATGTTCTGCGACAGTGTTGGAATGGACTACGTAAGTTGTTCTCCATACCGTGTTCCAATTGCACGCGTAGCTGCTGCTCAGGCAAATATTAAGTAATATAATTTCACAGACTATATAAAAAAGAGCTGCTCTTAGGAGTGGCTCTTTTTTTGCCCTGCCGACAGAGAGCAAGCAAAACCAAGTAGATTTACCTGATTAAAATCGAGTAATTATACGCTGTTATGTTCTGAATTTATTTCAGAATTTTGTATTCATAAAAGGATGCAACTGATGAATATGAAGCGTATAATAAATTTCAATTCTTTAAACACATTCACATACATAAAGTTAGACTTCATGTACTCTTCTATGTTTTTATCTTCTAACTTTCAACACAAGATACTTCATCATACACTGTCCTCTTTCCCTAAGTCACGTTGATAAAATATAGTGTTGCTATCCAAAAGAAGGAGTGCTAAATAAGCACTCCTTCTTTATATGATGTACAAATTATTTTTAATAGCAAAGATTACTAAACCTGCCATATTTTTTGTTTCTGTTTTTTCCAGCAAGTTATACTTATGCCCTTCGATGGTACGTGCACTCAACCCCAATCGTTCACCAATTTCGATGGCAGTTAATTCCTCACAGAGAAGTTCAAGTACCTGAAGTTCACGTTTTGTTAGTTTTAGCTTTTTTACCAGATCATGCGAAGTTGTACTTTTCAGTCCTTGCAGAACAGCTCCAGACAAACTACCGGAAAAGTAAAAATCATTTTTCATCACTTTTTTTACAGCCAACTCCAGCTCCTCCGGGTCTGCACTTTTTAACAAGTAACCATTTACCCCTTCGTTTATCAGATGAACGACCAATGATGGTGCATCTTCCATACTTAATATCAAGATACTTATCTTCGGATAATCCCGGTGCAGGTATTTGAGGACTTCCACCCCATCCATTTCGGGCATGTTAATATCAAGTAAAATCAAATCCGGGAGCTTATCTATACTTTCAAGCAACTTTAATAGCTGAACTCCATTACCTGCCTCATAAATATTCCCAACCATTTCAAAATCTTCCAGCAAGGCCATCATTCCTTTACGAAAAAGCATATGGTCATCGGTAACAACTATGTCTATTTTATTCTCTGTCATTGGTTTGTATATACAAAATTGCACGCGTACCTTTTCCCGGCCATGACTTTAATTTTATTTTGGAATTTGCCATTTCCGACCGACTTTCAAGGTTTCTTAATCCAAGTCCTGTTTGCATTTGTTCATCCAATAAAAATCCCTGCCCGTTGTCACTTACCGATAGTGCCAATCTCTGTTTTGTAAAACGAAGATTAATTTCAATCTTCTCTGCGTTTGCATGTTTAATAGCATTATTAACCAATTCCTGAACAATTCTAAAAACAGCTAATTCCTGCCTACTTTCAAAGCGAAACTGTTCGCCACTTTTCCATGTTTCAATGCTCAGTTCATCAGATTTATTTACCCAGTTGGCAAGCTCTTCAATGGCATAAAATAATCCGAGTTTTTCAAGCGAGGGAGGGAGTAATGAGCGTGAAATTCTGCGTACCTGTAGAATTACATCATCCAGGTAAGATTTTGTTTCGGTTGCCAGGCCTTTGGCTTTTTCTTCCTCAGTTTTTTTCTCAATTCGGCCCACGTTAAGCTTAACAACTGATAGCATGGCACCAACTTCATCATGCAGATCACGAGCTATTCGTTTTCGCTCATTTTCCTGAGCCAGTATGGTATTTTTTATAATTTCTTCTTGCTGGCTTCGAACCAATCGATTCAATTCAAGCTGTTTTTGCAACAACCTTTTCTGGTAAGCTATAAAAAAGAAAAAAATGCCACCAGCGAGCAAAAGCATGCCAATGGTACCAATTAAATAAACTAATAATATTTCCGAATTCCCGGTTCCGTCCACAATTCACATTTTAGCTATTGCTAAAATAGTTAACAAAATTGAACTTCTTGTAAAATTTACGAATAATCGAAATTAGCGAATTGTTTTATAATATTGTTTAAACCATTTATCTAATGAACAATACTTTTCTCCTCTCTTGCCTTCCCAAAGCCTATAGCGATTAGTATATAAAACAGCACCATCAGAACGCCAAAATACTGAATTGTTATTTTTGAAAACTCTTTTGAATAATCAAGAATAAGGTTGAACAATAGTGAGTAAAACAGGTTGCCGGAATAATACATCAGAATAGCAAGATTAATATAAATCAAAGGCTCCTTCCATAAGTTTGGGATTCTGACGTCTATCATCACCTTATAAAAGAACAATATAGAAAACCCAACAAGAAATATTTTACTTAAGGACTGAGGAACTGCCGGATACTCAAAAATTGATTTTAACAACAACGTATTAATCAAACAATAGACTTCAAACAATACAATCAAAACTAATATAAATCGCTTATTGAGAACATCTTTTAAGGCATGGGAATAAAAGATACCGAGAATAAAAAACTCTCCTAATTGGTACAAATGCGTTATCGGCAAAGTGTTTGTTTGCCCCGCATAAGTAATTAGCTCATAATAAATAATTATTCGTGTTACAATTTCCGTAATTGTCCCAAATACGACATAGTAAAAAACCAAACGTAAATTAATATCGAATTGTCGAAATCGGTAAATACCAACAAAGAAAGGCACCAAAATTGGCACCCAATTAATCATTATATAGCTCAAAACTTAGCGGTTATGAATTATAAATACTTCGCTCGTCGCAATACGGTGGACAAAGCCCTGAATTATTGAATTGTTCCAGATCCTCTTCCCCACCACTATCTTCTGTCGATTTTAGCCGTTGATCGGCTACAGCACTTATCATCACATCCATAGTCTTTTTTATCCCAAATTCAATCTTTATCTGGCTATGATTCTGAGAATTGAATAATTCGTGTAGTTCGAATTTAGTCAGCAAATAAGCATTCGGATAAATATATTGACGAAAAGCAGCTCCTTCAACCTCTGCATCTATCTCTCCAGATCGCCATTTTCGATATCGGCGAATACTTTCAATAACTGCTTCCGTATTATCTGAAAAATCTTCGTTCTCTGCCTTCAATTTATAAACAGGTGTTTCATAATCGGCATAAACATCCCCACTACCCAAAAGAAAAGATGAAACAGCATATGCACAAAGCACATAT
Source organism: uncultured Draconibacterium sp. (assembly GCF_963677565.1). Lineage (NCBI taxonomy): Bacteria > Pseudomonadati > Bacteroidota > Bacteroidia > Marinilabiliales > Prolixibacteraceae > Draconibacterium > uncultured Draconibacterium sp. The sequence goes on along the minus strand of NZ_OY781981.1, from coordinate 2,223,084 downwards.
TTTCCATCCTCTTTTTTATCCTCCAGCCCTAAATAAACACGTACCCGGTTTTCATTCTCTCCGATAAGTAATTTATAGGTTTCCTTTTGAAGAATAATAGGTGTAAGTTTTAAGTTAAATGTTTTCGCTTTTTCTTCCTGGAAGTTTTTACTCCAATTTTTAGCCTTTTTAGCTGGGAGCTGATCTCTTTTAAGTTTATTACTCATATTCCTTGTATTTGGATGATTAAAAATAAACAAAATGTTTGAGTAAAAAAGTGTTTCAAAAACATATTCTGCTTTTATCTGTGCATTTAAGAAGAGGGATTTATAACGTTTAATAAAAAAACTACCCGTTAAAATTATATTAACGGGCAGTGCTGTTAAGAAACAGTATAAAACTTGGGTTTAGCCCCCTTAATAAGGCTCATAATAGTAATCGTCTTGAAAAACATAACCATTATTATAATAGTCATCGTTGAAAGCATAATACCTATCAGGATAATGCACTAAACGAAAACCGTATGCTGACGATTCAAAGAACAGGTTTCCAATTCTGAAATATAAGTAACCGTTTACATAAACACGCTCATAGCCATAAGGCAAATATTCGAAAGAGAAACCAAAAGGCATATTAACCAATACATAACCGATACCTCTTTGGTATCTAAAAAAATGCCCGTCGTAACAATAGTATTTATAATGATTATGAACGAAAACTGTTGGACGGTAGACAAAATTACGGATTACGTGACCATAGTGATTATGGAAGTAATAGTGCTTATGATAACGGTATGAGTATGGATTGTAGCCTCCATAATAATCGCGCCAGCTATTATAATTCCAGCGGTAACGCTCCCAGTTTTTGTCCCAGTGGCGATTGTTACGATAATTGTAATTGGCATAGTAATTTTTATCGCGATGATTATAGTTCATCTCCCTGGAACGATTACTACTGCTCCATTGCCTGTTGTTTCCTCGATAATCTTTATTGGGTTTGAAACGTTTATCGTTTTTATCGACATTGTAAAATCGATTTGTATTGCGTGAATTTGTTCCGGTAGTCCTTCTCTCTGTTCTTACAGGTTGTTTAGAACTTTTTGTACTTGCATATGTTTTTGCAGGTTTTCGTTCATTTCCCCGGCTGGTGCTTATGCGGCCGGCACTTTGTTTTTGACTGGAACGTTGCGCCGATGAAGTACTTGCACGTCTTTGATTCTCGTATGTTTTGTTCGGAACACTTTTGCGCTTTACTTCTCGATTGGTAGGACCAGAACTACTGTAAGCTCTGTTACCCGAACGGACACTTGTATTGTTTCGTTTTGTATTGTTCGACCGAACTGAACTTGCTCGTTCTGATGATCGTTTTGAAGCAGGTTGTCGGTAAGTTTTTGAAGCACTTTTAGTTTTTACCGCCTGTTTATTGCTTCTTTTTGGTGCTTCCCGGCTTTCAGTGCCTCTCTGTGTAGATCTGCGCTGTGCCTCTGCAGGAGTTGTTGTTATCATTGTAATTGCCGCCAGAGTAATCATCGTGGCAAACAATTTAATTGTTGTTGCTTTCATGACAATAGACTTTAAAAATTCAACATTTTGTTTGCTTTGCTCTGTTGGCGCCAAAATAAAAATCGATATCTACCTCATTAAATGCAAAGCCTGTGCCAAAATCACAAAACTCTTACCCCATGAAAGTTACAGCACATTTTAAACGCAGATTCTTCGACTTTTTTTTCTGAGCAATTCTCTCTACTTTTGCAGCTGCTTTAAACAAAATTATGGCCCGGATATTATCAATTGATTACGGAAGAAAAAGAACAGGGTTGGCTGTTACCGATCCGGGGCAGATTATTGCCAATCGTTTAACAACCATTCCAACACATACTATTTGGGATTTTCTTAAAGATTATTTTAACAAGGAAGATGTAGAAACCGTGGTTGTTGGATACCCAAAGCAAATGAACAATCAGGCTTCAGAGTCTGTTCGTTATATCAATCCGTTTTTGAAGAAATTTCAGCAAATATATCCAAATATTAAGCTGGAAATTTTCGATGAACGTTTTACATCAAAAATAGCTTTTCAAACCATGATTGATGGAGGTCTGAAAAAGCAAAAACGGCAAGATAAGGCATTAGTTGATGCCATAAGCGCAACCATAATTTTGCAAAACTATTTAGAACAAAAACGAAATTTATTGTCGTAAAATAGGTATAAGATTTACGAGGATCAAAAAGCGGTCTTATGCAAATGCCAGACAAGAAAAATTTAAAATAAAGACGAATGAAATATCCGGTTACAGTTTATGGAGACCCGTTATTGAGGAAGAAAGCGAAAACGATTGAAAAGGATCATCCAAAACTTGATGAAATAATTGAGAACATGTGGGAAACCATGTACTATTCGGATGGTGTTGGATTAGCCGCACCACAGGTTGGTTTGTCTTTACGCTTGTTTGTAATTGATGCATCGTCGGGTGCCGACGAAGAACCCGAGCTGGAAGGTTTCAAGAAAGTTTTTATCAATCCTGAGATTATTGAAACCAATGGAGATGAATGGACAATGAATGAAGGGTGCCTCAGTTTACCTGAAATCAGGGAAGATGTTGACCGACCTGATGAAGTGACCATAAAATATCTGGATGAAAACTTTGAAGAACACCTGGAAACTTATAAAGGTTTTGCAGGCAGAGTAATTCAACACGAATATGATCATTTGGAAGGCGTGTTATTTGTCGATCATTTGTCGCCACTGCGAAAGCGACTGTTAAAAGGAAAACTACTTGCCATTTCAAAAGGAAAAGTCCGACCACATTACCGAATAAAAATTCCGAAATAATGTAACAAAAAATAGTATCTTAGTTTCGGTAATTCCTTCAGACCTGAATGGTGGAAAACACATTCAACAAAATACCGTTTCTAAGATTAACTGTTGCCCTTGCATCAGGCATTTTTCTTGCGTCAGTATTTAACTTCAACACAACCCTTAGCATTTTTTGTGCTGTTGGAATTATTTTGTGCCTGCTTATCATCCAAAAACGCTACAACCATTATCTGTCGCCTGTATTTGGAGTGTTAACTTTTATTCTGTTTGCCCTTATCGGTTCAATAAGTTATACCGAATACAACAAAACGAAACCTTCCAGTGCAACAGGCACTATGATTGCCACCGTATTAGAAGCACCGCAGGAAAAACCAAACTCCTATAAAAGCCTTCTGCTTTTGCACACCATACATCCGGGAGGTGCCACTGCAAGAACAAATGAAAAGATTTTAGTGTATTTCGGGAAAAGCAATGAAATTTTGCAATTAAAATCCGGTAGTCAGATTATTTTTGACCACTTACCTGAACTCATCGAAAACAATGGAAATCCACATGAATTTGATTACAAAAACTACCTGGCAAGAAAGCATATTTACAGGCAAGTATATTTAAATGCCGACGACTGGAAACTAATAGGATACAAGAACAATACACCGCAAACGCTGGCCGAAACTGCTCGTGACAAAATGCTAAAAATATATCGAGAGCAAAAAATAGGCGAAAGGGAAACCGAAATTCTGTCGGCACTTACACTTGGCTACAAACGCGAGCTCGACCGTGAAACAAAACGTGTTTTTTCCTCTGCCGGAGCAATGCATGTTTTGGCAGTTTCGGGATTGCATGTAGGAATACTGTTTTTCACCTTTTCTTTTATTTTTGGCTTTCTGAAAAAACGAAAAACCGGGAAATTAATTTACGTTCTTATCTTAATCTCACTGCTGTGGAGCTACGCATTTGTAACCGGATTGTCGCCATCGGTTATGAGGGCTTGTACCATGTTTAGTCTAATTGTAATAGCTGTCAACATTAACCGTCGGGCCAATATTTACAACACACTCGCTGCATCTGCGTGCCTGCTTTTGCTAATTAATCCAAACAACTTATTCGAAGTTGGTTTTCAACTGTCTTACATGGCCGTTTTTGGCATTGTTTATTTACAACCAAGACTGGCAGCTTTATGGCCGGTAAAAAATAAAATTGCTCTGTTTTTCTGGAACCTGATCACGGTGTCAATTGCAGCCCAAATCGCCACTTTCCCTTTATCAGCCTATTATTTCAATCAATTCCCAACTTACTTTTTATTGAGCAACATTCTTGTAATACCCGCAGCAACGATTCTTATCCCTCTCGGAATCGGCTTGTTAATTTTCTCCTCGGTACCGTTAGTCGCTCAAGTTATTTCGAGTATTGTTAATTCAATTATTAAAGTCGTGTATTTTAGTCTTTCAACATTTGAATCTCTTCCTTTTTCAACGCAAGACATTTTTCTTCAAAAACATGAACTATTATTTGTATTAGCAATCCTATTTTCAGTATTTCTATTCTTAAAATACAAATCAGCAATTGCAATAAAATCATCACTTCTGTTTGCCCTGCTGCTAACAATATCCATTCTGCTTTCCGGCTACAAACAATTTAGGCAACATGAAATAATTGTACTGAACTCACGAGAACCGGTGGTTTGCTTTATCTCCGCTAAAAAAATGTATATTGTTTCTTCTGCGCAGCTATCTCCCGATGATTACTTATACACTACAATTCAGGACATTAAAACCGGGCAACGAATAAAAAATGCCATCTTTTTAAACACTTCTGAAACCTACCTCGATAAATACATTTTACTTGACAAGAACCGAGTTGTGTTTGAAGGCAAGAAGGTTGTATTTGAAAATAACCGATTGGCCATTGCTGAAGAGTTTTCTTCAGATATTCTGAATTCGGTAGAAACTGAGTTACAAAACAACCAATCAAACACGGGCAATTGCGTCTATATTCAGTATTATCCCACCAGAAATTTGGCTATAAACTCAGAGCAACAACACATTCTATCAGAACAAGGTGCCTTTATTGCAAACTGGTAAACGGAAACAGATAGTATAGACGTCCCGGTTTTATAATAAACGAACACATATATTTTGGTTAATTCCTATAAAATACAAGGTTCATTTTGTAATTTAGAATGTTAATTTAATGTTGGAAGCAGGAAATTATCAGGAGTTTTCCGTGGAGTTCTTAAACAGAATGCATTATTTTGCTTCATTAAATAAAACAGACAGATGAAACGAGCATGTATATTTTTTCGGTTAGAAAAATGACTACAAGCGAGTTACATGATTTACCATTAAAATAAACAATTTTAAACGAATGAAAGTTGTTATTGCGGGTGCGGGAGAAGTTGGTACACATTTGGCACGAATGTTAACCAATGAAAATCATGACATAACACTACTGGATGATTCACCGGAGAAGCTAGCAAAAATTAGTAGCGAGGTAGATTTGATGACCGTAACCGGATCCGCCCATTCTTTTCAGGATTTGAAAAGTACGGAATTGGCAAAATCGGATCTTTTTATTGCCGTAACTCCTTTCGAGGAGCGAAATGTGCTGGCTTGTTCAATGGCATCGTACCTTGGTGTTAACCGTACAATTGCGCGTATAAACAACTCTGAATATCTTCAGGAAAGATACCGTGCAAAACTCAATAATCTTGGAATAAACGAGCTTATATACCCTGAAAGTCTTGCCGCAAAAGAAATTGTTGCGTCGGTGAAACAAACAGCCACACGCCAATTAATCGAGTTTTCGAACGGGAAACTGATTATGATGGGAATTAAGGTGCGCGAAAATGCACCAATTCTAAATAAAACTTTCGAGGAACTTTCACAGGAAAATCAGCATTTGTTAGTGGTGGCAATTAACCGCGACAATGAGACCATTATTCCGAATGGTAGCGATTTTATACAGAATGGCGACATCGTGTTTTTTGTTACTACACCGGCCGAACAAAACAATGTTTACGAACTAACCGGAAAAAAACTTTTCGAGGTTAAAAACATCATGTTTTTGGGAGGTAGCCGGATTGCCCAAAAAGCGATAGAAAAACTGGGCGAAAATTACCGTATAAAAGTTATTGAAGGCGACCGGAAAAAATGTGAAAAAATTGCCGACAAGTATGAAAATGTATTGGTAATTAATGGCGATGGACGCAACCTGAACTTATTGCGCGAAGAAGGAATCGAAAAAATGGATGCTTTTGTAGCAACCACCGGAAATTCAGAAACCAACATTTTAGGATGTCACCTTGCAAAAACATTTGGTGTTCGCCGAACTGTTGCCGAAGTAGAAAACCTGGCCTACATGAACCTTGCCGACAACATGGATATAGGCAGTATATTCAATAAAAAGCTTATAGCCGCCGGTTATATTTACCGTTTTACGCTCAATGCAGAAATTTCAAAAGTAAAATGCTTAACAGCTTCCGATGCCGAGGTTTTCGAATTTATTGCAAAACCAGGTGCAAAAATCACACAAAAGTCTGTTAAAGATCTTGATTTCCCTGTAGAAGCAAAAATTGGTGGTGTAATTCGTGGAAATATGGGATACATTGCGCACGGTTACACTCAAATTCAGGAAGGTGATAAAGTTGTTGTTTTCACCTTGCCATCAGGAATTAAAAAACTGGAGAAATTCTTTAAATAAGAGAAAACTACCGGAGCATGAATCTCAAAATCATTTTCAGAGTACTTGGTTTTTTATTAATTGTTGAGGGTATAGCCATGGGCATTGCTCTTTTAGTAGCTCTGATTTATGGTGAATCCGACAGAACTGCTTTCGCGATTTCGGCAGCAATAAACCTGGCATTTGGCGGACTTATCGTTGCCACCACATCAAAAGCAAAAAAAGACATCGGTAAACGCGAAGGTTTTATCATTGTTTCAATGGTTTGGATTGTGTTCTCTTTTTTTGGCAGCTTACCATACATCATAAGTGGCTCAATACCAAGCTTCACCGATGCATTTTTCGAAACCATCTCGGGTTTTACAACAACCGGCTCATCAATTTTAAACGATATTGAAGCACTTCCACACGGCATTTTATTCTGGCGAAGTATAACCCAGTGGCTCGGAGGTATGGGAATTATTGTTTTGTCGCTGGCTATTTTACCGGTATTCGGTATTGGTGGTATGCAGCTATTTATGGCTGAAGTTCCGGGGCCAACACCCGATAAAATTAGTCCGCGAATAAAACAAACGGCTAAAACTCTTTGGGTAATTTACCTGGCATTTACCGTTGCCGAAACATTGTTATTGTGGGCGGGCAAAATGCCCCTTTTTGATTCCATTTGCCACTCGTTTACAACCATGGCTACCGGAGGATTCTCTACAAAACAGGCAAGTATTGCCCACTGGCCATCGCCATTTATTCACTATGTCATAATCGTGTTTATGTTCCTTGCCGGAACAAACTTCACACTTTCGTATTTTGCTATCAAAGGGAAGTTTTCTATTGCATTCAAAGATGAAGAATTCAAGTATTACAGTTTCTTCACGCTGGGATTTACAGCGCTTATTTTTATCGGCTTGTTAATTTCAACCGAATTTGGCGTTGAAAAAGCATTTCGCGATTCACTGTTTCAGGTGCTTACAATAATTACCACCACCGGATATGCAACTGCCGACTACCTGACATGGCCGCCGGTATTAACTATGCTCATCTTTTTGCTTTTCTTTTTTGGTGGTTCTGCCGGATCAACCGGTGGAGGAATAAAGATTATGCGTATTGTTGTATTGCTTAAAAACGGCTACTACGAACTTAAACGTTTGGTACACCCCAACGCTGTTATCCCTGTGCGTTTTAACAAACATTCGGTTGATGCCAAAATTGTTACCAACGTTCTTGCTTTTTTCATGATATACTTTGTGATTTTTGCATTCAGCACCGTTATTTTTACATTGATTGAACCCGATATGGAATCGTCAATGGGTGCCGTTGCAACTTGCCTCGGTAACATTGGCCCCGGATTAGGCTCCGTTGGCCCGGCAGAGAATTTTTACCATATAAAACCAATCGGGAAATGGTTTTTGTCGTTTTTAATGCTACTCGGTCGTTTGGAACTATTTACTGTTTTGGTACTCTTCTCTCCTTCTTTCTGGAAAGAATAAAATCCAACTTAATATTCCCATTCTCCTTTTCCCTGCCGAACAATTGCAGGTTCATCCGCAGTACAATCGATAATTGTTGAAGGCACCAGTTCTCCATAGCCTCCGTCGATTACAACGTCTGCTATTTCTCCGTATTTCTCATGAATAAGTTCCGGGTCGGTTGTGTATTCCAGAATTTCATCCTCATCGTGAACCGAGGTCGACATAATTGGATTGCCAAGCTCACTCACAATCTCGCGAATAATATTATTATCCGGAATGCGGATTCCAACCGTTTTTTTCTTCCCTTTAAAATAGCGTGGAACACTATTGTTCGCATTTAAAATAAAGGTGAACGGACCGGGTAAATTTTTACGAATGATTTTAAAAATATGATTTGGAATAGGTTTCGTGTAGTCGGACAAATGACTAAAATCGCTGCAAATAAATGAGAAATTGCTCTTTTCAATTTGAATTCCCTTGTAGCGGGCAACTTTTTCCACTGCCTTCTGATTTGTGATATCGCACCCCAAACCATAAACCGTGTCAGTAGGATATACAATCACTCCTCCATTCCGCAAAATATCTACAATTTTTCTTACTTCGCGGGGATTTGGATTTTCGTTAAATAAGCGAACCAACATAGTTTTTTCTAATTTTGAGTGCTAAAATTAGTTTTTTAAGTTACAATCTACATGTTAAACAACTGGTTTTCGCCTAATTTTAGTTCTAAAAAAAAGATAGCAGTATAGAAAACAACCTATGCAAAGAAAAATTATAAACACCGGAGACGGTTCAAAAACCCTTTTTATTCCTGAAATGGATGAACAATACCACTCAGTTAACGGCGCGATAACCGAATCTGAATTTGTTTACCTCGATAAGGGCTTCAGGCACAATCAGTCACCTTACCCGGTGGTACTCGAGATTGGTTTTGGAACGGGACTAAATGCACTTTTAACTGCCATTGAAGCGGAAAAAACAAAGCGAAAAACAACTTATATAACTTTAGAAAAATTCCCGGTTAAGCCAGAAGAATTACAGCAACTAAACTATGGTAATTTGATTTCGGAACAAGCTGAAAAACTTTTTTCGGATCTGCACCAGAAAGAATGGAATTTAAAATCAAGAATTTCACCTTATTTCGATATACAAAAACTGAAAACAGATTTAACTCAATTTGATTTTGATGAGATCCCGGTCGTTGATGTGATTTATTACGATGCATTTGGCCCCGACAAACAACCGGAAATGTGGGACGAAGAAATTTTCAAATCATTATATGGAATTAGCAAACAAAATACCACTTTGGTAACGTATAGTGCCAAGGGAGAAATAAGACGAAGGTTGGAACGATCCGGGTTTCTTACAGAAAGACTACCTGGGCCTCCGGGAAAACGACAAATGCTTAGAGCAACAAAATCCTAAAGCATCAAAATAAATGTTAATTCGATTAACAAGAGCACATTAAAAAAACTCAAAACACTACACCCTGACATACAGATACTTAATTCTATTATTATCACTATTTTTCAATAAGACGAACAACAAACACGAATGTTCAATTTTTCCGACTTATATTTTTTTAACATTTTTTAATTCCCTAACATTTGTTTTGAACAATTTGTAACATTTCATCAAAAAAAATGGCTCAAAAAGGTTAAAAACCAACCTTTTGACAATTTGTCAAGAAAAATTGAAGGGCAAACAAAAGTGACTTTTGATAGATATTTTCAATTTTTTCGCGCTTTTATTTCTTGGATTTTGCAAAAATTCCTTTAAAATTTGGACTTCATTCAACGTGAAATTTATGATCTATCAATTTCAAATCATTTCACAAGAGACCCAAAACTTCCGATTGGAAGTTGCTCTGGATGAGAAACATTCATTTTTCGATTTTCATAGCATTATACAGAAAAGTGTTGGTTTTGAGTCACACCAATTGGCATCATTTTTCGTATCGAACAACCGATGGAAAAAGCTGGTTGAGATTTCTATGTTAGACTTAGGTATAAATGGCGCAGCCTTTTACATTATGCAAAAGACAAAATTGCGCGACTTGCTGCAAAATGTTGGGCAGCAACTTATTTATACATTCGATTTTTTGAACGACAGGTCTTTTTTTATAGAACTAACTGGAATAATTATGGAAAAAAATCTTAATGAACCATTAGTCGCTTTAAAACGAGGCGATGCCCCCGTTCAGGTTTTAGGAGAAGAAAAAGTTGAACTGGAAACTGGTTCACTCCAGGAAGAAGAAGTTTATATGGATTTTGGAGAGCTTGATGATTACACTGAAATCTTTGGCGAAATGGACGATTTCTAATCACGAAAGACGACTGTTTAATCCATGTTTAAAAAAATTCCAAGACTGTTCATTATTTTGAACAGTCTTTTTTTTGTCATTAATTTGTCGAAAATCATGCATTCATGCCAAAAACACTTGTTGTAATTACCGGCCCCACCGGAATTGGAAAAACCGAGGTGAGCATTAAAGTTGCCCGACATTTTAATACTGAAATTGTTTCGGCCGACTCGCGACAAATTTTTAAAGAACTGAATATCGGCACTGCAGTTCCATCAAAAGAAGAGCTGGCTGCCGCTCCTCATCATTTTATACAAAGTCATTCGGTTGAAGAAAGCTACAATGCCAGCCGCTACGAAACGGAGGCACTGAAATTAATAGACGAGCTGTTTAAAACAAGAGATGTTCTGCTGTTAGTTGGTGGATCGATGTTATACATTGATGCCATTTGCAAAGGAATTGATATTATGCCCGATGCCGATCAGGAAATTCGTGCGTCGTTAAAAAAGCAATTGGCAGAAGAAGGATTGGAAAGTTTACGTCTTCAGTTAAAAAAGCTCGATCCGGATTACTATAAAAAAGTAGATCTGAAAAATCCGAACCGAATAATTCATGCGCTGGAAATTAGTATTCAAACCGGAAAACCATATTCCTCTTTTCGATCGAACACGGCAAAAAAGCGGCCCTTTAAAATTGTAAAGATCGCGCTGAATTGTGACCGACAAGTATTACATAACCGAATAAATTTGAGGGTTGATAAAATGATGGAAGCCGGGCTGGAAAAAGAAGCACGTAGCGTTTACCACAAAAAACATATGAACTCGTTGAATACCGTAGGCTACCAGGAATTATTCGCTTATTTTGATGGTGATATTTCGCGCGAAAAAGCAATTGAATTGATAAAACGAAACTCGCGGCGTTATGCCCGCAAGCAAATTACATGGTTCCGCAGAGATGAAAGCGTAGAATGGTTTGAACCTACTGAATCCGACAAAATTATTGAGTGGCTTGAATCTCAAATCAGTTAAAATGGAACAGTTTATTATCCGTGTTTACGGATTGGTTGTCAACGAAAAAAATGAAGTCTTACTTTCTGACGAATTTGTTTTGGACACAAAAATGACCAAGTTTCCGGGCGGAGGACTGGAATTTGGAGAAGGATTGATTGATGGATTAAAACGCGAGTTTGAAGAAGAATGTAACGGACAACAAATTGAAAATATCCGCCACTTTTACACCACCGACTTTTACCAAAAAGCCTTGTTTTTCGAAGATGCTCAATTGATCAGCGTTTATTACCTCGCCGATCTGAAACAGCCCTTGGAATTTAAGGTCTCAGAAAAAGCATTTGACTTTAAAATTGATGCCGGAGAAACACAAAGCTTTCGTTGGAGAAAAATAAAAGACCTAAAAGAAGACGATATTACTTTCCCAATTGATAAATTTGTTCTGAATAAATTAAAAGCAACTTTTAATGAGTAACACGCTAGAGCATATAAAAGCGCTTTCGGCACTTTGCAATCAGGTGGAGCAAAACGCACAATTGATTCAGACAATTGAAAACATTGCCAACACGATTGTAAAAGCTTATAACAACGGCAACAAAACTCTTTTTTGTGGAAATGGAGGCAGCTCGGCCGAAGCGCAACATTTGGCCGCCGAACTTTCGGGAAGGTTTAAATTTGAACGCAAACCCATTCCGGCTGAAGCGTGCCATGTAAACTCATCGTTTGTTACGGCGGTTTCAAACGATTACGACTTTACAAAAGTTTACAGTCGTTACATTGAAGGATTTGGCCAGAAAGGCGATGTTCTGATTGGCTTATCCACATCAGGAACTTCAAAAAATATTGTAAATGCATTTATTGCCGCTCGTGAAAAAGGATTAACAACCATTGCCTTAACCGGCGAAACGGGTGGAGATTTAAACGATTTAAGCGACCTCATTTTTAAAGTTCCATCGGAAAATGTGCCACGCATTCAGGAAATGCATTTATTGGTTGGACACATCATTTGCGAAAAAGTTGAGCAAACTCTTTTCGGGAATGGTAACTAACAATAAAAATAAGGCCCTGTTTCTCGACCGCGACGGAACTATTAACGTTGAAAAAAACTATGTGTTTCGAATTGAAGATTTTGAATTTATCCCGGGTATTTTCGAACTTCTAAAAGGCTATAAGCAAAAGGGTTTTATGTTATTCGTAATCACTAACCAGTCAGGTATTGCACGAAAATATTATACCGAAGTCGATTTTTTTCGTTTAAACAATTGGATGATCCGGCAGTTTGAGAAACAAGGAATAGAAATAACAAAAGTTTATCACTGCCCTCATCATCCCGAAATTACAGGGAATTGCGACTGCAGAAAACCCAAACCGGGAATGATTTTGCAAGCCATTCAGGAATTTAATATCGATCCTGTTAACTCAGTGTTGATAGGAGACAAAAAAAGAGATATTTTAGCAGGTCAGAGAGCAGGGATAGGAAAGAATTTATATATTCAAAACTTATTACAGACAGGTTTAAAGTAAGGATCAGACAAAGGCAAGGTGCAACATTTTACAAAAGCAGAAATAAGGCATATTGAAGACCGCTACCAGGATTTTCTAAAGGTCATTAAAGATAAGTTTGATGAAGGGCGGCTGGCACGGATCGAAAAAGCATTTCGATTCTCGAATGCGGCACACCATGGCATAAAACGCAAATCGGGCGAACCATTTATTATTCACCCCATTGCAGTTGCGCGAATTGTCGCGGTTGATTTGGGTTTGGGAGCCACATCGATTGTTGCAGCACTTTTGCACGATGTTGTTGAGGATACCGAATATCGTTTGTCGGACATTGAAAACATGTTCGGAACGCGTGTATCGAGAATTGTTGACGGATTGACGAAGCTTTCCGGTGACTTTGACGCCAAACATGCACTTACTCTTAAAAAAATGTTAATGACCCTCTCAGACGATGTGAGGGTAATTCTGATAAAAATTGCCGATCGTTTGCACAACATGCGAACGCTGGATTCGATGCCGGCGCACAAAAAAATAAAAATTGCCGGCGAAACACTTTTCCTTTATGTGCCATTGGCACACCGACTGGGTTTGCATGCCATTAAAAGCGATTTGGAAGACCTGAGTTTTAAGCACAAACACCCGGAAGAATACGAGCAAATTCAATTGCTACTTCATAACCAGGAAGATAAACGAAATTACCTCGTACACGAATTTACCCGGCCAATTATTGAAAAACTGCAGGATGAAGGGATTGACTGTAACGTAGCTCACAGGCTAAAAACAAGCTATTCCATTTGGCAGAAAATGCAAAAGAAGGCAGTGGCTTTTAACGAGGTTTACGATATACTGGCCATTCGTATTATTATCAATTCAAAAAAAGGAATATCGGAAAAAAGACAGTGTTTTGATGTGCTCTCGATAGTAACTGATATTTACAAACCAAAACCCGACCGGATTCGCGATTGGATTACCATGCCAAAAGCAAACGGTTACGAATCGTTACACGTTACCGTTATGGGGCCGCAAGGCCATTGGGTAGAAATTCAGATACGAACCGACAGAATGGACGATGTGGCCGAACATGGTTTTGCAGCCCACTACCGCTACAAAGACATCCGAAATTTCGAGAACGAACTGGATCCTTGGATTGAACGAATTCGAGAACTATTGCAAAGTTCCGATTCTGATGCCTTCGAATTTCTCGACGATTTTAAGCTCAACCTGTTCTCATCCGAGATAAATGTATTTACGCCAAAAGGCGATATGTTTTCGCTGCCATTGGGATCGACAGTTATCGATTTTGCCTACGAAATACACACCGAGCTGGGCAATAAATGCATTGGCGCCAAAATAAATACGAAGCTGGTTCCAATTAGCCACATTCTTGAAAACGGCGATCAGATTGAGATTTTGACATCAGAAAACCAGACACCCAAACTGGAATGGCTAAAGTTTTCGGCATCGCCAAAAGCCAGAGGAAAAATTAAAAACGTTTTCAGGCAGGAAAAAAGTAAACATACCGACAAGGGCAAGGAAATTATTGAAGAACTTTTTAAAGAAATAAACGCCCCGTTAACATCGAATAACCTGAAAAAATTAACGGCACACTTTAACCTGAACAACAAAGAACAGTTGTATTCCGAGGTTGGCATGGGATTTCTTGAGCTGGATGATGTAAAAGATATTATCGGTAAAAAATCGGAAAGCAAACTGGTAAAATACTGGAACATCACATTTGGATCGGGCAATAAAAACAAAGAAGAAGAAGAAGAAACTCCTGCAAAACAAAAGATTGACAAGAAAAAGCCATTTCTTTTAAAAGAAAACCAGGATAATATTAAGTTCTCGCTGGCAAAATGCTGCAACCCAATTCCGGGCGAACCTGTTGTTGGCTACCTTACAACCGACGACCACGTTATTATTCACAAAGTAAAGTGTCGCGAACTGGAAAAATTTATTGCCAACCAGGGCGAAAAAATCATTCAGGCAGAATGGACCAAGTTCAAACGGCAGTCGTACCTTACCCGCTTGCATTTACAAGGATTCGACCGCATGGGAATTGTAAACGAAGTAACTACGCTAATCTCTAAGGGGCACAATATTAACATGCGTTCAGTAAAATTCGATACACACGATGGAATTTTTATGGGCGACCTCTTCTTATATATCCACAATACAAACGATTTAGACAACTTAATCAACAAACTAAAAACGATTAAAGGCATCGATAGTGTAAATCGTGTAGAAAACCTTGAGGATTAATTTATATTCATTCTAAAAGAATAAATTTTTTTTCTATTTTTGGCCTATTTAAAATTGGTTTAATTATGAATAACCAGAAGACCAGAGAAACTGTGCGCAACATGTTTACCGAGTACCTTGAAAAGAACGGTCACCGGAAAACACCTGAAAGATTTGCAATTCTTGACGAGATTTATTGTCGCGAGGGGCATTTCGATATTGAGTCGTTATACATCTCGATGAAGAACAATAACTATCGGGTAAGCCGCGCTACACTTTACAATACAATTGACTTGCTGCTTGATTGCAAATTGGTTGTAAAACACCAGTTTGGCAAAAACATTGCACAGTTTGAAAAGGCATTCGCAACACTCCAGCACGATCACCTGATTGACACCAGCAACGGAACAGTTGTAGAGTTTTATGATCCGCGTATTCGCGAAATTATTGAAGACGCCTGTAATAAAAACGACTTCAAGCTGTCGCACCACACGCTGTATATTTACGGCGAAAGCACAAAAAAGGAATAAAGGCGTAATTCTTAATAGATTATAAAATAAACGCAGTGTGCAAGTATTTTTATTGTTGTGCTTAAAATATTTAGTACTTTTAACTGCTTAATTTGAAGGCCGTGAAAGGTTAATCGTAATTGGTTAAGTTTTCGCGGTTTTGCATGTAAAATAAAAATCAAAACTCAAAATGAAGGTAGATGTATTGTTGGGCCTGCAATGGGGCGACGAGGGAAAAGGTAAAATTGTTGACGTATTTACTCCGGAATACGATGTTATAGCTCGTTTTCAGGGAGGGCCAAACGCCGGCCACACCCTTGAATTCAACAATATTAAACATGTTTTGCATACCATCCCATCCGGTATTTTCCGCGAAAATAAAATCAATGTGATTGGTAACGGGGTTGTTATCGACCCAATGGTTTTTAAAAAAGAAATTGAATCGCTGAGTAAAATTGGTGTCGATATCTCGAAAAACCTTTTTATTTCGAAAAAAGCACATATGATTTTGCCAACACACAAAATTCTGGATGCAGCATCGGAACAGAAAAAAGGAGACACAAAAATTGGTTCTACCTTAAAAGGAATCGGGCCAACTTATAAAGATAAAATCGGCCGCGATGGTCTTCGTGTAGGAGATTTGGTTCACGGTTTTGAAGAAAAATATACTGCCCGAATCGATAACCACAAAGTAATGTTAAGCGAGTTCTTTAAGTACGACTACGAAGAGATGCTTAACGAATGTGAAAAAGAGTGGTTTGAAGGTGTTGAAGTACTGAAATCATTTCAGCTGGTTGACAGCGAGCACATGATTAACGATGCTTTAAAAGCAGGCAAAACCGTATTGGCCGAAGGTGCCCAGGGAACATTGCTTGATATCGATTTTGGCTCCTACCCGTTTGTAACCAGCTCGAACACAATTTGTGCCGGAGCTTGTACCGGTTTAGGACTTGCGCCAAGTGCCATAGGTAAAGTTTTCGGTATTTTTAAAGCCTACTGCACCCGCGTTGGAATGGGACCTTTTCCAACAGAACTGTTTGATGAAACCGGCGAAAAACTGCGCACAGCAGGTAACGAATTCGGATCAACAACCGGTCGCCCGCGACGTTGTGGCTGGCTCGACCTTGTAGCTTTAAAATACACTTGTATGCTTAACGGCGTTACCGAGTTGATAATGATGAAAGCCGATGTGCTGGATGATTTCGATACAATTAAAGTTTGTGTAGGTTACGAAATTGATGGAGAAGTGGTAGAACACTTCCCATTCGAACTGGATGACACCGTAAAACCGGTTTATGTTGAGCTACCGGGTTGGAAAACCGATCTTACCAAAGTTAAAGATCAGAATGAGTTTCCGGAAGAGTTGAACAACTACATTAACTTTATTGAAGACGAAATGGGTATTCCTATTTCTCTTGCATCAGTTGGTCCGAACAGGGAACAAACTATTATGCTCGAAAAAGAATAAACAAAGATATTTTTGATTGAAAACGCTGTTCATTTAATTGAGCAGCGTTTTTTTATTCCCTACTCTGAATTTCTAAAATATTTCCAAAGCCACCCGATCCAATCAAATGCCATAAACAGACAGATTTACACTTTCCCGTTCTTATTCTGAACATAAACATTGAGTTAAATAATTTAAAGATCATTTAAAAACTTATAATTCTTAATTATCTTTAAGCATCTCAGTGGGGGGCAAAATGGGATCAATATTTAAAGAAACACTAGGACTATATACCGATTTGTATGAGTTAACTATGGCTCAGGGTTATTTCTTTTGCCATAAAAAAGACCAGCAAACTTCCTTCGACTACTATTTCAGAACCAATCCTTACAAAGGTGGTTTTACCGTTTTTGCGGGCTTGCAGGATTTTATTGACGCCCTGCAGGAGTTCACGTATTCCAAATCGGACCTGGAATTTCTTAAAGCCAATGGTTTTAAAGATGCGTTTTTGGATTATCTGCGCGATTTCAAATTCTCGGGAGATATCTACAGTGTAAAAGAAGGTGAGATCGTTTTCCCGAACGAGCCACTCCTCTCGGTGCAAGGCAATATTATTGAATGCCAGTTGGTAGAAAGTATTCTGCTGAATATTTTGAATTTTGAATCGCTAATTGCCACAAAGGCATTCCGCATCAAACATATTTCGGGACAAAAGTTATTTGCCGATTTTGGCCTGCGCCGTGCCCAGGATTTTGGCGCCATTCATGCCAGCCGGGCAGCTTGTATCGGAGGGGCTTCATCAACATCGAACACGCTGGCCGGAAAAATATATGACATCCCTGTTAGTGGAACAATGGCACACAGCTGGGTGCAAAGTTTCGACTCGGAGCTGGAAGCTTTCAGAGCTTTTGCTGAAACCAATCCCGACAATACCATTTTACTTGTCGACACTTACGACACGCTAAAATCGGGTGTACCAAACGCCATCAGAGTTGGTCATGAGATGGCAGCAAAAGGGCAAAAACTAAAAGCCATTCGTTTGGATAGCGGCGACCTGGCTTACCTAAGTAAAAAAGCCCGAAAATTACTGGATGACGCCGGATTGAATGAAGTTCAGATTCTGGCATCGAATCAGCTGAACGAATATGTGATAAAAACGCTGCTGCTTGACCAGAATGCAATGATCGACGGTTTTGGAATCGGCACGGAAATGATTACCGGGAAAAGCGATGCTGCCCTGGATGGTGTTTACAAACTCACCGAGATTGACGGAGAACCAAAAATGAAATTCTCGGAAAATATTGAGAAAATTACTTTGCCCGGGAAAAAGCAATTGGTTCGCTATTTTGATGAAGAAGGGAAGTTTTACCGCGACGGAATCTTTCTTCAGGATGAAAATCCCAAAGAAATTGACACCATATATCACCGTATTTATCCCGAAAAAAATACCGAAGTCTCGAAATTTAAATTCGAACTTATTCGCGAAAAAGTAGTTGAACAGGGAAACGTTCTGCTTCAACACAAAAGTCCGGTAGAAATACATAAATACCTTATAAACCGCGCTGCTTTATTGCCCGACGAACATAAACGTTTTATCAGTCCACACTTGTATAAAGTTGGCATTTCAAACAAATTAATGGCCACCCGCAATGCTCTAACTCAAAAGTTAAGAACGTTACATTAATTTTTTATGACAGAAATTACACGACCGACACTTATTATTGACAAAGAAGTTTGCCTGCAAAACATTGAACGGATGGTGAAAAAAGCCGAGAAGTATAAACTTCGCTTGAGGCCACATTTCAAAACCCACCAGGCAGCTAAAGTTGGTGAGTGGTTTAAACGTTTTGGGATCAACCAAATTACCGTTTCCTCGGTTTTGATGGCGGAATATTTTGCATCGAACGGCTGGAATGACATAACGCTTGCCTTCCCGCTGAATATTCTGGAAATTAGCCGCATCAACCGTCTGGCAGATTCAGTAAAACTTAATGTACTGGTTGAAAATAAAGAAGCAGCAGAAGTTTTGGCCAACTCGGTAATTAATAAAATTGGCGTTTATCTGAAAATTGACACCGGTTATAACCGAACCGGAATACCGGCCGGAAGAACAGGGCGCATTGATTCAATTCTCGATATATTGCGTAAAAACAGCAAACTTAGTTTTAAAGGTTTTTTGACCCACACTGGTCATACCTACACTGCATTGTCGACCAACGAAATATTCAGCAGCCATTTTGATGCTTTGTTAAAACTGAAAAAGTTAAAAAACAGGTATCATAAAGATTATCCGGGAATGGAGTTGAGCATGGGCGACACTCCGTCGGCGAGCATTTGCGGTAATTTTGACGGGATAGATGAAATTCGCCCCGGCAACTTTGTTTTTTACGACCTGATGCAATACAACCTGGGCGTTTGTGAAATTAGCGATATTGCTGTAAGGATGGTGTGTCCGGTGGTATCAAAACATGTTTCGAGAAACGAAATTGTGATTTACGGAGGTGCGGTTCATTTCTCAAAAGACAATTTGCAAAACACCGACGGGAAAGAGCTATACGGACGTGTTATTATTAAACAAGGTGATGAAAAAGTTTTGCTCGACACAAAAAATTACCTGACACGACTTTCGCAGGAGCATGGCGTTATAAAAGTTACACCAACCAATTTCAAGCTTATAAACATTGGCGACCTGGTAGAAATTATTCCCGTACATTCATGTCTTACAGCAAATATTATGGGACACATGATAACACCCCATGGCGAATTAATTGAAATGATGCCTAAATACTAAATAATAATGAAACCACGCTTAAACATTATAACGCTCGGAGTAAAAGACCTCAGTGTTTCCAGATCTTTTTATCAAAATGCACTTGGCTGGATGCCTACAAAAGACAGCGATGATAAAATAACATTCTACAATCACGAAGGAATTATTCTTGGTCTCTACCCCATCAACAAGCTGGCTGAAGACGCCGAACTGCAACCTGAACGAAGTGGTTTTTCGGGTGTAACCTTAGCCATTAATCTCGACACAAAAGAAGGTGTTAATGAGCTATTCAATTCAGTAATTGCAAATGGTGGTCGTTCACTTGTTCAGCCGCGCGAAACTTTCTGGGGTGGTTACGATGCTTACTTTGCTGATCCCGACGGGCACGCCTGGGAAATAGCCTGGGCACCTTTTTGGAAGTTTGATGATCAGGGAAGTTTGATTATGGAATAAAAAATGTCACCACAATAGTGTGATGACATTCGTTTATTATTGTTTTATGCTGTTCTATTTTTCAGGAATAGCTTCAAGTGTTGCCACCAGAAATTCCCAGAATTTTTTAACCGTTTCAATATTTACTTTTTCATCCGGCGAGTGTGGAAAACGAATGGTTGGCCCAAACGAAATCATATCCCAATGTGGATAGTTTTGCGCTAAAATACCACATTCTAAACCGGCATGAATGGCCATAATTTTTGGCACTTTCCCCCATTTGTCGTTATACACGTTTTGCATGGTTTTCAAAATCGGCGATTCCATATTTGGCTTCCATCCCGGGTAAGCACCCGACAAAGTTACCTTGCCACCAGCCAGTTCAAACACAGCTTTAAGGCGCGTTCCCAATTCATTTTTTGCCGAATCAACCGAACTGCGCATTAAACAACCACCCTTTATGGTTTTGCTTGCAGCATCCGATTTCAGGATTGCCAGGTTGGTTGACGTTTCAACCAAACCTTTCATGGTATCACTCATGCGGATAACTCCGTTCGGGCAGGCTACAATAGCCTTTGTCACATTTTTCTGCGTATCAGCATCAATTAAAGCACCTGGTAAATCAGTCTGCTCAACGGCAATATCAATATCGGGTTCGGTTGCTGCAAGTTCTGCTTTTACTTCATCAGCAACTTCATCAACCAAAGCTATAAAGTCAGCTACTTTCGCCTCTTCAACCACAACAACGCCAAAAGCTTCGCGCGGGATGGCATTTCGTAAACTTCCACCATCAATACTTGCCAGGCGAGCACCCAGTTCTTCAGCTGCATTTAGAATACGGAAAAAGGTTTTAATCGAATTTCCACGGCCCAAAATAATATCCATGCCCGAGTGGCCGCCTTTCATTCCGGTAACACTCAATTGCAAGGCAACAAAACCAACAGGAACTTCTTCTTCGGTGTAATTGAATGAAATATTTACATCTTCGCCACCAGCGCAACCAACATATAGTTCTCCCTCGTCTTCCGAGTCGGTGTTGATCAAAATATCGGCATCAAGCATTCCGGCTTTTAAGCCATTTGCACCGTCCATACCGGTTTCTTCGGTAGCAGTAAGCAACACTTCAATTGGTCCGTGTTTTAACGTTTTTGATGCCAAAACCGCCATTGCCGACGATGAGCCAATTCCATTATCAGCACCCAGCGTTGTTCCATTGGCCGTTACCCAGTCACCATCAACAAAAGCCTCAATCGGGTCGTTCTGAAAATCATGAACTTTATCGCTGTTCTTTTGAGGAACCATATCGAGGTGCCCTTGCAGAACAACTGTTTTGCGGTTTTCCATACCCGGAGTTGCCGGCTTTTTAATGATCACATTTCCGGCTTCATCTTTAATGGTTTCCAAGCCCAGTTTTTCGCCAAAACTAACCGCCCAGTCCTGTATTCTTTCTTCATGGTTTGATGGACGAGGAATTTGTGTCATCTCAGAAAATATCTTCCAAACGTTTTGTGGCTCGAGATTTTTTATTGCTTCATTCATAATTTCATTCTTTTATTCTACTAACAAATTACCCTTTGTTTTTTCTAAACAACAAAATAAGCAACAATTGAAAAAACAATTTGTGCAATTTCCGTCTAAAACTTTTTAAAATTTTATAAAATTAGCCAGAAGAATAGAAAAGCTGATATGTTTCAAGGATTTCTTTGAAGATAATTGATATTTTAGCGAGCTTTAGAAAATAAAAGATAAAGATATTATGAGTAAAAATGCAGATAAAGCCTTCTTTGGTCACCCAATTGGGCTTTCGACACTGTTTGCCAGTGAAATGTGGGAACGCTTTAGTTACTATGGAATGCGGGCCTTGTTGGTTCTTTTCCTTACGTCAACTTTTGCTTCCGGCGGATTTGAAATGGCAGAACTTGATGCCTTTACTATTTACGGTATTTTCACCGGGCTGGTGTATGTAACCCCAATTCTTGGCGGGATGCTGGCCGACAAAGTGCTGGGTCAGCGAAAATCGATTTACATTGGAGGTTTAACCATGGCAATTGGTCAGTTCCTGTTGGCCGGAAGTGCGTGGTTATACGGATCTGATGCCAGTGTCGAATTTAGGCAAACCATTTTTTACTCCGGATTAGGAATATTAATACTGGGTAACGGTTTCTTTAAACCCAATATTTCTACCATGGTGGGTGAGTTGTACGACAATAACGACCCACGCAAAGATGGTGGTTTTACAATTTTCTACATGGGTATTAACCTCGGAGCTTTCTTCTCTCCATTGGTGGCCGGGAAACTGGGTGAGCAAGTGGCATGGCAATATGGATTCCTGGCAGCCGGGGTTGGAATGGTGCTAGGTACCTTATGGTTCTTTGTTCGCAGCCATACTCTCGGACATGTTGGAATGCCTCCGAAAGTAAAAACGGAGCGGGTACGCTTAATTTTAAAAGACTGGTTAAGCATATTGCTTTATACAATCGGCATTATTGCACTTATTTTTGCTGTAATTCTTCTTTGGAAAGTTATTCCTGCAATAGTTGGAACAATAATAATTTACGTAATTGCTGTTGGTGGAGTAATCGTTCTTGCCACAACAATTTTTAAAGGTACCAGTGGAAAAACCGAATGGTCGCGTGTTGGTGTTATTCTTGTTTTGGCTGTTTTCAACATTTTATTCTGGAGTGGTTTTGAGCAGGCCGGAACAACCTTTAACATTTTTGCCCGAGATAATACACAGCGAATGATCGGTAACTGGGAAATTCCAGCTTCATGGTTCCAAAGTATTAACGCATTCTGGATTGTAGCCTGTGCACCGTTGTTTAGTGTGTTATGGATAAAACTCGATAAATACAAATTGAACCCGAATACGCCAATGAAATTTGCCTGGGGTTTGATTTTACTTTCATTTGGTTTTGTAATTATGGCGTTTGCCTTCACCAGATCGACCAGTGGCGATGCCATTCGTTTGGTTAGCCCGTTATGGCTGATCGTAGTTTACCTGTTCCATACATTTGGTGAACTTTGTTTGTCGCCAATCGGATTGTCGATGGTTACCAAATTATCGCCGCCAAAACTGGTTTCAACGATGATGGGAATTTGGTTTGGCTCAACTGCAGCCGGTAACTTTGTTGCCTCGCAAATGAAAGCCATATCAATACAATTGGAAAAAGTGCTTGGCACTGAAATTCAGGTTTTCTGGCTGATTGCTATTCAGTCGGCAGTTATTGCCCTTGTTGCAATTGCTCTTTCTCCGGTACTGAAAAAGATGATGCACGGAATAAAATAAGATATTTGAAAATATTGGAAGTACCCGGCTTTTTAAAGTCGGGTATTTTTTTTGCCTTAATCGATTTCAAATAGGAAAAAAAAACTCCCGAGAGTGTATTCTTTTTATCACTATCGTTTCACGCAAAGAAAAGAAGAAGCGCAAAATTCGTAAAGGTATAGAATCTGTTTTGCGTGCTTTGCGAAAACTTAGTGATCTACTTTGCTTGAACTTTTTTGTTTTTACCAAAGTGACTTTCAAAAAAAAAGCCCGGCATTCACCGGGCTCTTAATACTTATAATTTGCAGCTTTATTTTAATTGTACAGATTTTATCGCCCCTGTTTCAGGATGCAATTCAACAGCATAATCACCACCTAAAAAGTCTTCAGGGAAAGGTGCAACAACACCAAACTGGGCAATACTTAAACGTGCTGATGCCAGCTCATTCATTTCGTAAATTAAACGAACGGTAGCCACACCCGGCAAACGAAAATAAATACCGGAAGCACCTGCATCAGGATTTTCTGATGAAGTCTGTGCTGACAGTTTCTGATTCAATTCTTCCACACGCTCAAACTCCATCATTACCGGTTTGCCCGAAAGATCGGTTGCCGGAACAATTCCTTTGTCGTCGGAAACGCGAAAAACAACCTGTCCGCTTTTTACAGTCGATCCGGGAACATAATCAACACTGTAATTTTGCTTTTTGTAGGTGGTTCGACCAACAAAAAGCTGGATATAATCTTTTTCAATCTCTTTCAGCTCTTTCATACTTACTTCATAAGCCTTGCCGTCAGGATGTTCCCCATCCATCATCAGTGCAGCCATGTCGTACTGGTTCATGCGGCAATCGAGAATACGTTGAGCAGCCTCAGCAGCTTTTTGCTCCATACTCACTTTTGTTGGTCTGAAATTATTTGTCGAGTCGCCCGGATAATAGCTTGGCCTGTCGGTTAAATAGTCGAACGAAAAACCATCATCGAAATCAGGTTTTTGCAAACCGCTGTTCGAAGCAACTTGTGCATACGCAGGCAATGTCATACTCCCGGCATTTATACCCGCCAAACATCCGTTTGGTGTAAGGTTTAACAAAGCTGCAACTTCACCCCAGGCTTTATGTACCTGTTCTGGATCGGGTTCTGCAAAAGTTCCCATTTCCACATCAGTAATTGTCCAATTGCTGGTAGCACGTGTTTTTGCATTTTTTATACCCAATAGTTGCTCGGCATAAGCTGCATATGGCCCCGGTACAAATTTTTCGCAAACTGCTTTTACGTGAATCTTAATTCCGGTACGAGGCAAAGTATACGGAATACCCTCTACATACGTTGGAACAACACCAACTTCATCATCTTTCTTTTTGCGCTGTCCAAATGTTGGAATTACCAGTAGTACAGCAATAATCACTATAAGATATCTCATTGTTCAAATTGTTTTTTGTAAAACCCAAAAGTATTAAAATTATTTTGTGCCATAAATTTATCAGCGTAAGAAAATAATAAGGACTGATACGAAATACGTTAAAGAGATTTGAAGCATACCACCGCGTTTCAATAATGTTCTTTTATAGAAATCAGCTGCAATTTAAATTAAGTTAACAAACCAGAGACAGGACACCCACCATAAGAAATAATTACTTTCTTTGTTTACAGATGTTGAAAAATGCAATCCATATTATTCTCGCAGCAGTTGTCGCATTAGCGATAGCCTGACAAGAGTATGGATTACAAGGATATTTATCAAAGGCCATTCTCTTACGGGAATGGCCTTTTTTTTGATGATTGAAAATAAAACGACGAATAGTTTGAGAACAACACATATAAATATTGCGGCAGCGGCAGTCATTATCCTAGTGAATTCACCCACGTAGGACAAGGTTGCTATTGCCTCAACGAAGCCCTTTCCTGCGTAAAACCGGGAAAGGGCTTTTTTTTGATTTGAATCAACCTTAAAATATTAAAACATGGAAAAACCATCATTTGAAAAAAAGTTATCGGAGAATTACCGCAACATTCCCCCATCGTTTGTTCGAAGTATTTTGAATGTTGCTGAAAACAACCAGTTTATTTCATTTGCCGGCGGACTGCCAAATCCCGATTTATTCCCGGCTAATGAAATTCGTAAATCGGCCAATGCAGTATTGCAAGAATCTGCAGGAAACATTCTACAGTATGCAGGTTCGATGGGCTATTACCCGCTTCGCCAATGGATTGCCAAACGATATGCCGACAAGTACGACATGAAAATCTCACCTGAACAGATAATTATCACAAATGGATCGCAACAAGCCATTGACATTTTGGCCCGTCTGTTTATAAACCAGGGCGATGGAGTGGTAATAGAAAAACCCAGCTATTTGGGAGCCATCCAGGCGTTATCGGCATATCGCCCGCAATTTTGCGAGGTGGATTTGGAAGAAGACGGTGCTAATCTTTCGCAAGTGGAAGATTGGTTCTGGAAAGAAGATGTGAAATTAATGTATGCCGTACCCAACGCTCAAAATCCTTCCGGCATTAGTTACTCTGATGCAAAACGCAAACATTTGGCCGAACTTTTAAAATGTTACGACAAATTTCTGATTGAAGATGATCCGTACAATGAAATTTATTTCGAGAATAATTTTCCTGCTCCGGTAAAAAAATATGCCAACAATAATGTAGCATGGACCGGATCGTTTTCGAAAATGATTGCACCGGGTTTGCGCAATGGCTGGGTAATTTTACCCGACGAGCTTGTTCCCCATTTCGACAAGGCCAAACAGTCGACCGATTTAAACCCGAACAATTTAACTCAATTTGTCATTCACCATTACCTGACGAATAATGATTTGGAAAAACATTTGCAGTCCGTACGAAAAAAGTATCATGAACAATACAAAGCCATGCAGGATGCGATCAATCACTTTTTCCCTGATGATGTTTATTCCACAACTCCATCGGGAGGCATGTTTATTTGGCTAACCTTACCTGCCGGAGTTTCGTCGGTCGACCTTGTTCAGGAGACCATGAAAAGAGGAGTGGTATTTGTTCCCGGCAACTCGTTTTATACTGAAGGAAGCGGACAGGAACACATCCGTTTGAATTTTTCGAATGCCCAGTTACCTGCTATTGAAAAAGGCATAAAGATTATTGCTTCCGAACTGGAGAAAATGATGGTTAGTATTTGCTAAAGCTGAAAAATACTGAGGATGACCGCCGCTCGTTTCCTCAGTATTTTTTCTCTAAAATTTCATTTACGTCCGTGGTAGAAAAGAAAGGCCGGGTTCAATTTTTATATTTGCAACCATGATACAATTTCCCGATCCGAACCAGGCAGACGATGATGGATTACTGGCGCAAGGAGGAGAACTCAATCCCGAGTTTTTGCTATCGGCTTATTGCCAGGGAATTTTTCCTTGGTTTTGCGAGGGCGAACCCATTTTATGGTGGTCGCCCAACCCGCGGATGGTGCTATTGCCGGAAGATTTTAAACTAAAGAAAAGTCTGCGGCAGGTCATCAACAAAGGGATTTTTGAACTGCGCGTTGACACTGCTTTCCGGGAAGTGATCACGCATTGCAGCAAAGTAAAACGGAGCCGCGAAGATGAAACCTGGATTACCGACGACATTATCGACGGTTATATTCAATTGCATAAGCTGGGTTACGCACATTCCTTCGAAACGTATTTTGAAGGCGAACTGGTCGGCGGACTATACGGCATTTCGCTGGGAAATTGTTTTTTTGGCGAGTCGATGTTTTTTACCAAAACTGATGCCAGCAAATTTGCTTTTTACCACCTCGTGCAGTTTGCCCTGAAAAACAATTTTGCCTTTATCGATGCACAGCAGCCTACCGACCACCTGGCCAGTTTAGGAGCCAAACCTATTCCTCGAAAAGAATTTTTGAAGATGCTGGAAAAAGCGTTGCAGGGCGACACTTTACAGGGGAAATGGACTACATGAATGGAACGCCGATTTCACGGATTTTAGTAGTTCCTGTTAAATTAGAAGCCGTTAAATTTCTATTCTAACAAACTCAACGAATTAAGTTTACCTTTGCGGCATGTCAGGAAAAAAGAAGAACCAGAAAAATATTCTCAGCAAACTAAATATTGAGAAGCTGAATCCCATGCAGCAAGAAGCAAAACTTGCCATTCATAAAGCCGATAACACCATATTACTTTCGCCAACCGGAACAGGAAAAACCCTGGCTTTTATGTTGCCCATTGTGGCCGAACTCGATCCGGATTGCGAATTTGTGCAGGTGCTTATTTTGGTTCCTTCGCGCGAACTGGCCATACAAATTGAGCAGGTTACCCGCGACATGGGGACCGGTTACAAATGCAATGCTTTTTACGGCGGACGAAATTTTAGTAAAGACAGGATTGATTTAAACCGGCCACCGGCTATTTTAATTGGAACGCCGGGTAGAATTGCCGACCACATGCGCCGTGAAACGTTTTATACGCACAAAATAAAAACCCTGGTTCTTGATGAATTTGACAAATCGCTGGAAGTTGGTTTTGAAAAAGACATGCAAGACATCGTTTCTTTTCTTCCCGAAGTAGAGAAAAAGATTCTTACCTCGGCGACTCATCGTGTTCGCATACCGGAGTTCCTGAATTTTAAAAATCCGCTTAGTGTTAATTACCTGAAAGATGAGATTCCGGAACTGGAAATAAAAACAATTGTTTCGCCCGAAAAAGATAAACTGGAAACATTGGTAAAAGCATTGTGCCATTTGGGAAACCAACCCGGCATTATCTTTTGCAATTTTAAAGAATCGATTGATCGGGTTAGCACTTATCTTACTGAAAAAGGAATTACACACGGTACTTTTTATGGCGGAATGGAACAGACCGACCGCGAGCGGGTACTCATTAAATTCCGTAACGGAACGCACCGCTTAATTGTAGCAACCGACCTGGCTGCGCGGGGATTAGATATTCCGGAGTTAAAATTTATTCTGCACTACCATCTTCCATTACGGTTTCAGGAATTTACCCACCGCAACGGGCGAACAGCTCGAATGCACAGCGAAGGAACCGCCTATATTTTAAAATGGGAAGGCGAAGATTACCCTGAATTTATTCAACCAACCAAAATTGAGGAACTGACAGAAGCACCCGCCCCCGCCACATCCGGCTGGGAAACACTTTTTGTTTCGGGCGGACGAAAAGATAAAATTTCGAAAGGCGACATTGCCGGATTATTTTTTAAACAAGGTAAACTCAGCAAAGATGAATTGGGCGTGATAGAATTAAAACACGACTGCGCTTTTGTAGCCGTTCAATCGGATAAAGTTGAGCGGGTTATTCAGGCAGTCAGCAACACGAAACTGAAGAACAAAAAAGTGCGCGTTTCGCTTATTTAATGAGTTTACTAAAAGCTGCACTGCATCCATACGAAAGTAATGCTGGAATAAATAGCAGAGATTAACAGCCGATATGAACAGAAACGATAATGACGCTGATTTTACTGTCTTATCAATCTGTTTCAACCTTTTACATTTAGTTTTAGGTCAATAAGAAATAAGGGAACAAGAATGGAAACATAAGCCAGTAAATCCCATGTGTCGAATGTAGCATCGTAAACATTAAAAAGCTGCATAGTTTCAATGCAAAAACAAACCAGCAGAAAAATGATCAACGTTCGTTTAGGGGTGAAAAAACGTGTCCATGCATTATTCGTGTAGGAGGTAAAAAGTCCGCGAAACAGAATATAATTCCAGGCCGGCCCTGCCATATCCAGCACATAACCTTTCCAGAATGCACCCAAATCGATCCATACTGTTGCCAGTCCCATTCCTGCCAATACAACAAGTGCGATGGCCCAGTACGGTGCATATTTATCGTGTATATTTTCCGGGCTGATCGGGTTCATACCAACAATATATGAAAATTGGCGTTAGCAATGAAAATATGCCCGGCACTCATTAATCATTTTAGCGAACAACTTTATTTACCATTCCTCAAAACAGCTTTTGTAACCTTTTCTATAATCCTTTGTAAAAAAATATGTGATTACATGCAGGTTAGTGACTTTGTAACTTAAAAACCAGAAATCATGAAAACATTGCAAAAGCATGAACGATTATTGATTATCGCAGCCGGGATTTTATTGCTTTCCATTTTATTGATGATCATTATATCGCCCGCAATTTATACGAAAACATTACTAAATACCAACAATATCGGCGCGCTTATTGGCATGTCGTTGGCAGTACTGATTCGTCTGCCGTTATTTGTTGGCTACCTGTTAATCGTTCGAAGAATCAGGCGGTATGGCGACAGAAGAACGGGAAGTTACTACGTTATCGGCGGATTTCTGATTCTATTTGCATTAATCTATACCGATGGTGCCGTTGCATTCTGGGATAACAAGGATGTGATTTACATCTCCATTCTAATGTTTGCAAGTGTATTTCTCGAATTAGCTGCAGCTGTTATAACTTTTATTGCAGCTTATTTCAGACCAAAAAAATTAATTAAACCACACCACTCCCAATAAAAATTGAGGGTGACAGATTAGGATTGTGTTTTAATAGAAAAATATGAATAAAAAGCTATTACAAGGATTATTAGTTGGACTGGGAATAGTTATCCTGATTTTAATGGCATTTCCATTCGGAACAATTATTTCTATTGCATTTTGGGCTTACCTGGCAGTAGTGGTGTGGAAAAAACAACCACTGTTCAGCGACAAATTGGAACCAGAATTGACAGAGAAGCTTCTGAAAAGATTGAAAAAACTCAGGACAATTGTAATAATAACGTTCCCGGTTGCCATTGTGGGTGTAATACTGCACAATGTTGTATCTGCCAAAACCGGAACTGAAGAAGCACTGTTTTTCTTTATCGGAGTTATCGCTTCCTATTTATTTATACTGACATCTGCTTTGGCTATGCTTACCTTGTTAAAAGGCCGACAACTGCTAGAATAAATAGTTCCGAGCTATTGAAGTGCAGTTCGCACATATCACCCTACATGCATTTAATCAACCCATTACAAGGTAATTATTTCCAAAACCCACCCCATTCCATTACTGTAAAACCATTTCGCTCAAAAGGAGCCACTTCCGATTCTTCGAGCACGATAAACTCATCCCTTCCTTCAAAGCCATAAAACAAGCGGTTTATATTATCAGGCGATACCGAGAAATCAAATGCTATTGCCCGGTCAATAATTTCGTTTGTTTGGGGATAAACCAGGTAATAATCGTTTTCGTTTAATAAGGGTATCCAGTATTCCAGGAAATCTGCTATTTCAGCCGAAGAAAAATTCCAGGCTGCCAGGTTAGTTTCAAAAAAGGTTGTTAACTCCGACTGCTCAACACACCATCCCTTTTCGTATTGAAAAATATCAGGTTGACGGCTCTCGTAAAAAAGAAAATTGTACTGATCATTTATTTTTCCGTCAGTATCGACCCTTACACACCATTGTTTTCCGTATTCGGGTATCGATTGTGTTATTTCGCCACCCAGCGGAAACGAAATAGTTAAACACATATCCAGTTCCTCTTCCGGATATATATAAATGTTGGGTTTGTAAACTACCATCTGATTCGTATAAACTAGCTGAGATATTGTATCAGTTTCGTAGTCGTTGTAGGCTATCAGCGTAACATAAAATGGAGATTCGCCGCTAAACACATGATTGGGTTGTTTTTTTGTTGACGTTTGCCCTCCGCCAAAATCCCATAAATAGCTGCTGGCGTTCTCCGAACAGTTATAAAACTGAATCGTGCCATTATTACTGTCTACGATAGTATATTCGAAACAAGCTGTTGGTTCTCCAACAAGTTCGTCCTCATCGTCGCATGCCGGAAGCAAAAACAATCCTGATAGCAAAACAAATAATACAGCTAAATCAATTCTTCTGAGTTTTATCGGGTTTTTCATGAGTTGTAGTTTTTTGTCTTTAAGATGAGAGACAAAAGCAAAGGGTTGCGTTAAGTTTTAGTATAAATAACCTTTTATTCGGGCAACGGGAATCATTTGCCGATATTTTCGCGAAGCATTGAATTTATCAGTTTTACCGAATGGCGGATACACCCCTCGCAAATGTTCTTTTTCAGGTTATTAGTTTTGAAATGGTTCTGCCCTTCCTCGGTGTTCAAATCGCAATTGATTAACTCTTTACAAACTGTTGTTCCCTTGTCTTCGGTATAACGTTTATGAAACTGCTGAACCATTGCATAGGTATTTGCTACTTTTTCCGGATTATCTTTGGCATCTGTGTTTGCCAACCCAAAAATCATGTAGGCGGCTGATACTGCACCACAAGTTCCCTGCAGCCGGCCCATGCCGGCCCCAAGTCCGCACGATAAACTAAAGGCAGTCTCTTTATCAATCTGAAAAAAATCGGTGTAAGCTCCCAACACAGCTTGGGCACAGTTATAATCTTGCCAAAAAAGCTCTGCTGCTTTATTGGTGAGCGTGTTATCGTCAAAAGATTTATTCATTGTATTTGTTTTCATGATAGTTAATTGTTCTATTTGTTTTCAAACGATGATTAGCTAAAATAATTTTATTCTTTTACTAAAGTTATACTTTCATACTCAGATTCAGGATCTAAAATTATTCGTGTCGAAGATTTCATTTTATAGGGATAGCTAATAGTATAACCCGGAACTTCATTACCATCCGGCCTATCTGCATAAGTTGAATCGAGACAACGAACACCGTCGAGATATATTTTATCCAGATCAAATGAATATTCTCCTTTTATGTAACTAAAAGTCGGGCATCCTTCGCAGGGATCATCAGGATAAACAACATCCGTCCAGAATTCTAGTGCCAGGAAAAAACTATCTTCCCGGAATTTGAAAGTATGATTTGAGCCTGCAAACTGGATCAGGTCTTCTGGTTCAGTTTCTCGCCACGTTCCTTGCAATATGGATTGATCCAGTAGTGGTTCAACTTTATCGCAACTTGCCAAAAGAATGACAAACAGATTTAATGCCAGCATCTTAACAAGTACACGCAGATTCTTTGCCAAGTAAATCTTTGTTGTTTTCATAATTGGTTTTAAAGGTTAGTAGTTTATATTACAATTACATTTCAGACTCTGTAATAAGTTGCTGTTTCAGTTCTTCAAAGGCAACCACTTTAATACTGCCTTTTGTTGGTATCATATTTTGCCAAACCCAGTTGTAATGTTCAATAACTTTTTCGGCAGGCAAGTGTGGCCGGTCGCCGGTGGTATGTGCATCGGCAACAACGGTAATGGTATAGTCTTTCGTAAGGGCCGACTGAACGGTTGACTCCACACAAAAATCGGTGGCACAACCGGTTATAAACAGTTCTTTTACATTCAACTCCCCCAGGTACTTCTGAAGTTTTGAGCGGTAGAAAACATCGTTGGCATATTTGTCAATTCGGATATCGGTTGGCTTAACAATTAACGCATCCAGATTTTCCCACTCCGTGGTGTTTTTTTCAAATTCGCCGGTGCCGGTTCCGTCGTGTTGTATGTAAACCACCGGGTAGTTTTGTTCCCTGCAAATGGCTGACAGCTCATTTATCCGCTTAACTACTCCATCGGTATCAAAACGAGGTGTTGCAGCGGTAAACGATCCCTTTTGCATATCGATTACCAGTAGTGCTTTTTTGTGTTTCATTTTTTGGTTTTTATAATCTGCTGTGTAAATAGATAAATATTGTTACCGATATGATACAATAGGTTACTCCATACAAAACAAATGACTTGCTTTTATATCTTTCTAAAATCACTCTATACCTTGCTTTTCGTTCAAAGCATATTGTGAATACCCCCGCAGTTAAAACTACACATACAAAAAAATCCGCCAATGGTTTTCCGAGAAGAGAATTGCCATCAAACAACATAAAAACACTGGCAATATTTAGCGTTGTAAAAATTGACAACATCATTATACTATCGAACCTTTTATTATAGAAAAATGATCCGGGCACATTTTCACGAAAAAATAAAGATAGTCTGTAAAATGCGATATATAGTCCATCAATAACAATCATTCTTTGTTTTATTTCCCATTTTGTTCAAAAATTATTAATCAATTCTATCTATAGCCTTCAGCCAATTGTTCCAAAACCCGAATTGCCTTTTCTGAATCTTTTGCAGCAACAAAAACATGGTCGTGATAATAAGCTGCAAATACATTACAACTAATATTATTTTTTGCCAGCGCTGTTGAAAAAGCAGCAGTTAATCCCACAGCTTCAAGCGGAGAATGAATCGTTAGTGTTATCCATGAAGCAATAAAATCGTAGCTATAACCCAATCCTTCAGCAATATCTTTTTCTACCACAACTGTAACTCCTTCTTTTTCTTTGAATTCGCAGACGGTGAGTTCCCTGCCAATTTCATTCAAATTATTCAGCGACAGAAATACATATTCACCAGCGTTTAGTACTGGTGTCATTCCATTTATCAACTCCTTTAAATCGTTGTTTGCTGCCACTGTTTTATTTTTGTTTTCTTAAAATCCCGCCTTGCAATCTATACTTTGTTACCCGCTGCTTTTTTTTTCAATCATCCGTTGTATAAATAAATTTTAATCCATGATATAAACTTTGAAAAGGAACATGTCCTTCGTCTTCATAAACTTTCAACTCACATACAGCATTAGCTTTGGATTTTATCTTTTGGCTAAAATCTGACAGTTGTTTCCTATTCATACCATTTGGGTCCAGAAAATCTTTTAGGCCGTGTGTTAAAAATATTCTTGTGGGTTTTAACTCTTTTTTTTCTAAAAAATCAGTTGTTAAGTCGTCGAAATACTCTTCGCAATCAAGAAATGCTCCACTACATACAATATACGAATCAAAAGAATTCGTATTTGTCAAGAAATAATACAATGTGAAAATTGCGCTTAAAGATTGTCCACATAGAATTCTTTCATTGCTTGTCCGAAAAGATTTGTCGATATAGGGAACCAACTCATTATCTATGAATTTTTTGAACTTTTCAGCACCAGGTTCTGTATCGAAAAAGCCAGTTTTTGCAGGCATCATATCTCTGTTCCTATCTGTATTTTCAATCATAACCACAATCATTTCTGGTATTAGCTCATCAATATAAGCCAGCCTATTGATTGTCCCGATGGTTTCAGAAAATAAGTCAATGTCTCCGTCAAGTCGATAAATGACAGGATAAGATTTTTCAGTCTCATCGTATCCTTTGGGTAGTTTAACCATGATTTTTCTATTCTCATTCAATACTTTCGAGTTTATTGAATCAATAAATCCGAGCTTTATTTCCTGACTGAATAAGATTGTTGATGAAAGAATTAATAAGGTTAAAAAAGTTAATTTTTTCATTGATATTTAGCTATGTTGTTGGCTCTTTCAAACTTGTAGTTAACGGTCACTTGTATGTGGTCGGGCGGGATTTCGAAGAGCGTTCCTGTCCGCCAGCTGGCGGACACGGAACTGCGAAACAAGAATCCTGCGTACGACACCGCACGACCCCCGCAATGCAATTTGCAATTTGTTATAGCCAGTATTTTATTTATTAAATTTTTCAAGTCTTTTTTTCCATTTTGTCAACCGTGATGTTTGTGGATTATATAATTCAAATGCTCCACCGTAGTAGAATATTTTTTTGTCTTGATTTATATATTCTAATGCCTTGTCAGTCATATTGTATTTTTTTGCTAGGGAAAGCACGTATTTTAATTGATTGTCTTTTAGATTTGTAAAGAAAGAAATTGATTGTTCAATTATTTTCTTCTCTTCATCTTTCCATTTCAATTTTGCATAAATGATAATAAGTCTTTCATAGGGTTCAGGACCTTCAAATTCTTCTGCAATCATTTTTTTATAAGCTTCAATTGCTTTTTTATAATCTCCTTCGTTTTCTGCGATTTTTGCTAAACTTTTAATCGTTTCAAATGCTTCTCGAAATTCTCTAAGCTTTCTGAAATACTCAAATGGTACGTTGTTATTATAATTTAAAGTGTCAGAGTTTTCTGGGAGGTCATAATAAAAATTGAACTCAGGCATTTTCATTTTAAAATCATTAATTCTTTGTCCAATTGTTGTTTTGCCTGATGTTTGCTCATTTATGTCAGTTGGAGAAATTGATATTACTTGATTACTTTTCTCATTATTTAATTTTGAAAGTCGAACAGCCCATTTTTTAGCATCCTGAAAGTCTGGATACAAATCAATTTTTTCCTCAAGAAATTTCTTTAATTCGTCCGTTCGTTTGGTTTTTGAGAATAGGATTATAGTACGCTCAATGTCGAAAGCATAATTATTAATGTTTAATTTTTCACTTTTCTCTCCAGCAAATATTGATTTGAGATACACAGAAATTGCCTCTTCTAGTTTATTTTCTTTTTCAAGTTGTTGAGCTTTTTGTCTTAATTCGATGATGTG
Organism: uncultured Draconibacterium sp.; assembly: GCF_963677565.1. Taxonomy (NCBI): domain Bacteria; kingdom Pseudomonadati; phylum Bacteroidota; class Bacteroidia; order Marinilabiliales; family Prolixibacteraceae; genus Draconibacterium; species uncultured Draconibacterium sp. Next base: position 2,187,327 of record NZ_OY781981.1, on the reverse strand, counting down.
ATTGAATTCGGTTTGCCAAGCTAAATTCTCTCTTTTAAACTCTTCTGTTTTCTCAACTAAATCTTCATAATCTTTAATCAATTCTTTTTCCTGAAAGTCACGAGACCGTGCTTGAAGTTTTGAAGATTCATTTCTTCCAAAAAGTCTTTGTAAAAATCCCATAATTCAATTTAGTTAAGTTAATTGTTGGTTTTTCAATATTGGCTATAACGGTCACTTGTATGTGGTCGGGCGGGATTTCTGGAAGAAATCGTGTCAGACCCGCAGGAAAGTGGGCGCAAGGTCTGACTTGTCAGACCGCTGAAACCCCCGCCTGCCATGTACAATTCCTAAGTTTACATTTTCTTATCTTTTATTTATAAACAGAAAGAACGAAAGAGTGGAGTAAGGTTGAGATACAATTTAGGCCACCAGAGCCTGTCAACATAGATTATCCCCGCTCTTTTACTACAGAAATACGATCAGTTCTCTGGGCTGTTAAGCCTGTTTTTAGGTTGCTGTATTACCGTAGTTTCGTTCCTTCATAATCAAAATATTATGTATAAAATTAATCATTTTGTTGGAGTTGACGTATCGAAAGACAAATTTGATGTTTGGGATAGTATTGCGGGACATCGTTCTTTTCCAAATGGGAGAAAGGGCTTTCGCCAGTTTTCCAAACAATTGCCAGCCAATAGTTTTTGTGTAATGGAAGCCACTGCGAGCTACTATCAGCAGCTTGCACTGTATTTGTATGAGCATGATATTGCGTTGGCAGTAGTTAATCCTATTTCCATCAAACGTTTCATCCAGATGAAGCTGCAGCAAAACAAGACCGATAAAAGTGATGCACGCATGATTGCTTTGTACGGAGAGGAACAGCCCGGGTTATCACCATGGATTCCGGCACCGGATTACATAACCAAATGCAAACAGCTTCAGCGGGTGATTGTTATTTATTTAAAACAGAATACCTCCTTGAAAAATCATATCCAAAGCTTGGAAAGCCGAGGTGTCAAAAGCGGCGTGCTGATACGTTCGCTCAAACGGCAACTTAAACATGTACGCGAGGAGATTGCGATGCTGGAGTCGGAAATGCTATCGCTGATCCATCAGTATGATGCAGATCTGTTTGTTAACTTATCCAGCATCCCTGGAATTGGAAAAAAGACTGCTGCCTTTCTTATCATTTTAACCAATGGCTTCCGCGATTTTGATAATTATCGCCAGGTGTCGTCATTTTGTGGTTTATCTCCCACAGAGCATTCATCGGGGACCAGCGTAAAAGGTCGTTCACGGATCAGCAAACGGGGCAACCCATATATTCGAAATCAATTGTTTATGTGCAGTTTTACAGCCTGCCAGTGTAATCCGCAGTGTCGGTCGCTTTATCAACGGTTGGTAAACAAAGGGAAATCGAAAAAATTAGCTCTGATTGCGGTCTGCAACAAACTAATAAAACAGTCATTTGCAATTGCCCAATCAGGATTACCGTATGATCCGGCGTATCGAAGTAGTATCGTTGTTCAATAATTTTTCTTTTGGAACAGCCCCCTATAAAAACAGGTTGTTTTAAAAGAAAAATTATGGGTTTTTACTTGCTTTTAAGCTCAGTTCTTTGTTGTGTGTAGTTTTTTCATTTAAATGTATTTATAACCTCATTAATTATTTCTGCAGAAACAGCCACTAAATAGTCCGAGTTATTAACTCCATATTCTGACACGATAGGAATCCACTGCGAGACAACTCCGACTAATTTTATTCTATTGTCATTGGTGTCAATCTCATAAACTGGACCTCCACTATTTCCGCCATAGGAAGGACAATCTACTATAATTGTCTTTTTTTCTTTGTAAATACCGGCAATTACCCCTCTCCTTAATAAGGGTTTATCGTAATCATATTGTGGATTTTTTTGAAGTCCTATAGTTTTTGGATAACCAAAAATGAAAGCATCCGTACCAAGTCTGGTTTGCTCAAGATTAGTTATAAAATTACTTCCAATCATAATCCATGGATTGTCTTTTGATACTTTTAGCTCTTTTAGATTTGCAGCAAGTGGATATCTTATCCTTTTATCGATAATTTTCCCCATGAATATAACAGCAATATCCCTGTCTGCCGAAAATCTTATGAGGTTATTATTCAGCATGTTTTGAACATTGATTGACACCTCATTGGCTACCTCAGAATAAATATTTCCTGTATATGTAATATATAGCGTGCTGTCTTTAAGCTTAAATACTCCAGGTTTGCTGTATTCTCCAAGAACGTGTTTTGCAGTTATTAGGTATAGAAAATCTCCAGTTTCAGTGCTATCGCGAATGATAAACCCGGTGCCAAAATGTAAATTATTATTGACTCTGAATTCCAAATACATTGCACTCTCTATAATTTTATTCTTGTCAATAGAGTACTGACTGAATAGGTATCCGCTTGTAAATAGAAAAATAGTAAGTATCAAGTATCTTTTCATGGTTGTTTGGTTATTTAAAATTACACACAACTAGCATATAACATCACCAGGTAATGTTATTTTCCTTATATCATTTCTACAAGTAATGTTATCCGCCCAAAATGGAGGTATAACAACACTTATTATGCTTAGTACTTTTTTTGCTGTTATTTCAGGGTGCGTATTCACGGTTTAAATCTTTGGTGCACTAAAGCTAATTATAATTTTTAGGTTTCAGGCGCTTAGCTTGTAAAAACTGTTAACATAAACCTTTTGCGCTATGCAAAGTGAAGAGAAATAACCGTTGGAATGGTGCTCCAAAACCACGGCGGTTAAAATAAACCGTCAGAATAGAGTTCCAAAATGGCGGCGGGCTAAAAAAATCATCAAAATGGTGCTCCAAAACCACGGCAAAGAAAATTAACCATCAAAAATCTACTCCAATTTCGCGGCGATGAAAAAAAATCATCTAAACAGTACTCCAAAACCACGGCAGCAAAAATGAACTGTCGGAACAGAGCTCCAAAATCGCGGCGGTTAAAATAAACCGTCAGAATGAAGCTCCAAAACCATGGCCAAAGTTTCAATTGCCGGGTTTATCCTTTCCGTTGAATTTATAACAATTTTATGTTTCCTATTGACTTTTTGAACGAATGACCGTAAATTGTAGATTAATTACTTAACACATAATAAAATTCCAAATCATGAAAAAAATTCTTTTCTCCTATTTCACATTGGCAGCATTGACTGCTTTGGTTCAAAAAATCGTTAATCTTTTAAGTGCACAACTTCCCGAACACCAAATGGTTCAAACCATATTAACACGTTTTCAGCCCCAGTTGCAAACCGCCCTTCAGGCCATTGGAAGCTCCACCAAAACATCATTAACCGCTGTTGTAAAATCAGCCGATACGCGCCGCGACAATACATTTCTTTCGCTGCGCGACCACATAAAAGCGGGATTACGTCGGCAAAACGACAGCTACCGTCTGGCATGCGAGGTTTTGTGGCCGGAGTTTGAGAAGAATGACCTAAACTTATATTATTTGGCACGCGATACCGAAACCGCTGCCATTAACAGTTTGCTGGCCGACCTGCGAAAACCAGAAAACGCCCCGTACCTGGTAACCACCAACATTACCGATTGGATAACCGAATTGGATAACGACAACCAGGCCTACGTTGCCGCAGCCACTCAACGCAGTGCTGCCCGCTCGGCCGACGATACCGTGCACGATGCCGAGGCATTTAAAGACCTGAAAACATCGCTCGAACTTTTAGAGAATATCCTGAATACCATGCTGGCCATGAACGACCCAAGAGGTATAGATACCGTTGTTAACGAAATATCGCAATACATAGCCGAAGCCAACGCAGCGGCTAAACAAAGCCAAAGCAATAACGATAACGAAGAAGATAATAACGACGATATAGCATAATTTGTGAGTTTTGGGATAAGGTTCTTATTCGGAACCTTATGGACTAGTATTTGATTGGCCGGCCTGCCCTTTTGGGGTGGGTCGGTTTTTTTGCGTTTGGAAATTCCTACTCACCCTGCTTTAAAGCTGCCACAAATATTATATGCCTCGTTGGCGCAGATTTGTAATCTGTGCCTCAGCCAAAGGCTGACACTGAAATTTTCAATCCTAATGGATTGCACACCGATTACAAATCGGCGCGAGCGGGGAGTAAAATAACAACGACTCGGCTTAAATCTTATTCCAAAAGGATTAATAAACAGAAATGATAAAATTGTTGTACAATAATTCGGCTTTCCCGGTATTCCAAAAATATACGGCAAATTCGTAATCTTCAGCATCAACTTCAGGCAACTGAAACTGATAATAATGCTCTTTCCATTTCCCCGCGTCGTTGCTTTGCTCCGCCAAATTTTTGGTTTCGTATAAAATAACTTCGTCGCCTGTTTTTAGCGAAACAACCAGCAGGCATTCCTTTTTTTCAATAAATTGAATGGCTGTACGAACAGTTACCATACACGAGGCCTGGCTTAGCTCCGGCAAATTTCCTGTTTTGTAAGTTAATCCGAAAACATCGCTTGCCGGTAACCAGCCTTTTGTTTCATTTTCAGCATTGCTCTTTTCTTTAATATTGCTCCAGTTACCGGCATCGCCATTAAAAGGAAACGCCAGGCTAAGGTTAACTTTTGCATTTTCGGGCGAAAGATTGATAAGCTCCTCAACCGATTGTTCGATAAATTTTACGGGTTGGCACAAGGTTATTCTTCCATTGCCTGCCACCTTTTTAAGCCGGTGTACAATAGCCGGATAATTTTGGTAAATATCCTCCATAAAACGGTTGTTCTGAAAAACAATATAATCGGCTTTAAAAGTGAGGGCATTTTCAATTCTTCCGGCCTCTGTCGACATGAGTGTGTAGCCTCTCCGCCGCATCAGGTTATGCACCATATTCGGAGCAGTAACATCCAAAGCCAGTATTCTTGCGTCCTTGTCAACTCCCAGCGAATCGAGAAATGCTGCCGAATTTTTATAACTGCTATAGGTAATTGCCGACCGGCTCCAGCTTCCTGCCGTGTTTCGTTCGGCCATAACATTTGCCGAGGCCTTCACCATAAAAAACAAGCTGCAAAGCAGTACCAGAACTGAAATTATTTTGTGTTTTACCGAAGCTATTTCGGGCAATTGCTGCAATAGCAATACAAACCACAAAACCACCGGGAGGTAAAAAGAATCTAAAAAATAATAATCGTGGTTTGGAAACTGTTTCAGCATGGCCAGCGAAAAAAGGAGGCATCCAAACAAATAGGCAAAAACAAGCAACAGGTAATCGGCTTTAACTTTCACTGTTTTCTTAACGAGCAAATACAGAGCTGCACCTGCTACGGCCAGCACAAAAATTAAATAGTGCATCTGCGAGAAATACACCCATTTATAACGCTCCATCGCTGTAGAAATCAATTCTTTTGCATGGCTAAAGTTATCGGGCGGCATTAAACTGCTCAGGAAATCGGCACCAAATTCTTTGTTGAGGTAACTGTTGTAGGCAAAATAAGCGAAGTAAACAGCCAGCACTGAGATTGTTGGAATGATTTTCTTTTTAATGTCATTCCGTTTTCTTAGCAGGTTTAAAAATTCAATCCCGAACAGGGCTATCAATGCAATGGCAAAGGTTGTTCTTGATAAGGCTGCCAGGGTAAGAAATCCTAATGCCAGAGAAAAATTCAACCTACTCTTTTCTTCTTCGTAATAGCTAAAGTAAAAATAGAACCCGATTATGGCACAAGCAACAGACGGGACTGTTGGCAATAAAGCAGCGTGATAAAAAACAAATGCTGGCGAACACGCGGCAAAGGCAACAACAAAAAGCGACTTTATGCTGCATTTGGTTAGCAATAAACTCAGCTTATACAAAAAGAATAAACCAATACAGCCAAAAAGCAAAACGTATATCCTGAATAGTAAAAACGAATTACTATTAAATAGCTTCATAAATACGGCAGGTATATAATCGTGTATCGGAAAGTCAACTGCTGTTCGGGTCGATTGATATTCCTCCTGCCACCACCCCGGAAATTGATGGTTGTAGATGTTTGTTTGTGGTTCGAAAAAACGCAGGCCATTATCTACAAAACCGAGGGCTAAGGCATACCTGTCGTTTTGTGCCCAGGAATGATTACTTGTTGGAAAGACACTAAAATAGTTGTATTGAAAAAATACAGTTAACAACAATATAAAAGCGATCGGCAGAAGGTATTTTTTAGTCATGTAAAAGTTCACAGAATCTGAGTTTTACTTTCGTCGATTAAAAGTACCATAATTTTTATGATTCACTCACCAATGCCAACCAGAGTTCCTGGAAAAAGGAAAAAGGCTTTAGCCGCTACTATTAAGATTCACGCTAAAGCCTTTTTATGCCCCTTTCTTTTACTCCGGGGTAATGGCATCTAAAATATGTTACCTTTCTACAACACCAACATCACCACGGCAACCACTAATCCCAACGATGAAATTACCATGCCGCGCTTAAAATGTTTGGTTTTGGCCTTAAACATCCAAAACGACGAGAACGCCAAAAACAACATTAACACACCAAAAATAGTAGTAAACCAGTGTGTTTTACTTTGGCTCGATGCTTTGTGTAATCCGTTTATTTTATTTAGAAAATTTGGCAGACTTACTGATGAATATACTGCCTCGCCGGTTGATTTGTTATAAGTACCGTTTCCAAAATACACGATATCGCCCTCTGTTTTTTCCACTTTAAAAAAGCGCAGGTGCAACATCATTCCTATTTGCTCGTTTTCGAGGTTTGGCTCCAGTTGCCTGGTTATTGTTTTTTCACTTTTCAAAAAATCGGTGTCGCGGTACACCAAAACAATTCCGCTAATGGCATAAATAAGCGTCATACCAATCATTAAAAATCCAATATCGCGATGCAATGAGCGCATGATTTTCTGCAACGTTTTTTTCTTCTTTCCTTCCATAAAATCCTATTTTGTTTTTAGTTAATAATACCGTACGATGCAATAACCATTGCAGGCTCCTGCTTTTTTGTTTAGAGATTGACTTAGGATTTAAACAAGAGTTTAAAGCGAGATTTGTTGTACAGCAAGGATTTTAAACGAATGTTTTATAAGAATTCTTATTGTGTCACTCAAACACACAAAACTATTGACGAACAGCAATTATTCAAAAAAATAAAATGCACGAAATAAATTTTCAAATTAACTGCCACCAATAAAACGAGCTCTGTTTACCTGGTTAAAATCAGTAATCTGTTCGCAGGAAAAACCGTTATAATCGGCATCGGCCGAATTTACAATAATTACCTCCCCTGCCCCGGAACGCAATGCCGATTCAATTCCTGCATGAGAGTCTTCAAAGATCAGTGTTTCTTCCGGTTTTGTGCCAATGGTTTTAATGGCCTTGTTAAACAGGTCGGGATGCGGTTTGCCCCTCATGGTGCCATCGTTGTAGATAATATGTTCGCGCTTAAAGTAGTTTAACAATGGAAAATGCTGAATAAAAAATTCCACGTTATTTTTTGCCGAAGCCGTTGCAATTGCCAAAGCCACTCCCGAGTTTTTCAAATCACCGATCAATTTTTCGGCACCGGGAGCCAGTTTCATACCATGCTCCAAACACATTTGGCGGTAAATCACTTCCTTTTCTTCCGTCAGGCGGAAAACCTCGGTATCGTTGAGTTCCCGTTTAAAAAGGTATTCAAACGTGTCTTTAGCATTAATCCCGTGAATGTACTTTTTCTTCTCCTCATCGTTCAAACTAAATCCATATTTTTCAAGAAAACAATCCCATGAGTTTTCCTGCAAATGCGTGTCCCAAAACAATGTTCCGTTAAAATCGAAAACTACTCCATTTATTTTCATTGCTTCAATTTTATAATCAGTATGGTTACTAATGAGATTTCGTCACCCTGTCCGTTAGCTGACGGATTCAGGATCTGATTTTTATTTGTAAAATGACTTTAGATGCTGAATCAAGTTCAGCAACGTAAAAATTTAATTCCGATTTCTGATTTTATTGGATTAATTGTACTAATCACAACTCTGTATTTTAAGAAATGCTTTTCCCAGTGAATCAATAATATCTCCGGCTATTAAAGCAAATTCAGAACGTTTTTTGGCGGCAATATCACCGGCCAGTCCATGCAAATAAACACCCACCAGGGCGGCATCAAACGAAGCCATTCCTTGCGCCAGCAGCCCAAGTATAATTCCGGTTAGCACATCTCCACTGCCGGCAGTTCCCATTCCCGGGTTGCCTGTTGAGTTCCAATACATCGTTCCGTCGGGAGCCGCCACCGAAGTATGTGCTCCTTTTAATACCACCACACAATTATATTTTTTTGCAAAAGCTATTTGTTGCTGAACGGCATCGAATGAATCGGTAGTTTCGCCAACCAAACGACGGAACTCTCCCGGATGCGGCGTAAGCACCGAACCTTCGGGTAATTTCTCGAGCCAGGCTTCATTCTCTGCAAGAATATTCAGCGCATCGGCATCGATAACCATGGGCACTTTTGCCTGCTCGAACAGATCACATAATGCCCGACACGAATTCTTTTTCAATCCCAGCCCCGGGCCAACACCTATGGCAGCGTATGACTCCAGCCTGGGGAAATCGGTAAACATCGAATCATGCTGGTCCATACTGGCCATGGCTTCGGGCACCGCAGTTTGAATGATTGGGAATCCCATATGCGGCACATGAGCCGTTAGCAGTCCTGCTCCGGCGCGCAAACAAGCCTTCGCCGCCAATACTGCCGCGCCCATTTTCCCGTAACTTCCGGCAATTAAAAGCGCATGACCAAAGCTTCCTTTATGGTCGAATTTAGCACGCTTTGGCAAACGCGTCGCAATATCTTCTGCATCGGCCAAAGCATAAGGCGAAGGTGTTTCTGCTATTCCATCAGGATGTAAGCCGATCGGCAATACTTCCCATTGTCCCACAAAAGACTCATTCTCTGCAAACAAGAAACTTATTTTAGGAAATTGCAGCGTTAGCGTATAATCAGCCCTGATAATATTTTCGAGGTTGTTTTCGGCATTGTTCTCGCCCATCAGTCCGCTGGGAATGTCAACCGCCACTACTATATTAAGCAGTTGATTTATCTTTTGTACCACCTTTGCCGGCAATCCTTCCAAAGGGCGCGATAAGCCGGAACCAAATAAACCATCTATCAGTACGTCGGTATCTTCAATAGGTGGAAAATCGTCTTCCGAGCTTAATTTTGTCAGCTTGACTTTTCCCTGCTCCTCCAATCGTTTGTGGTTGATTGCAGGCGACCCTTTTAAAGCCTTTCCAAAATCGAGCAGATATACTTCGCACTGATAGTCGAGCTCTGCCAGTTGACGGGCCATTGCCAAAGCATCGCCGCCATTATTTCCGGGACCGGCAAAAAACAGCAGTCGCTCTTCGGTAGAAAACTGCTGAACAATCCAATTGGTCATTTGCAGCGAGGCACGCTCCATCAAATCAATATCTGCAATGGATTCATTTTCGATGGTGTACTTATCGATTGCTGCTATTTGTTTTGTAGTAAATAGTTTCATTTTTTGAGAAAGCTGGAGTTTGCAGACTTAAAAGTTTCTGCTTTTTTAGCCTGCAACGTTTGTTTTCTCTAAATTATAAAAAACAGGGATGATTTGTTGAATTGTTGACAGATTTCTTACCCGACAATTATCCGGTTAATGAAAATTTTAATCCCATTCCCAACCCAGGCTGGTTTTAAATACATAATCGTTTTTCGAAACCTCTACCAACGGTTCGCTGTCGAAGTTATGCACGTAGCTAAGTTTTACGTAAAAATCGAGCGGCAGGTCATATTTCAATGAAGTATCAAAGTCGATACGCCACCGTCCCCATTCCGAGAAACTGGGATAGGTTGTTAATTTCATTTGAAATGACAGATCGCCAATATCGTAAGCATTAAATTCAGTTCCTCCCAGGCCTTCAAAACTTCCTTGTTTTGTCTTTTCTATTCCATCGTATTTTTCCTGAGAAAAGGCGATACCAATACCTGCCTGCATATACAATTTATTGCTTCGTATAAGGTAATAACCAACCCCTGCTTTAACCGTAGAACGCAGATCGAGCATTTGCTCGCTGTTGCTTAAAAACTCTAAACCACCCAATACCATCGCATTCCCAAAAATATCCCGGGTAAAATTCATTCCTCCTTCCGAACGATCAATAGGATCGACATCGTCCTGAGTTGTTCCAACATTGTTAAATCTTGCACTAAAGTACCATTTAATTCCCCTGTAGCTGATCTTTCCTGCTGCCGATGTTTGCCTAACGTTGTTGGCTTTTGAGAGTGACAAACCGGCATCGATTGATATTATTACCCGATCGATGAATTTGCTTTTAAAGGAAGTGATTTCAACAATCTCGTCAAGATTTACAGTTATATTCTCATCAAGTGTTTGTATGATCAGTTTTTTGGGTTCATCAGCTATAAATTGTATTCCTCCGTTGTACTTTTTACCGTCTTCGGTATAAATAATCAGAGACCGGGAGCATGAAATACCTTCAATCCCCTCCCACTCAATCTGAAAATCTTTATCGGCATAATCAGTATCATAAACCAAAACACCCCGTTGCATCGATTTTATTTCTCCCACCAATACATCGCCGTTTGAGGTATAGATTTTATCGTTTTGAGCAACTATACTTGTAACCGTAAATAGAAACAGAATTAACAGGGAAATTTTTATGTGCTGCATTATTGAAAGATTTTAAACTTCAAAAAAAATAAGCCTTTTTGGCCAAGTATACAATTTTCAACCTGATTTTATTAAACATTATATAATCAGACAAGTTTATATAGAATTGAACCTGATCTTTATCAAGTTGTGGTACATGAAAAGATTTTTATATTTGTCGCTTTACAAAAAATGGAAGTTCATTTAAAATAAAATAATATGCCGGAAACAGAACACGTAGCACCACTTATTAAAAACGATGCCGTTACTTTAGGGCTTTTACTTTTTCTGCTTGCTATTATTTTCTTTACCAGCAGTTCATCGCGACCGTTTTTCAAAAAATTCTACAGTGTTGTTCCCATGCTGCTGCTGTGTTATTTTTTACCAAGTTTACTTACCACATTCAACATTGTTGATGGCGAGAATTCGCAGCTCTATTTCATGGCTTCGCGGTACCTTTTGCCCGCCTGTTTGGTGTTGTTAACACTAAGCATCAACCTAAAAGAAGTATTTAAACTGGGAAGCAAGGCACTTATCATGTTTTTTACCGGAACCGTTGGTGTGGTTATTGGCGGCCCTCTTGCCATTTTAGCGGCATCGGCCATTAATCCTGGTCTTGTTGGAGGGGCCGGACCGGAAGCAGTTTGGCGCGGAATGACAACTATTGCCGGAAGCTGGATTGGTGGTGGCGCCAACCAGGCTGCCATGTACGAAATATTTAAACCTTCTGATCATTTGTATTCTATAATGATAACTGTAGATGTGCTGGTTGCAGAAGTTTGGATGGCCATTCTTTTGATCGGTGTGGGAAAATCAAAACAAATTGACAAGTACTTTAAAGCTGATGCCAGCAGTGTTACTCATTTAAAAAACAAAATGCACGAATTCAGCCAGAAAATAGCTCGTATTCCAAGCACCACCGATTTAATGGTAATTGCTGCCATTGGGCTTGGAGTTACAGGATTTGCGCATCTTGTGGCTGATTGGATTGCACCGTTTATTGAATTACATGCACCCGTTTTGAAAAAATTCAGCCTCACCTCTAAGTTCTTCTGGTTGATTATTCTTTCAACAACAATAGGTATCGGATTGTCTTTTACCAAACTCAGAAACTACGAAGGTGCAGGAGCCTCAAAACTAGGTACGGTTTTTATTTATATTCTTGTTGCAACCATTGGGATGAAAATGGATGTTGGCAAAATCTTCGACAACATCGGACTTTTTGCTGTTGGAGGAATCTGGATGATTATTCATGTTGTATTGCTGTTTATTGTTGGAAAATTAATAAGAGCACCTTATTTCTTCCTGGCTGTTGGGAGTAAAGCCAATATTGGCGGAGCCGCCAGTGCTCCGGTTGTTGCAGCCGCCTTCCATCCTTCGCTGGCTCCGGTTGGTGTTTTGTTAGCAGTTTTAGGATATGCTTTTGGAACATACGGCGCCTGGCTGTGTGGATTGATAATGCAGGCAGTTGCACATACCTAACAGTAAAGCTTACTAAGCAATGCAGCTTTCTGCAGACTTTGGGGAATTTAAAAGGCTATTGAAATTCTTAAACGTTATTTCTGCAGGCCAAATAAATTGAAAAATTCGTGAAGAGCCACAAAAATTACAATGGCTACCAAAACCACAAAAGTTACTATCATAGCGTTTCGGATAAAGCGATTGCGTTTTTCAAGCTCCAGCATCTTGGCAATTTTTCCAATTTTGTTGTACACCTTTTTCAGTGCAATATCATTGTCTTTAATGATGTAATCAAACGCTCCGTATTTTATCGAGTTAACTGCCACCTCCATATCTTCGTTTGAGGTTAAGAAAATAAACTCGGAATTTTTACTACGTTTTTTAACCGCCTGCAAAACGGCAATACCGGTTGAGTCTTCCAAATGATAATCCTGAACAACAATATCAGGACGTTCTCCACTCTTAATTGCGTTCAAACAGTCCTTTCCGTTGTAAAATGATTTTACGTTTTTTAGCCCTTGTTTCTGAAGAAAGTCAACCACCAGTTTGTGGTAAAGTTTGTTGTCTTCAACAACGTAGATTAGTAGATTTTTATTCACGTCCAGATTTATTTATGATTAGAGCAAATAAAATTACAATTTAAATTGCATTTTCAAAGTGCATCGCTAATTTCCCCAATATTTGTGGAAAGATAAACGATTTGGTTATTATATATCTAACATAAATTTATCAACTGCTTTAAAATTCTTTTGTACTTTAGCCTAAAATCAAAATCTTATCATGAAAAAGAACTTACTGCTCCCCATTTTTCTATTGCTTGCTTGTGTGCAGGTTACCATTGCGCAGGAAACCAATTATACTTTAGTTGAAAATATCTCATACATCAGCAATAAAAATGCTTCAGAATATGCATTGGAAAGGTGTATACTCGACATCTATTACCCGGAAAATAAAACCGGATTTACTACCGTGGTCTGGTTTCATGGTGGCGGAATTACCGGCGGAAACAAATTTATTCCCGAGAAACTGAAAAAACAGGGAATTGCAGTGGTGGCGGTAAACTATCGCTTGTCGCCAAAAGTTAAATGCCCGGTTTATATTGAAGATGCCGCAGCAGCGGTTGCCTGGACCTTTAACAACATTGAAAAATACGGAGGAAGTAAGGATAAAATAGTGGTTAGCGGTCATTCAGCCGGTGGTTATCTCACCAGTATGGTTGGTTTGGATAAACATTACCTTGCGCCCCACGATATTAATGCCGACAATATTGCAATGCTCATTCCATTTAGCGGACATACTGTTACGCACTTCACTGTTCGCGACGAAAGAGGGATTCCGGGAACACAAGCTATTGTTGACGAATATGCACCATTATATTTTGTGCGCCCCGATGCACCGCCAACAATATTTATTACCGGCGACCGCGAGCAGGAGATGTTGGGACGTTACGAAGAAAATGCCTACATGTGGCGCATGATGAAAGTTGCCGGTCATAAAAACTGCAAACTAATGGAACTCGACGGGTTTAATCACGGCGAAATGGCTTCGCCTGCACTGGAAGTTTTATTGAAAGAGATCAGAGTACTGGATGAACTTTAATTGAACGAACAAAATGAAAACAAGCTGTCTTCTTGTTCTGCTCCTGGTTATAATTGCCGGATTGAACCAGGCAGATGCCCAAAACCAAAATCTTAATGGATATTGGGTGGGGAAAGTGGATTTACCAACGATAAAACTCACTACCGTTTTTCATCTCACTGAAGATGAAAACGGAGAACAATTAATCACGCTGGATATTCCGGAGCAAGATGCCAAAGGTCTGCCCTGCGAATTGATAAAAATCACGACCGACAGCATTGTTTTTTCGACGCCTGAAATTGACCGCACATATTTTGGTGTTTTTCAGAACGACACAACCATAAAAGGCGACTGGAGTAAAAACCGGGTAAGTATTCCGCTAACACTTTTGAAAACCAACGACCCCCCTACTTTAAAACGTCCGCAAACTCCTCAGCCACCATTCCCCTATCTCATTGAGGAAGTGGAATACATGAACAAAAAATCAGGATATAAACTGGCCGGTACATTAACACTTCCCGACACAACTTCTCCCTGCCCGGCAGTGGTGATGATTAGTGGTTCGGGAGCTCAGGATCGTGATGAAACGATTTTCGGGCACAAACTATTTTGGGTGATTGCCGACTATTTTGCGCGTAACGGAATTGCTGTACTGCGTGTCGACGACCGCGGTGTTGGCGGCTCTGAAGGAAATATTTCTGATGCCACCAGTAAAAATTTTGCCGGCGATGTACTTGCAGGTGTCGACTTTCTGAAAACACGAAAAGAAATCGATTCGGATAACATTGGATTAATAGGGCACAGCGAAGGTGGATTGATTGCACCAATTGCCGCCACAAGTTCTGTAGACATTGCTTTTTTTGTGATGATGGCCGGCCCGGGAATGGTAGGCGAGCAAATTTTATATGAGCAAAATGCACTCGCGTTAAGGGCCGCCGGAATACCTGAAATGCAGATAAAACAAAGCAGGATGGTCAATCAGCGTATTTTCGAAATTATTAGAACTGAACCTGATTCGGTGCAAACACTCGAACAACTACGCACGATTTTATCGCAGGGATTTTACCCCGGCATGAACGACGAAATGAAAGCCGCAGTTGATGCTAAAATTGCCGGTGTTAACAACAACTGGTTTCGTTATTTTTTAACCTACGACCCGCAACCAACACTTCAAAAAGTAACATGCCCCGTGCTGGCCATTAATGGAGAAAAAGACGTTCAGGTACCGGTTTCTAATCTCGATTCAATAAAATCGGCATTAACAAATGGAGGGAATACAAATATTACAACAATTGCTTTTGAGAATCTGAATCATCTTTTCCAGAACTGTGAAACCGGTTCTGCTGCGGAATATTCGCAAATTGAAGAGACCATCGATCCGAAAGTATTGATGGTGATGAAAGACTGGATCCTCGAACAAACAACAAAATAAAATGCAACTCGAAACCAAACGCTTACTTTTACGACCAATTGAAGCTAATGACAAACACGCAATTTTAGCCTACCGATCGGATGCAGAAGCAAACAAATACCAAGGCTGGATTCCGAAATCGCTTGACGATGTGGAAACATTTTTCGGAAAGTTGGCTACTGAATTTAATGTGCCCGACACCTGGTTTCAACTTGCTGTTGTAAAAAAAACAACCAACGAACTTATCGGCGACATCGGCATTCATTTTATCGATGAGCAGCAAGTTGAACTGGGTTACACCATTGCCAAACAACATCAGGGTTTAGGATTTGCAACCGAAGCAGCAAAAGCCATAATCGAATATCTTTTTTGTGAGTTGAAAAAACACCGGATAACCGCCTCTGTCGATCCCGCGAATGTGGCATCGTTTGTCGTTCTTGAGAAACTTGGGCTCAGGAAAGAAGCACATTTTAAAGAGAGCCTTTTGATAAATGACCAATGGGTTGACGATGTGATTTATGCACTGCTGGCAAAAGAGTGGAAAATGATCGATTGAGTTTTAGGGTTCACTGAAAGGATTCGGGAATATACCACGCATTATTTTTCAAATCAACTCCACCATTCATCTCTTCCTGAACTACTCTATCGATAACCCAAATTCCTTTTTGTGCCATATTTTCAAAAGTATCAACGCCATTATTCTCAAAGCCAATTCTGGTTCGCTGAATATCGAAACGATTTGAAAATTTTCTACCAAAAGCCTTTTCAACGCCCTCTTTGCCAATCATAAATCCGATTAAACCACCCCAGGTTGCTGTTGGATTGTCTGAATCCCAGCCACTGAGTGTTCCTATTTTTATTGTCTCAATTATATCGCCCTCGCCATAAAACAAACTAACCAAACTTGAAGCGAAGTTAATTCCGGCAGCAAAACAAGCATTGCAATACAATCCTCTGAATGTCATATCATAGCCATCAGCTTGATTTACCTGGTAACGTGTATAAACCGAATCCCGGGCCTGCTCCCACGATATTCCTTCATCGTATTTTGATTTTACGTACTCATACATTGCATGAGAATAAGATGTTTCGGGAAGTCGATCTTTTGCCTGTTCTGCCATCCAAAACAGCTGTTCTTTAACCGGTAATGTTTTGTCAGCTGCAGAAGCCAGCGAAAACATTGTCACATAAAATTCCGAGATCCACTGACTGTTTTCGCGAGCAGTATTCTGTATTGGTAAGTTCGCCATATTCAGAGCAATATCAGGGCGGGCAGGAGCAAACAAACCAAAAATTTCGGTGGTTAGCTGCGCATCAATCATTTCAAATTCCTCATTATTCTTAGGATCGCCGGTTGCCGGCGGTACCAATCCCTTTTCCATTAAATCGAAAGCCTTCTGATTCGACACCCATAAATAGTTTTCCTCATCGTGCCTGATATGTTCCAACCAGCCCTCGCGAATTTTTTCGCCCGTTAAAACCGACGTCTGATATTTTAATAAAAGTTCCTGGTAAATGTATTCGATATCCGTATCGTCATCGGCTCCCCAAACACTGTCAACATCAGCAAATACAAAATCGATTACCGGCGACAGATTGCTCGGAATACCTTCCGCCCAAATACTTGGCTGATCGGGTTTCCCCCAGTCGTTGCGCGTGTAAAAATCCCCGGTTTTCACATCGCCGATGTTCCCTATTTTATCCATTTCGGTAACTAAACCGGTCCAGTTTGCAATGCAGGTACCAAGCCAAAATCCCTGAAGTTTATTGTAATATTCTTCCCTGTTTATGATTCTGTCTGTGCTTTTTAACTCGTAGGTTTCGTACTCAAGATTTGGATTTTCTCTAATCTCTGACGTTTTGGTACAACTTGTAGTAATTACAACAATGATTAACATTAGCAAAGAATACTGGTAAGATTTGTTTTTCATTTTTTATAATATTATCCATCATGGCGTTCACGTGCAAGTTAATGTTTTGCATATAACTTTTATAAAATCTGACCCATTAACCACAAATGACATCCCGACCTCAATATTCATCACTCCGATCCATTTTGTTCTCGATTCAAAATATTTAAAGTTTGATTTTGTATTTTGGAGCTTTCAAACGATTATGTCTACAAAAAAACGCATTCTGAATATCCTTTTCTGGTCGGTGGTATCGGCAGCCTTTATTGGGCCGGGAACAATTACAACAGCTGCCAAATCAGGTGCCGCGTTGGGAACCGAGTTGCTTTGGGCCTTACTTTTTTCAACCCTCGCCTGCCTACTGTTACAGGAAGCTGCCGCACGTTTAACCATCACTTCTGGATTAAATCTGGGGCAGGCAATTGTATACCAGTTTGAAAAAAGCAAAGCTAAATTGCCTATTCTGATTTTGGTTTTGGGAGCAATTGTTGTTGGTGCTGCAGCTTACGAAATGGGCAATTTATTGGGGGCTGTTGCAGGCTTCCGGCTAATTTTCGATCTGCCTGCGTGGATACTTGTTTTGATCATTGGCGGGGTGGCAGCTGTTATTCTGAATATACCATCACTAAAAATTATTTCAACCATAATGGGTTTCGTTGTCGTACTTATGGGCATCGGATTTCTGATAACTGCTTTTTTAATACGACCTGAACTAAGTGGTTTGCTGAAAGGAACTTTTGTTCCGCGGTTTCCAACCACCAATACTGCCGGACTTTTGGTGTTAGGATTAATTGGAACAACAATCGTTCCTTACAATCTATTTTTGGGCTCCGGGATTTCAAGCCAAAAACAATCGGTAAAAGAAATGCGTTTTGGACTGGCGGTCGCCATTTTGCTGGGCGGGCTGTTCTCAATGGCAGTACTTATAGTAGGAACTGCAGTTACAGCAGAATTTTCATTTAAAAATCTTTCACTCGCATTACAACAAAAAGTTGGCCCGGCCGGAAAATACCTGTTGGGATTTGGTTTGTTTGCAGCAGGATTTACCTCATCGGTAACTGCACCACTTGCTGCTGCTATTACTTTAAAAAGTCTTTTCGGAAATAAAAATCCGGAGAAATGGCAGGCCGGCTCGTTGAATTTCAAACTTGGTTGGCTGATAGTACTGGTAATTGGAATTGGTTTTGCAGCAGTAAATGTAAAACCCATTCCGGCAATTATTCTGGCGCAGGCTTTAAATGGATTTTTGCTACCATTTGTAAGCATTTTCCTTTTTTTAGTGATCAACAACAAAGCAATAACCAGTTTAAAAACAAATCCCACATTATTGAATATACTGATGTTGATTGTAATTTTCATAACCCTGATCCTTGGATTGAATAGTGCAACAAAAGCATTTTACAGTGTATTCTTTCCATCTGTTTCTTCGGGAAACGAAGTGCTTTGGGGAATTGGTATTGTAGCAATGATAATTACAGCGTGGGTGTGGTTTAAAGGACAAAAAAACAGGTATGTCAAATAAATATTTTCAACTTTTTGTAGACACGGGCGGAACATTTACTGATTGTATCGGCATTGACGAATCGGGACAAGAATACCGACAAAAGGTTCTGAGCAGCAGCAGCCTGCGTAGTACCATTCAAAAAGTTATTTCAGCAAACCAATGTATTGTCTCTGACTCGTGGAACTTACAACGAGACATATTTAAAGGTTTCTCATTTCGTTTGCTACAACAGGAATTCAACGATAGTAAAGTTGTATCGTTTGATGTGCAAAATAAAATTCTTGAACTTGGTTCTACTTGCCTGACTCCCGAATTGGAGGGCAGCAATTTTGAGCTTACTTCGCACGAGGAAGCTCCGGTTTTAGGTGCACGACTGATCACTCAAACCGGTTTGAATGAAACTTTTCCAGATCTCCACCTTAAACTCGGATCGACAAAAGGAACAAATGCATTGCTGGAGAACAAAGGTGCCAAAACACTTTTTATCGTAACAAAAGGATTTGCAGATTTGCTGGAAATTGGCAACCAGGCACGCCCTGATATTTTTGCCATGAACGTGGAAAAACCGCGACAATTAACGCACCAAATTATTGAAGTTAATGAGCGCATCAATTCAAATGGGAAAGTATTAAAACCTATTGATATAAATGACTTCAAAAAGAAACTGGCCGAAGTAGACCGAAATGAAATTGAATCGGTTGCCATCGCGTTAATGAATGCTTTTGTTAACCCGCAACACGAACAGCAGCTGGAAGAACTTCTGAAAGATACGGGATTCAACTTTGTCTCTCAATCAACAGAATTATCACCACTCATAAAAATCTTAAACCGTGCTGAAACAGCGGTTGTCAACGCGTACCTCTCTCCTATCATTCACAATTACGTTTATCGCATTGCCGAAAAAACGGGCAAAAGTTTATTCCAGATCATGACCAGTGCAGGAGGTTTGGTATCGGCGGATAAATTCCATCCGAAAGACAGCCTTTTAAGTGGTCCTGCCGGAGGTGTTGTTGGCGCACGTGAAATCGGCCAAAAAGAAGGATACAACCAACTAATCACGTTTGATATGGGGGGCACCAGCACCGATGTTTCGCGCATTGACGGCGAATTTGATTACCGTTACGAACTACAGGTTGGCGATGCCCGAATAAACAGTCCGGCCATTGCCATTGAAACTGTTGCTGCAGGCGGAGGTTCCATTTGTGGGTTTGATGGTTACAAACTTTTTGTTGGTCCCGAAAGTGCCGGCGCCTATCCCGGACCGGCATGTTACGGAGCCGGAGGACCTTTAACAATTACCGATGTAAACTTGCTATTAAATCGCCTTGATGCCAGCCAGTTTGGAATCCCTGTTTTCAGAGATGAAGCGGAAAAACGACTGGTTGAGCTGCTCGATTCAATGGAAAAAAGCACCGGAAAGAAACCTTCTGCCAACACAGTATTAAATGGTTTTATTGCCATTGCCAACGAAATTATGGCCGGAGCCATTCGAAAAATTTCCATAACAAAAGGCTACGATCCAAAAGACTTTTCACTAGTTGCATTTGGTGGTGCCGGAGGTCTGCACACTTGTGATATTGCCGAAATTCTGGGAATCAAAAACATTCTGTTACCAAAAGATGCCGGGTTGTTAAGCGCTTACGGAATTGGCAACGCCAGTGTTGAACGATTTGCAGAAAAACAAGTACTGCAGGATTTAAAAAAAGTTGAAGATTTGCTTCCTGATTGGTTTAAAGAAATTGAAACGGAAGCCTCAAAAAAACTACAAATTGAAGGCTTCGACAAACAACATATAAACATTCGCCAACGCATGGTATTTATGCGTTTTGCAGGACAGGATTCGAGCCTGGAAATCCATTTCACTGAAATTGGACAATTGGTTCCCGACTTTCATGAAAAGTACCAAAAAGTATACGGACACACGGTTAGCACCCGAACCATCGAAATTGAGGCGATTCGTGTGCTTGCTGCTATAGAGATTGCGGATAACGAAGCACTCACTTCTGCAAAAACGAGCTACATACCTGAAACATTAAAAAAGACAATAAACGGTACTCCGGTTTTTGTCCGGGAGCACCTAAAACCAGGGGCTCAACTAAAAGGGCCGGCACTATTCCTCGACAGTTTTTCTACCACTTTTGTTAAGAGTGGATGGTCATTGGAATTGCAACATTCGGGCACTGCCATTTTAAAAAGCCAAACCGAAAATCAGGAACTTAACACGGTGCAAAACCATGAAACCGAGCTCGAACTGTTTACCAACCGCTTTATGGCCATTGCCGAAAACATGGGTGCTTTGTTGCAGCGCACCTCTTTGTCGGTGAACATAAAAGAACGCCTCGATTTTTCGTGCGCACTGCTCGACAAAGAAGGACAGTTAGTGGCCAATGCACCGCATATTCCGGTACATTTAGGCGGACTTGGCGTTTGTGTGCGTGAGCTTATCAAACATTTCGATTTTGGGGAAGGCGACACCATCGTTACCAATCACCCAAAATACGGCGGTTCTCATCTGCCTGATGTAACTTTGGTTTCGCCGGTTTTTTACGAAAGAGAACGAGTTGGTTTTGTGGTAAACCGTGCACATCATTCCGAGATTGGCGGAATCAGTCCGGGATCGATGCCACCAAACGCAAAAAACCTTGAAGAAGAAGGCGTTTGTATTGCACCTTTTTTCCTTGTTAAAAATGGACAACCAGACTGGGATGGGATGCGAAATATCCTGCTTGGCAACAGATTCCCAACCCGCTCTGTTGAAGAAAACCTTGCCGATTTAAATGCTGCGCTTGCCGCCAATAAAAATGGGTCTGAAGCCTTGATCGACCTCATCAAGAAACACGGAAAAGAAACCGTGCAAAACTACCTCGATCTGTTACGCGATCATGCGGCTCAAAAAATGAAAGCCACACTCAGAAAATTTGAAAACGGTAATTATTCGGCCACAGAATTTTTAGATGACGGTTCAAAACTTCAGGTAAATATTCTGTTGAATGATGGCAACTGCAGTATCGATTTTACAGGTAGTGCAGTGGTACACAAAGGCAATATGAATGCCACCGAAGCGATCGTAAAAAGTGTAAGTATTTATGTGCTCCGGCTGTTGCTGAACGAAACCATCCCGTTGAATGACGGTCTTTTGGAACCGGTAGATTTTATATTGCCAACCGGATTATTGAATCCTGATTTTGATGACGATCCCTCAAAATGTCCTGCCGTAGTTGGCGGAAATGTGGAAATCAGTCAACGATTAACCGATACTTTGCTAAAAGCTTTTGGTGTGGTCGCAGCCAGTCAGGGAACCATGAACAACACGCTGTTTGGCAACAAAAATTTTGGCTACTACGAAACCATTTGCGGTGGTTGTGGTGCCGGAAACGGTTTTAACGGAGCCAGCGCTGTGCATCACCATATGACTAACACCCGAATTACTGATCCAGAAATAATGGAACATCGCTACCCGGTTCGGCTGGAGGAATTCAGTATTCGTAAAAACTCAGGTGGCAATGGCAAATGGCAAGGTGGCGACGGCGTAAAACGGGTATTACAATTCCTGGAGCCGGTAAATCTTTCCGTACTCACCCAACGAAGAAAATCAGGACCTTTTGGATTAAATGGCGGCGATGATGGAAAACCAGGTTGCCAAAAAGTTATTCGTGCCAGCGGCGAAGAGATTATCCTCAATTCCATTCAGAATATAAATATTGAGGAAGGTGACACTTTTATTATCGAGACTCCGGGAGGGGGTGGTTATGGGGAAGAGTAATTTACGGCTTTAATAAAAAGGAAGAATATGTTTCTATCGTGTCGATTATTTTACATAAATTAGTACCATTAGAACACAAGAATCTACCTTTACTATGACACGCTTTCTCTTATCATTTTTACTTTGCCTTGTTGCTTTTAGTTTACATGCTCAGGAAAATTCATATTTTACCATTGGTATTGGATACCCATTTTTTTTAGGAACTGACAAAAACGATGATTCGCATTATAATTACAACATTAACCTTGCGAACTATAATGTTTTTGTAGAACGAGAGTTTCAGGTACTAAAAAAAATGCCTCAATTACGTCTGACTCCGGGACTGGCTTACATTAAAATAAAAGAAACCTATAAGAATGAAGCGCTGGGTGGCGGTGGCGAAGGATACTATAAACATCGGGCATTTAGTACCTATGTTAAACTTATTTATGAGCTTAACCGCCAGCCCTACATTGTATGTGACTACTATTTTGGATTGCAGGCCGGTTACTACATCGACTCGAAATCAACAGGATCAGGATCTTCGTGGATGGTTAATTATAATTCTGATGAAGGACATTACTCCAATTATGACGAAACGGACAAAAGTGGTAAAGACTTTTTTCATTCAAACTACTTTGGAATAATAGCAGGGATTCGGCCATTGGGAGATGCCGAAAATTTTATTCAGCCTAATATCGAATTCGGATTTTATCCTTCGTTTGCAACCATCAACTCCTATTATGTCAACGGCGAGGAAAAGAAAAGCATGTTTCAAATTTCAGTAAGTGTTGGACTTGGCAATAAATCCAGAAACATAAGGGGCGATTAATTACCAGTTTGTAGTTTCTCCTCATTCTGATATCTTTACCACCCGGTTAGGGAAATTTTAAAAACTATGGAGACACCGTTTCTGGCGTTGATTATTCTTTTTGTTATCACTCCTGTTGTTGTTATCTATCTCGAAGGTAAGTTTTCGATACTAAAGAAAATTGGTGCCGTGCTTATTTGTTACGGCGTTGGTTTAATTATTGGTAACATGGGCGTGTTACCTCACGGAGCCGAAAAATACCAGAACATGCTCACCGATATTACCATTCCGCTGGCCTTGCCCTTAATTCTTTTTTCGGTTGATTTGCGCTCGTGGTTAAAAATGGCCCGATCAGCATTTCTGGCTCTGGCAACCGGTTTGGTATCGGTCCTTATCATTGTAATTATTGGCTTCTTCATTTTCCGCAACGACATTGAAAATACCTGGCAGGTTGCCGGAATGCTGGTGGGTGTTTATACCGGCGGAACACCAAATATGGCCGCGATGAAAACAGCTCTAAACGTGTCGCAGGAGTTGTATATTATGACGCACACCTACGACTTGACATTGGGAGCCATTTACCTGGTCTTTATTCTTTCCATTGGGCAAAAAGTATTTCTGTGGTTTTTACCACCTTTTAAACCTGTAGAAACCGAAGGAACTGCTGTTGCCGAAATGAACATGGAAGAAGAGTTTGAATCGTACGACGGCATGTTAAAGAAAAAAACATTACTTCCATTACTCGGAGCTTTTGGAATTTCGGTGGCTATTCTTGGCGTGAGTTACGGTATCAGCCTGCTTTTGCCCAAAGAATACCAAACCGCCGTAGTTATTCTGCTGATCACCTCGTTTGGAATTGGCTTTTCGTTTGTTCCAAAAATAAAAGCCATAAAAAAGACTTTTCAACTGGGCATGTACCTTATCCTTATTTTCTGTTTAACGGTTGCTTCCATGGCCGACATCAGCAAACTATCGAACATCTCATTTTCGCTGTTCTATTATGTAGCTTTGGCCGTTTATGGTTCGCACATCATTCACATTGCACTGGCCCGTATTTTTAAAGTTGATGCCGATACTGTAATCATTTCAACAAGTGCATTGATTTGCTCACCACCTTTTGTTCCGGTAGTTGCCGGCGCATTAAAAAACCGACAAGTAATATTAACCGGTCTGGTTGTGGGGATTGCCGGTTATGCCGTTGGAAATTATTTGGGTGTGATTATTGCTTATCTGCTTAAATAGAACACGAGCAGAAAACCAGATATTTATTTCCTACAACTCTCAAAAAAACTTAGTACAACAATTAATCATGCCAATACTCCTAAACCTAATATAATATATACTCATTCTAATTTGTACTGCATTTTAAGTCTTAAAAATCAGCAAACAACTGATAGCATTTAGGCATATTTGAAGCAATAAAATAAGTTTTAACCCCCTAATAAATAAGCATGAATCAAAGCCCTTCTAATTAACATATCAATAAATTTGGACAGAAGTTTATTTACAAACCATAAAAAGTGAGTAACAGGAAGAATATACCCTCTTCGCTGTTGCCATGAAAAAGAATTATAGAACCACTAATTAACTGAGACAGCTGTCTCGCACTTCGCAGTATGGATAATTATACACAACCCAACAAATCCAGCATTACCCCAATGGATTTTAATTCTGGCAAGAGATCAAATTTGAAAACCACCAAAAATAATTTTCGATTTTTGGTTTATCTTTTCACACTACTCTTATGTACTTCGTTTGCAATTAAATCGAATGCGCAATCTTTCCTGGAAGAAGATGGTGCAACATCAATTTGTGAAGGAGAGAGTACAACGCTTCAGGTAATAATTAATGCCAGCGTTGGACCTTATACCGTTGAATATTCCGACGGAAGTACAACCCACACCGTAAACAATTACAATAGTGTTGGCGATCCCGAAGATGCCAACTATGGTGGCGATCCGATTTCGGTCACTCCATCAGGAACAACAGAATATTCGCTTGTTGCGGTTTATGATGCCTATTCAACATCACTACCCATTGATGCAACACAAAAAGTTTCCATCACCGTAAATCCATTGCCAACTAATATTACCGGAAGTATTGATATTTCCTCTCCGGTATGTGCCGATGAAGAATTTGTAATTTCTGCATCTGCCACCAATGGAGATACCTATGAATTATGGAATGAAGCCAATACGGTAAAACTTGGAAATATTCCTTATTCCGAATCAATTTTAGTTACAACAACATATACCATTCGTGCAACAAGCAGCTTCGGATGTACCTCATCAGCTCCATACACCGTAACGGTTGAAAGCACACCCCCAACTATTTCTTGTCCCGGTGATCAGGAGGTAAATCCTGCCCCGGGAGAATGCACAGTTGCTTTAGCAGACTATACGGGGAGTGTAACAGTTAACGACAATTGTTCGAGCGAAGCGAACATTACACTTTCGCAAAGTCCGGAAGCGGGAAGCCCGCTGGTTGGCCATGGCGATTCGCAAACAGTTACAATAACAGCCACCGACGAAGCAGGAAATTCAAACTCATGCAACTTTACGGTTACCCTTATTGATACAGAGGATCCTTCAATTACAAATCTACCTGCAAATATTACAGAGAACTCAGACGAAGGAGATTGCGGGGCAGTTGTGAACTGGATTGAACCCGGTGTCTCCGATAATTGTCCGGGATCAACTATCGCCCAAACTTCAGGTCTGGCAAACGGATCAAGTTTCCCTATTGGTACAACAACTGTAGTTTACACGGCAAGCGATGCTGCCGGAAACACAACACTTGACAGTTTTACTGTTCAAATAAGTGATAATGAATTCCCAACTATCACATACCCTGCAAATATCTCAGTCAATACTGATACCGACAATTGCAACGCCGTGGTTACATTTACCGAGCCTACTGCTTCCGATAATTGTGCAGGCACAACTTTGGTTCAAACTGCCGGACTGGCAAGTGGTTCTGTTTTCCCAAAAGGTGTTACAACAAATACCTATAAAGCTACTGATGCCTCGGGCAACGAAACAATTAAAAGTTTTACGATTACGGTTACTGACAACCAGGCTCCGGATATTGCTTCGTGTCCAACAGATATCACTCAGGATAACGATGTAGACGACTGCGGAGCTGTTGTTACCTGGACCGAACCAACTGCTACCGACAATTGCGATGGAGCACTGGCTGGTTATTCTTCGCGCTCGCACGCCCCGGGAAGTCGTTTTGATGTTGGAACAACAACAGTTACTTATGAATTTACTGACTTAGCAGGAAATACTGCAAACTGTTCATTTGATGTAACAATTTCCGATACTCAGTATCCGGAAATTTCATGTCCGGAAGCTATTGTAACCAATGCTGACGAAGGACAAAACTATGCCACAGTAAACTATACTGCCCCAACCGGAACAGATAATTGCACGGGTGCAACAACAGTGCAAACTGCAGGATTGGCTAGTGGTTCTCAGTTTCCGGCAGGAACAACCACCAACACGTTTGAAGTTACCGATGCCTCGGGCAATAAAACCAGTTGCAGTTTTACAGTAACCGTGAGCGATGGTGAAGCTCCGGTAATTTCAAATTGCCCCGGTGATATTTCGCAAAGCAACGACTTATCAGAATGTGGCGCTGTAGTTACCTGGATTGAACCAACTGTTACCGATAATGCAACGCCTCTGCAAGACTTAACAATCAGCAAATCGCATTCTTCGGGCGATTTTTTCCCGGTTGGAACAACAACAGTATATTACACTGCCACCGATGAAAATGGCAACGTAAGCGATACCTGTTCGTTTACCATTACCATTACCGATACCGAAAAACCAGCCGTAAGCGGATGTCCTGAAAGCATTACAAGAACAAGCAATGCAGGCCTTTGTACAGCTACTGTTTCGTGGACCGAACCAACTGCCACCGACAACTGCACCGCAGCCGGATCACTGGTTCGTCGACGTTCGCATTCACCAGGAGACACTTTTCAATCGGGTACAACAAAAGTATGGTATGTTTTTGAAGATGTTGCCGGTAATATAAGCGACACTTGTTCTTTCAATGTTATTGTTACCGACGACCAAAAACCGGTAATTTCCAACTGCCCTGCAGATATTACAGTTAGCGCAGCGTCTGATACCTGCGGCACAACAGTAAACTGGACAGAACCTACTGCAAGTGATAATTGCACGGGAAATATTAGCTGGACAAAATCGGCACAGCCGGGAGATTTTTTCCCAACAGGATCGACGACAGTAACTTATGTTGCAACTGACGAATCGGGTAATGAAAGTAATATTTGTGCGTTTACTGTTACCGTAACCGACAATATTAATCCGGTAGCATCTTGCAAACCATTTACCGCATACATCGGATCATCGGGATTGGCTACTATTTCTGCCTCCGACATCAACGATGCTTCATCTGATAATTGTACCGATGCACAGGATCTTATCCTCTCGATTGACAAAACAAACTTTAGTTGTTCAGATATTGGAGATGCCGCCGTTACCTTAACGGTAAAAGATGAATCGGGAAATAAAAGTACCTGTATTGCTACAGTTACCATTGCCGATACAATAAATCCAACCATTACTGCAACATCGGGCACAGTAAGCAAAACGGTGAATACTACCAGCGAACAATGTTATTATGAAATAAATGGTTCAGAATTTGATCCGATAGTAACCGATAACTGTTCGGGAGCCATTACAATTAATTACACCGTCAGCGGTGCCACCGATTTAACGGGTTCCGGCTCGTTGGCCGATGCACAATTAAACAGTGGGGCGAACTTTATTTCATGGTCGGCTACCGATGCCAATGGTAACACCACTACTACCCCATTATCGTTTACTATTACCGTTGCAGATAGCGATGCTCCTGAAATCTCTTCAATTTCGAACCAAACCCGCGCAACAAACACCGGTTGTACTTACACAACTGTAGGCTCTGAGTTTGATGTTACCGCAACCGACAATTGCGGAAACGTAACATTAAGCTATAAAATAAACGATGACAATAGTGTTGAAAGTTCAACATTAGACGGTGTTCAGTTTAACACCGGAATAAACCGCGTTGTTTGGACTGCCACCGACGGTGTTAATACCAGCACGCGCTCATTCAGAGTGACGGTGAATGATGAAACAGCGCCTACAATTACCGAGATGGAAGACATTGAGCAAAATGTTGATCCGGGAAAATGTACTTCACAGGTAACCTGGATAGCACCTGTAGCCGACGACAATTGTGCTGTTGTTGAATACACCCAAACATCAGGCCCGTTAAGCGGGAGTGATTTTTCGGTTGGAACAACAACGATAACCTACAAAGCTACCGATGCGGCAGGATTGTACACAACCGAAAGTTTTACAATTACTGTTTATGATAGCATTGCACCGGAAATTATATGCCCGGAAGGAAGTACTGCTGCAGTACCTTTTGAGAGAGACGCTGAAGATGGTGTTTGTTTTTACACAGTAGATACAACAGAGTTTGATCCTGTTGTAAGCGACGGATGTTCTGAGAATCTTATCATCAGTAATAGTTTTGATGGATCATCAACACTTGCCGGCAAACAATTGCCAGCCGGAAACGACACCATTATCTGGACTGCCACCGATGGTATTAATACCTCGACTTGTACCATTTATGTTCGCATTAATGACACTCAAGACCCAACCTTTAATCAGCCAACCGGAATCGACAGCTCGTATGCGTATCAATACAACACCGATCCCGGTCAGTGTTACTATACTGTTCCGGGCATTCAGTTCGATTTATCGACTATTAACGACAACTGTAACACAGAAACACCAACTTATATAATTACACAAAATGGATCAACGGTGTTCACCGGTTCCAATTCGCTGGCCGGATTAAAATTGCCAAAAACAGTTGATTATCCATATTCAGTAGTTTGGACTCTGGTAGATGTTAACGGGAATACAGTTGTTTCCGATCCGTTTACAATTACAGTAAGCGATAACCAGGCACCAAGTTTTACGTGCTATGGAAACGAAACACGAACAATTGCCGATAATGAATGTACCTACACAGTAGTAGGTGACGAGTTTGATCCGATAGACTTAAGCGATAATTGCGATGCTACCGAAGATTTATCAATTTCGTATACTATCGACGGAGTTGCCGGTGCCGGAGAAACCCTTGCAGGAACCGAATTTGTTGGTGGTACTTATTCAATTGTATGGAAAATTGAAGATACCAGTGGAAATATCGACAGCTGTACATTTAAAATTACGGTTAAAGATTTAACCCTGCCAACCATTTCAACCATAGGCGACAAAACTTTTGACGCCCCATCTGATTTATGCCATTACACCGGACAATCGGCTGATGGTTTAGATCCGCTTGTAACAGATAATTGTCCCTCAATTACCTTGGTGAACAACCAAAACGGAAGTTCATCATTGGTTGGTTTTGATTTCCCTGTAGGAATTACGGTTGTAATTTGGACAGCCACCGATGCCTCGGGCAACTCAACAACAATGCAATATAATGTTACAGTTAACGACATTACGGCTCCGGAATACAATATTGAAACTTTATATACCCGATATACTCCGGCAAATAGTTGTTACTATATGTCGACCACCGGAGAATTCGATCCACAAAATATTTCCGACAACTGCACTTCGGAGCATTTCAACATTAACAACGACCTGAACAACTACAAGTCGCTCGACTATGTGCAATTTCCGATTGGAACAACCGAATTAACCTGGAGCGTAAAAGATAATTACGGAAATGATCAGCCCACAACCATACAGGTTCAGGTTATCGATAATGTTGATCCGGTTATCTCGTGTTCAGGTTCTGATTATGTACGATCGGTAGATGACGGGAAGTCGTATTACACGCTTGGCTACAACGAATTTAAACCGGTTGCAACTGATAATTGTAGCCTGGCATCGTACACCAACAGCATTAACGGATTGAGCTATTTGCCAGATACTTTAACTGCCGGAACTCATAATATTGTTTGGACGGCTATCGACGCATCAGGAAATCAAACAACCTGTACAGTAAATGTTGAAATTGTTACCGATGTTTATCCGGCAATAAGTTGTGTAGGCGATCAATCAAAAGACAACGATCCGGGTCAATGTTATTACACGGTTCCAAATGACAGTCTTAACGCCACATCATCATCGCTTGGAGCAACCCTGGTAAACGACTATAATGGTAGCTCAACACTGACAGGCGAAACATTCCCTGTTGGAGTAACACTGGTAACATGGACAGCCTCGCGCGAACTTGACGGACACAACTACCAAAACTCGTGTAGTTATTATGTTTTTGTTGATGACAACGAGGATCCGGTTATTACACCTCCTGCCGATATTACTGTAAACACCAACAGCCAATGTTATGCTACAGGCGTTACTCTTGGCACTCCAACAACCGATGACAATTGTGGTGTTTTAACGTATTGGAACAACAATTACACAACTTCTTTCCGCCTGGGAACAACAACAATTACCTGGGGAATTGAAGATATTCATGGCAACGTTAGTTATGCCACACAAACAGTAACAGTTATTGACGACGATGCCCCATGGTTCGATTGCCCGGGTAATTTATGTCGTCAGGCCGATGACGGACAAACGTACTATACTGTTTACGATCACGAATTCGATCCGTATGGAACCTGGGATTGCTCAGGTCCTGTAACAATAACACATGATCTCCCCGGAGCATCGTCAACGTCTACCTTAGCAGGAGAACAAATCCCCGTTGGGTCGAATACAATTACATGGACAATTACCGATAATGCAGGAAATAGTACGGAATGTATAGTTACCATTGATGTTTATGACAACAATCCACCACCGGTAACCTGCCGCGGAAATGCAACTCGTTCGACTAACCCCGACTCGTGCACCTACAAAGTAATAGGCGACGAATTTAATGTAAGTTCAACACAAACCTCTCCGGCACCTGTTTTAACTTATTCTCTTTCCGGGGCAACAAGCGGAACAGGATCAAGCCTGGAAGGTGTTTTACTAAACAGAGGAACGACCACTGTAACCTGGACTGCAACCGATAGTTCAGATGTTAATACCTGTTGTGTTTTTGATGTGTTTGTACACGATAATCAGGATCCGGAAATTACCTGGCCCAATGATATTGTTGCCAATGTTGGAGAAGGAGCATGCTCGGTTACAATTACCGATCTGGGAACACCTGTTGCCACCGATAACTGTTCGGCTCCGCAAGATATTAGTTATACTCATTACCCGAATACTACAAGTTTTAGTGTAGGAACACACCACATTTATTACACAGCCTACGACGAAGCCGGCAACGATGTAACCCATACTCAAACAGTAACCGTTGTTGATACCATATCTCCGGTGATAAACTGTTTGGATGAGACTTATTATCGCGAGTACGACAATAAACAAGTATACTACTATACTGTAAGTGGCAGCGAATTTACTCCAAGCGTAAGCGAAAACTGCACACTAAGTTCATATGTAAATAATGTAAACGGCAGCCGTTATCTGAATGGTTATCATTTAGCACTGGGCAATTACCAAATCCTTTGGACAGCTACCGACCAAAGTTCAAATACCGACACCTGCACTGTAAATGTTGTGGTAGTTGAAACTTTTGTGCCCGAAATTTCGTGCCCATATATTTACACCTCATACCCTACAACCGATGGTTGTTCTTATGTAATTCCTGACGCTACTTTAAATGCACAATTTACTTCTGACACCGAAATACCAGGACGAACACTAACACACGATATTCAAACCAGCGATCCGAATACAATACCTTATGCACCTGACGCCAACACGTTGGAAGGAGCATATCTTCCGAAAGGAACAACTACAGTAACCTGGACCGCCAGCCAAACCATTGGAGGCACAGAATATACCAACACCTGTTCTTCTGACATTACTGTTTTTGATAATGTTGATCCGGTAATTACACCGGTTGCAACTGATACTGTATTTATTAATCCGGGAACCTGTTACGCAGCTCTTTCACTTGATATTCCTCCGGTTTCCGACAACTGTACCGACTCGTTAAACCTGACCATAACAAACAATGCAAACGATACATTTTTACTGGGCAACAACAATATTGTTTGGGAAGTTAGCGATGAAAGTGGCAACACAAGCTGGTACACACAAAAATTACATGTTCTTGATAATGAAGGACCGATAATTGCAAATTGTCCTGACACCACATTATACGCAACCGCAACCGGAATAAATTGCGAAGCACTGGTTTCGTGGCCTGCTATTATTGCCACCGATGCATGTAGCGGAGTAAAAAGTGTTACATCAACTCATTCTCCCGGATCGTGGTTTGCAATTGGCACAACCGAAGTTACGGTTACTGCCACCGACAATTACGATAATGTTACCATTTGCACATTTAATGTTGAAGTGACCGATACGCTTCCAACCATTGAATGTACGGGCGACTTAACGCGCATTTGTAATGCAAACACCTGTTCTTATAAAGTTTTAGGTAACGAGCTCGATCCGCTCGACTACGACGATAATTGTTCGGTTGACTCGCTAATCTGGAGTTTTACCGATGCCGAAACCGGCTTACTCAGAACCGGAGAAAATACCTTGTCGGGAGTTATAATTCCACGCGGAGACGACCCCGGGCAAACAGTAATTACCTGGAGAGTTGTTGATGCAAACGGTAACTCGTCGGAATGTTCATTTACATTAACGCTGAACGATGAAGAAGCACCAATAATTGT
Source organism: uncultured Draconibacterium sp. (assembly GCF_963677565.1). Taxonomy (NCBI): domain Bacteria; kingdom Pseudomonadati; phylum Bacteroidota; class Bacteroidia; order Marinilabiliales; family Prolixibacteraceae; genus Draconibacterium; species uncultured Draconibacterium sp. Next base: position 2,154,519 of record NZ_OY781981.1, on the reverse strand, counting down.
GGTTCCGGGTAACCAGGTACGTGCAACCGATTTTCATAAAAACTACTACACTATTCAAGGTAATGAGTTTGATGATGTAACAGCCACCGACAACTGCGGAATTGTAATAAAACTTGAAAACGAATATCAGGTAGACGGTCTTGATGGAATACAATTAGATTTAGGTGAGAACCAAATTTACTGGTATGCCGAGGATGACCATGGAAACAGAAGTGAAGAAATTTTCACCGTTATTGTAACTGATGAAGAAGCTCCGGCATTGTTAAGTGCAGAAGCCAACACAACCGACAGTACCGAATCGGGTTGTATAGCGGTGGTGAACTACACCCCTCCTACTTTTATCGATTATGCTACTGATGGCCAGGCGTCGTTAACGATTACAGTAAGTCCAGACTGGGCTGTTCCCGGAGCATCATTCCCGGTTGGAGTGACCGAAGTAACCTATTCGGCAACCGACTCGTTTGGCAACTCATTACCTTACAGTTTTGATGTAACTGTTATTGATGATCTTGACCCGATTTTAATTTGCCCCGACAGCCTAACCTATACGCGCGAGGCTGACGATGGCGAATCGTTTTACACCATGGCCGGAACTGATTTCGACCCACTTGGTTACAGCGATAATTGCGAAGCCAGCTTAAGCAACAGTTACAACAACGACTCAACCCTGGCCGGCGAAACCTTCCCGGTTGGAACAACCACTGTAGATTGGATTGTTGAGGATAATTCAGGAAATACCGATACTTGCACAATTGATATTATTGTTGAAGACCATCAAATACCGGTCATTCAATATTGCCCTGACGCGTTTGTTGAACAAGATGCAGACCGGGGCGAATGTTCGTTCCTGGTAATGGGTGCTGATTACGATCCGTTTGGATTCTCAGATAACCACGGATTATCAAAACTTACCTATCAGCTTGATACGCTACCTGAAGTTGGCACCGACTTAAATACCAGTTTAGCCGGCGAACAAATTCCTGTGGGTACTACAGAAAACCCAACATCAACAGTAACCTGGCGCGTTTATGATTTAAGTGGAAATGCCAGTGTTATCTGCCAAACTGAATTTACTATTTCAGATACCGAATCTCCTGAAGTAAGCACTGTTACCAACAAAGTAAGGTCGACCGATACCGGAGAATCATTTTACACGATTTTGCAGGCCGATGACTGGGATCCGATCGTTTATGAAAATTGTACCCTGGAAAAAATCACCTACTCCATTGACGCACTTGATACCGTTGGAACTGACACCTCAACAACAATTGCGGGTGCAACACTTGAAGTAGGCCCTCACGAAATTGTGTGGACAGCCACAGATATTTATGGTAACACCGGATCGGGAAGTTTCCTTGTTACCATTATTGATGAAGAAGCGCCGGATATGACCTGTAACGACCTAACGGTATATCTGGATAACACCGGTGCCTATTCATTAATTCAAGAAGACATTGATAGTATTGCATCCGGCACTTCCGATCCGGGTGGAATAGCAAGCATTGAAGTTTCGCCGTCGTCGTACAATTGTACCGATGTAGGTGCAAATACCGTTACACTAACCGCCACCGATAATTACGGAAATATTGGAACTTGTAATGCAACAGTAACTGTTGCCGACACTGTTGCTCCGGCAGCAAACTGCAAAGATATAACGCTGCAACTCGATGTGCTGGGTGAAGCCTCTCTTTTAGCTTCGCAAATAAACAACAACTCAAGCGACGCATGCGGAATACAGAGTGTTGTTGCCGATATTACCTCGTTTGATTGTAGTAACATTGGAGCCAATACTGTAACATTAACTGTTACCGATGTTAACGGAAATGTTTCAAGTTGCAGTTCTACTGTAACAATCCAAGATAATATTACTCCGTCGGCAGTTTGTAATCCAATAACGGTTTACCTCGACAGCGCTGGTACTTACAGTCTTTCGACAACCGATATCGACAATATTGCAGCAGGTTCAACCGACAATTGCGACTTAATAAAAACGGTTTCTCCCGATGAGTACTCGTGTTTAACAATTGGCGAAAATACCGTTACATTGCGCGTAACAGATGCCGATAACAATTTCGACGAATGCACCACCAGTGTAACCGTTGCTGACACCATTGCACCGGTAGTTATTTGCCAGGATATTACTGTTGCTCTCGATGCATCAGGAAATGCCACCATAACACCCGAGCAGGTAGATAACGGTTCGGCCGATGCATGTAACGTTACTCTTTCGCTCGACTCTACAACTTTTGATTGTTCTGAAATTGGAGCAAACACAGTAGTACTGACAGCCACCGACGACAACGGAAACAGTTCATCGTGCTCGGCAACAGTAACCATTACCGACGAAGAAAAACCAATTGCCGTATGTAACGATACTACTTTGTATCTCAATAACTCAGGAAATGTTTCGGTAACAGCTGCCGGAATCGATAACGGCTCATACGATATTTGCGGAAACGTTTCGTTAAGTATCGACAACAGTGCGTTTACTTGTGCCAATGTTGGTACAAACACAGTAATTCTAACTGTTGAAGACGAATATAATAACACCGAAACCTGTAGCTCAACTGTAACCGTTCGGGATACTGTTTCGCCGGTTGCCAGTTGCAAAGACACAACCATTTATTTAGATGCCGCAGGAAATGCAACAATAACAGCTGCGGGTATCGACAACAATTCAACCGATAATTGTGCCATTGATAATATCAGTGCTTCACAAACAGCATTTACTTGTGCCGATACAGGAGTAAATGTGGTAACATTAACCGTTACCGATGTGAATGGGAACGCATCAAGCTGTCAGTCGAATGTAACGGTTCGCGATACTATTTCACCAATTGTTGCCTGCCAGGATATTAATGTCTACTTAGATGCAACAGGTGCGGCTACAATTACCGGAGATGATATTGACAACGGAACTACTGATAACTGTTCTGCTTTAGAATTTTCACTCGATCAGTCATCGTTTAACTGCAGCAATGTTGGTCCTAACACAATCACCTTAACAGCTACCGATGGATCGGGAAATACCAGCGAATGCACTTCTGTAGTTACAGTAATCGACTCGATTTCTCCAATAGCTGTTTGTAAAAACATTACCATTCAACTTGATGCCGATGGAGATGCAAGTATTTTTGCCAACGACATTGATGACGGCTCTTCTGATGCCTGTGGACTTTCAACATTGTCGGCAAGTAAAACAGCATTTACCTGCTCCGATTTGGGCGACAATAACGTAACATTAACCGTAACCGATAACAATACCAACCAAGCTACTTGTGTGGCCGTTGTTACCGTTGAAGATAATATTGATCCGGTTATTTCTTGTGCCGTTTCAGGAGATCAGGCTAAAACAACCGATAACGGAGAATGCACCTACACGCACCCCGATAATTCGTGGAATACAGGTGTTACCGACAATTGCGACGGTGCCCCAACATTAACTTATACTGTTACTGGCGCAACCTCAGATGTTACCATCCCGAATACAAGCCTCAATGGACAGGTTTTCGAGAAAGGAACAACAACGGTAACATGGACAGCCATTGATGCGGAAGGAAACGAATCAACCTGTACATTTGATGTTACTGTTACGGATGATGAAAATCCGGTTGCCAGCTGCCAGAATTTTACAGCACAATTGCAACGCAACGGCGAGGTTGTTGTATATCCATCCGATATAGACAATAACTCTACCGATAACTGCGGAATTACTTCGTACTTAATTTCTAAAGACAATTCAACTTTCAGCGACTCGTTAACATACTCATGCAGCGACATTGCAGATCTAACCATCTTCTTAAAAGTGGCTGATGAGGCAGGAAATGAAAATACCTGCTCTTCTACAATTTCGATTGTTGATGAACAAGCACCAACGCTGGATGATCTTTCAGACCGGAACGTATTTGTAGATACAGATGTTTGTACCTACACCCATACTGACGACTTGTGGAACCCAACGGATAATTGCGATGCGAGTCCAACAATTACATACACCTTAAGCGGAGCCACAGAATCAGTAACTGGCTCGAATACCACGCTCAACGGACAGGTATTTGAAAAAGGAACAACAACAGTAACCTGGACAGTTACAGACCACGCAACTACACCAAACGCTTCAACTGTAGTTTTCGATGTAGTTGTTGGCGACGATCAGGCACCAACGATTAGTTGTCCATCTGCAATTGAACAAGTTGTGGCGTCATCAGGAGCAACCTATAAAACCGTTACGGGAATTACAGCTCCAACTTACGACGACAATTGTGCTGTGACCAAATTAACCTATGAATACTCAGGAGCAACTACTCAGGCAGCACAAGCATCTGGAATTAATCCACTAAGTGAAGACGATTTTAATGTGGGAACAACAACTGTTACTTACATTGCATACGATGCCGACGACAACTCAGACACCTGTAGTTTTGATATTACCATAAATGCACAAGACGGGGCAATAATTGCGAGCAAGGCTTCAATTACAACTTCGGAAGATTTAGACTACGAAGAATTTACAGTAACACTTGGTTCGGCTCCAACCGGAACCGTTGTTATTGATGTAAGCAGCTCTGATATTGGAGAGGGTGAAATTACAACACCATCCAATTCGAAACTTACATTTAATTCAGGTAACTGGAGTACTCCACAAACGGTTCGTGTTACTGGTGTAAACGACGATGTTGATGATGACGACATTGCCTACCAGATTAATCTGGCAATTAACAAGACTGAAACCGACGACCTTTCAGGATACGAAAACGCAAGCACTGCTATTGTTAGTGCCACCAACCTTGATAACGATGTTGCAGGAATTACCGTTTCTGCAGCAAGTAATACAACTGAAGCCGGTGGCGATGGAACCTTCACCGTAAAATTGAATACCGAACCAACCGAGAATGTAAGCTTTACTCTTGAAATTGATTCAGGCGATTTAACCGAAGGAGAAATAACAAGTTCAACCACTTTAACCTTCACTCCATTAAACTGGGACCAAAACCAAACGGTAACACTTTCAGGGCTCGATGATGAGATTGATGATGGCAATATTGTTTACCAGGTTAACATTAGTAATGCAAGTTCTGCCGATCCGAAATACGACGCACAGTTTGCCACCTCAGTTTCAGCAACCAATGTAGATGACGATGCTTCTGGTTTTGTTGTTACACCTTTAAGTTTAACCACATCAGAAGATGTTACAACCGCACAGTTTACAGTTAAATTAACCAGTAAACCTGCAACCGACATGGAGAACTATACAGTTGTTGTTGATGTTGAAAGCAACGATTTAGGAGAAGGAACAGTTGACAAAGATTCACTGATATTTACGCATACCGATTGGAATTCGCCACAAACGATTACCGTTACCGGAGTTGACGATGGCATTGTTGATGGCGACATAACTTTCGCCATTGTAAACACTGTTAATACAGCCAGTACTACCGATCCGATATATGAGACTTTGAATCCGAATGATGTTACTGTTGTGAATGCAGACAACGACACCGCAACAATAAGTATTGATGATGTTACACAAGTTGAAACCAACTCGGGTACCACAAACTTTATATTTACCATTACCCAATCCAACATTGAAGTTGTGGACGGATATACAGTTGGTTACTATACGAGCAACAGTTCAGCCAGGGCACCATCCGATTTTACTGCGCGTGGAGGTTCGGTAAGTTTTGCCGGTACTGCAAACGAAACGCAAACCATAACCATCTCGGTTAATGGAGACGAAATGGTGGAACAAAATGAGGTTTTTACCCTTAATCTAACTTCAGCAACTACAACCGGAGTTAACCAGGTTGTAAACATTGTTAATGCTACCGGTTACGGAACAATAAACAACGACGATGCATCTACAATTTCAATTGCTGATGCAAGCACATCTGAAGGCGATTCGGGAACCAAAGAACTGGAATTTGTTGTAACTCTTGACATGGCAGTGGAAACTACCTCGCCAATTACAATGGATTATACCCTAACCGATGGCACGGCTACCGATGCTGACGGAGACTTTGATACCGAAACCGGCCAATTAAGTTTTAGTGGCCTTGAAGGCGAAACACATTCAATTTTCGTTACAATTAACGGCGACGAAAAAGTTGAACTCGACGAAGAATTTACGGTTACATTAAGTAATATTCAATGCAGCACTTTACCTGCAGCCATTTTAAGTCAGATTACTTTTACCGACAGTGTTGCCACCGGAACAATTACGAACGACGACAGCGCAATACTTTCGATAGCCGATTTTACTGCTACTGAAGGAACCGATGCAAGCAAAGATTTTGTAGTAACATTAAACTATCCGGTTCAAGGAGAATTTACGGTTGACTTTGCAACATCTGATAATAGTGCCCTTAACGGAACTGATTACACAACAACAACACAAGTATTAACTTTTGGCGGAGCCAACAGCTTGAGCCAAGCAGTTACCATCCCTATTTTGGATGGAGATATTGCAGAAGCTACGGAAACACTTTTCGGTACGATCGACAATCTTACCGATGGTTTAGCGCAAAACGTAACACTCTCGGGTGGCGGCGCTTCAATGCAAGCTACCGGAACAATACTTGACGACGACTTTGCCACACTTGCCATCGACAGTATTGAAGTTACCGAAGGAACCGAACCGGTAATTACTTCGTTTACCGTTACACTTTCCGGTAATATCGAAGATTCAATATCATTTAAATACCAAACACAGGATGTTAGTGCCGAGGCTGCCAGTGATTACACTGCCCTACTCGATTCGATTGTTTTCGAGTCAGGATCAACCAACGGAACCACCAAACAAATTGATGTTTCTGTTTTGAATAACAACATTGCTGAAGCAACTGAAACCTACCTGATCAATCTTTTCGATTTGGATAACAATGCGCAAAGCGGCGTTTCTATTTCTGATGATGTGGCACTGGGTACAATTTACGATGAAGATACCGTACACCTCACATTAAACGCATTTACCGTTGCTGAAACCAATGTTGAGCGAACGCAGAATTTCTACATCTCTCGCGACATTGCTTCGCAGGATGAAGTGACACTGATCTTCGCGTCGCAGGCCGATGCAACACCTTCGGCAGTTTCTACCGCCGACTTTACAGCACAGTCGGGTGTTCATGTTACGCTTTCCGCAAACTCAACAGATAATATTAATGTTTCGGCTACCACAATTGCCGGAGATATTATTGCCGAACCTACCGAGACCTTTAACGGAACCGTTTCGTTTAATAATAAAAACGGACAACTGGTAGTGTTTACCGCAAGTGGCAACGAAGCTACTGCAACAATTACCGATGATGATGAAATGCAGCTGACACTGCACGACAGCACCATTGTTGAAGGCGATATTGCCAAAACTGTTAATTACCGCTTAAGCACAAACATTGCTGCCGAAAAAGATGTGGTGGTAAGTTTCACTACTTCCAACGGAACTGCTCTTGATGGTAATGATTACACTGCTCAATCGGGTACTTCTGTAACAATTCCGGGAGGTAGTAAAGAAGTGTTTATTCCGGTTGAATTGCTTGGCGACGAAATTACCGAGCCAACCGAACAGTTTAGCGGAACAATTTCGTTAACCAATAGTAACGCACAACAGGTTACAATGGCCGACAACACGGCCGATTATACCATAACCGATAACGATCCCGCCATTCTTTCGATTGATGGATTTACAATTGACGAATCGGAAGTGGGATCTGTTACTGCTCAATTTAAAATTGCGCTGAGTAAGGATGTACAAAATGCGTTTACGGTTGATTTTGCAACGGCGGATATTGCTGATGAAGCAACTGCCGGCGACGATTATACCGCGGTTGGAACCACTACCCTGAATTTTGGAGCGTCGAACGATACAGTTCAGTACGTAGAAGTTACCATTGTTAACGATAGCTGGGTAGAACCTACCGAAACTTTTAACGGCGTATTAAGCAACCTGCAGGCAGCTTCGCAAAATGTTACGCTTAGCAACGGAGAAGCCACGCTAGCCGCAATTGCAACGATAACAGATGATGAATTGGCATCTATCGCAGTTAACGATACTGTAGTAACAGAAGATGTTGCAGACGGAGTTGCAATATTTACCGTAACAATTACAGGAAATATTCAGGATGAGTTAACCGTTGACTACACAACAAACGATGGTTATATTAACGACATTGCAGAACAACCAAGCGATTATACATTAACTGCCGGAACCTTAACATTTACTGCCGGGTCATTATCAGGAAGTACACAAACGATTTCCGTTCCGATAATCGACGATGAAATATCGGAACCAATAACAGAAACTTACACGGTTGATTTAAGCAATATTGTTTGCACTGGTGCAAGCTTATTTACCGATCAAATTGGTGACGGAGAAATTCTCGACGACGACCCGATTACGCAAATTGATATTAACGGATTTACAGTACAGGAAACCGATGGTAATGTATCACACAACTTTATAGCTTCAATGGATTTGGAAGCACAGGAAGACATTGTGCTTAGTTTTACAACTACCGAAGGCAGTGCTCTTCACACAAGTGATATTACTGCACAATCAATTATTGAATACACCATTCTGGCAGGAGATACAAGTGTGCTTATTCCGGTTGAGGTTATAGGAAATAACATTACTGAACCACAGGAAACATTTACTGGAACAATTGCCATTGTTGATAATAACGATCAGAATGTATCTATTGGTACGGCAACAGCAACCGGTACCATAAATGATGATGATGATGCTGTTATTTCAATTGCCGGATTTGATGTTAATGAAGGAGATGGAAACGGAATCTTTACAGTTAGTTCTGATCATGTGATTCAAGATGCAGTGACAGTTAGTTTTGTTACTTCCGACAATTCTGCAATTGCAGGTGTATCGGATGACTATACTGCAATTGGAACAACCGTCCTTGATTTTGGAAATGGCAACGACGATCCTTATGAACTTACAGTTTCAATTAATGATGATGATTGGACTGAAGCTACCGAGAATCTGTTTGGAACGTTAAGTAGTCTGAACGCCAACAGTCAGAATATTACGCTTGAAGGCGGCGAAATTACAGCACAGGATACCGGATTTATCCGGGATAACGATCAGGCCACACTTTCAATCAACGACGTCAGCAAAACTGAATTAAATGATGGAGAAACAGTTGAATATGAATTTACCGTTACACACAGTGGAAAAAGTACCGATGGTTCTTTTACTGTTGACTACACTACAAACAGTGTTAATACTGTTGCCAACAATGACTATATATCTGAAACTGGAACAATTACATTTAGCGGAGCAAGTGGAGAAACACAAACCATTTCAATAACCGTTAATGGAGATGATGTTCTTGAACCGGATGAAACATTTACGGTTGATCTTTCGGAAAATAACTTTGGATATCGAGATATTATTTTTAGCGATGATAGTGGTCTAGGTACCATCCTCAATGATGATGATGCCTCTGTTACAATTGAAAATGTTTCGGGCAATGAAGACGGTGGCGATATTACACTTACTGCCACTCTGGATTATGCGGTGCAGGGTGGGTTTACCATCGATGTTAATACTGCCGACAGTACGGCAAAAGTTGGCGACAGTGACTACTCCTCTATCAGCAGCCACACTCTCTCTTTTGACGGTACTGCTGGTGAGACGGAAACATTTACTTTCACCCCTACCGGTGATACCAAGTTAGAAGCGGATGAACTAGTGGCCATTTTTATGGATAACCTGGCCGCTACAAGTCTTTCGGTAGCCACAAGCGACAGTGCAATTGTTACCATCATTAATGATGATGATGCCTCTGTTACAATAGAAAATGTGTCAGGTAATGAAGACGGTGGGGATATTACACTTACCGCTACGCTGGATTATGCGGTGCAGGGTGGGTTTACCATCAATGTTAATACTGCCGACAGTACAGCAAAAGTTGGCGACAGTGACTATACTGCCATTAGCAGCCACACTCTCTCTTTTGACGGTACTGAAGGTGAAATGGAAACATTTACTTTCACCCCTACCGGTGATACCAAGTTAGAAGCGGATGAAATGGTGGCCATTTTTATGGATAACCTGGCGGCTACAAGTCTTTCGGTAGCCACAAGCGACAGTGCAGTTGTTACCATCCTCAATGATGATGATGCCTCTGTTACAATTGAAAATGTTTCGGGCAATGAAGACGGTGGCGATATTACACTTACTGCCACTCTGGATTATGCGGTGCAGGGTGGGTTTACCATCGATGTTAATACTGCCGACAGTACCGCTAAAGTTGGCGACAGTGACTATACTGCCATTAGCAGCCACACTCTCTCTTTTGACGGTACTGCTGGTGAGACGGAAACATTTACTTTCACCCCTACCGGTGATACCAAGTTAGAAGCGGATGAACTAGTGGCCATTTTTATGGATAACCTGGCCGCTACAAGTCTTTCGGTAGCCACAAGCGACAGTGCAATTGTTACCATCATTAATGATGATGATGCCTCTGTTACAATAGAAAATGTGTCAGGTAATGAAGACGGTGGGGATATTACACTTACTGCCACTCTGGATTATGCGGTGCAGGGTGGGTTTACCATCGATGTTAATACTGCCGACAGTACAGCAAAAGTTGGCGACAGTGACTATACTGCCATTAGCAGCCACACTCTCTCTTTTGACGGTACTGAAGGTGAAATGGAAACATTTACTTTCACCCCTACCGGTGATACCAAGTTAGAAGCGGATGAACTGGTGGCCATTTTTATGGATAACCTGGCCGCTACAAGTCTTTCGGTAGCCACAAGCGACAGTGCAATTGTTACCATCATTAATGATGATGATGCCTCTGTTACAATAGAAAATGTGTCAGGTAATGAAGACGGTGGGGATATTACACTTACTGCCACTCTGGATTATGCGGTGCAGGGTGGGTTTACCATCGATGTTAATACTGCCGACAGTACCGCTAAAGTTGGCGACAGTGACTATACTGCCATTAGCAGCCACACTCTCTCTTTTGACGGTACTGCTGGTGAGACGGAAACATTTACTTTCACCCCTACCGGTGATACCAAGTTAGAAGCGGATGAACTAGTGGCCATTTTTATGGATAACCTGGCCGCTACAAGTCTTTCGGTAGCCACCGACAGTGCAATTGTTACCATCATTAATGATGATGATGCCTCTGTTACAATAGAAAATGTGTCAGGTAATGAAGACGGTGGGGATATTACACTTACTGCCACTCTGGATTATGCGGTGCAGGGTGGGTTTACCATCGATGTTAATACTGCCGACAGTACAGCAAAAGTTGGCGACAGTGACTATACTGCCATTAGCAGCCACACTCTCTCTTTTGACGGTACTGAAGGTGAAATGGAAACATTTACTTTCACCCCTACCGGTGATACCAAGTTAGAAGCGGATGAACTGGTGGCCATTTTTATGGATAACCTGGCGGCTACAAGTCTTTCGGTAGCCACAAGCGACAGTGCAGTTGTTACCATCCTCAATGATGATGATGCCTCTGTTACAATTGAAAATGTTTCGGGCAATGAAGACGGTGGCGATATTACACTTACTGCCACTCTGGATTATGCGGTGCAGGGTGGGTTTACCATCGATGTTAATACTGCCGACAGTACGGCAAAAGTTGGCGACAGTGACTACTCCTCTATCAGCAGCCACACTCTCTCTTTTGACGGTACTGCTGGTGAGACGGAAACATTTACTTTCACCCCTACCGGTGATACCAAGTTAGAAGCGGATGAACTAGTGGCCATTTTTATGGATAACCTGGCCGCTACAAGTCTTTCGGTAGCCACTGGCGACAGTGCAATTGTTACCATACTCAATGATGATGATGCCTCTGTTACAATAGAAAATGTTTCAGGGAATGAAGACGGTGGCGATATTACACTTACTGCCACGCTGGATTATGCGGTGCAGGGTGGATTTACCATCGATGTTAATACTGCCGACAGTACGGCAAAAGTTGGCGACAGTGACTATACTGCCATTAGCAGCCATACACTCGCATTTGACGGTACTGCTGGGGAGACGGAAACATTTACCTTCTCTCCAACAAGCGATACCAAGTTAGAAGCGGATGAAATGGTGGCCATTTTTATGGATAACCTGGCCGCTACAACTCTTTCGGTAGCCACAAGCGACAGTGCAATTGTTACCATACTCAATGATGACGCTGCTGCTGTTACAATAGAAAATGTTTCAGGGAATGAAGACGGTGGCGATATTACACTTACCGCCACTCTGGATTATGCGGTGCAGGGTGGATTTACCATCGATGTTAATACGGCCGACAGTACGGCAAAAGTTGGCGACAGTGACTATACTGCCATTAGCAACCATACACTCGCATTTGACGGTACTGCTGGGGAGACGGAAACATTTACCTTATCTCCAACAAGCGATACCAAGTTAGAAGCGGATGAAATGGTGGCCATTTTTATGGATAACCTGGCCGCTACAACTCTTTCGGTAACCACAAGCGACAGTGCAATTGTTACCATACTCAATGATGATGATGCCTCTGTTACAATAGAAAATGTTTCAGGGAATGAAGACGGTGGCGATATTACACTTACCGCCACTCTGGATTATGCGGTGCAGGGTGGGTTTACCATCGATGTTAATACTGCCGACAGTACGGCAAAAGTTGGCGACAGTGACTACTCCTCTATCAGCAGCCACACACTCGCATTTGACGGTACTGCTGGTGAGACGGAAACATTTACCTTATCTCCAACAAGCGATACCAAGTTAGAAGCGGATGAAATGGTGGCCATTTTTATGGATAACCTGGCCGCTACAAGTCTTTCGGTAGCCACAAGCGACAGTGCAATTGTTACCATACTCAATGATGATGATGCCTCTGTTACAATAGAAAATGTTTCAGGGAATGAAGACGGTGGGGATATTACGCTTACCGCTACGCTGGATTATGCGGTGCAGGGCGGGTTTACCATCAATGTAAATACTGCCGACAGTACCGCAAAAGTTGGCGACAGTGACTATACTGCCATTAGCAGCCATACACTCGCATTTGACGGTACTGAAGGTGAGACGGAAACATTTACCTTCTCTCCAACAAGCGATACCAAGTTAGAAGCGGATGAAATGGTGGCCATTTTTATGGATAACCTGGCCGCTACAAGTCTTTCGGTAGCCACAAGCGACAGTGCAATTGTTACCATACTCAATGATGATGATGCCTCTGTTACAATAGAAAATGTGTCAGGTAATGAAGACGGTGGGGATATTACACTTACTGCCACTCTGGATTATGCGGTGCAGGGTGGGTTTACCATCGATGTTAATACTGCCGACAGTACCGCAAAAGTTGGCGACAGTGACTATACTGCCATTAGCAGCCATACACTCGCATTTGACGGTACTGCTGGGGAGACGGAAACATTTACCTTCTCTCCAACAAGCGATACCAAGTTAGAAGCGGATGAAATGGTGGCCATTTTTATGGATAACCTGGCCGCTACAAGTCTTTCGGTAGCCACAAGCGACAGTGCAATTGTTACCATACTCAATGATGATGATGCCTCTGTTACAATAGAAAATGTTTCAGGGAATGAAGACGGTGGGGATATTACGCTTACCGCTACGCTGGATTATGCGGTGCAGGGAGGATTTACCATCGATGTTAATACGGCCGACAGTACGGCAAAAGTTGGCGACAGTGACTATACTGCCATTAGCAGCCATACACTCGCATTTGACGGTACTGCTGGGGAGACGGAAACCTTTACCTTCTCTCCAACAAGCGATACCAAGTTAGAAGCGGATGAACTGGTGGCCATTTTTATGGATAACCTGGCGGCTACAAGTCTTTCGGTAGCCACAAGCGACAGTGCAATTGTTACCATCATTAATGATGATGCGGCAGCTGTTACAATTGAAAATGTTTCAGGGAATGAAGACGGTGGCGATATTACACTTACTGCCACTCTGGATTATGCGGTGCAGGGAGGATTTACCATCGATGTTAATACGGCCGACAGTACCGCAAAAGTTGGCGACAGTGACTACTCCTCTATCAGCAGCCACACACTCTCTTTTGACGGCACGGAAGGGGAAACGGAAACCTTTACCTTCTCTCCAATAAGCGATACCAAGTTAGAAGCGGATGAACTGGTGGCCATTTTTATGGATAACCTGGCGGCTACAAGTCTTTCGGTAGCCACAAGCGACAGTGCAATTGTTACCATCATTAATGATGATGATGCCTCTGTTACAATTGAAAATGTTTCAGGTAATGAAGACGGTGGCGATATTACACTTACTGCCACTCTGGATTATGCGGTGCAGGGTGGATTTACCATCGATGTTAATACTGCCGACAGTACCGCAAAAGTTGGCGACAGTGACTATACTGCCATTAGCAGCCATACACTCGCATTTGACGGTACTGCTGGTGAGACTGAAACATTTACCTTCTCTCCAACAAGCGATACCAAGTTAGAGGCGGATGAAATGGTGACTATATTTATGGATAACCTGGCCGCTACAAGTCTTTCGGTAGCCACAAGCGACAGTGCAATTGTTACCATACTCAATGATGATGATGCCTCTGTTACAATTGAAAATGTTTCGGGCAATGAAGACGGTGGCGATATTACACTTACTGCCACTCTGGATTATGCGGTGCAGGGTGGATTTACCATCGATGTTAATACGGCCGACAGTACCGCAAAAGTTGGCGACAGTGACTATACTGCCATTAGCAGCCACACACTCGCATTTGACGGTACTGCTGGTGAGACTGAAACATTTACCTTCTCTCCAACCAGCGATACCAAGTTAGAAGCGGATGAAATGGTGGCCATTTTTATGGATAACCTGGCGGCTACAAGTCTTTCGGTAGCCACAAGCGACAGTGCAATTGTTACCATCATTAATGATGATGCGGCAGCTGTTACAATTGAAAATGTTTCAGGGAATGAAGACGGTGGTGATATTACACTTACTGCCACTCTGGATTATGCGGTGCAGGGTGGATTTACCATCGATGTTAATACGGCCGACAGTACCGCAAAAGTTGGCGACAGTGACTACTCCTCTATCAGCAGCCACACACTCTCTTTTGACGGCACGGAAGGGGAAACGGAAACCTTTACCTTCTCTCCAACAAGCGATACCAAGTTAGAAGCGGATGAACTGGTGGCCATTTTTATGGATAACCTGGCGGCTACCGGTCTTTCGGTAGCCACAAGCGACAGTGCAGTTGTTACCATCATTAATGATGATGCGGCAGCTGTTACAATTGAAAATGTTTCAGGTAATGAAGACGGTGGCGATATTACACTTACTGCCACTCTGGATTATGCGGTGCAGGGTGGATTTACCATCGATGTTAATACTGCCGACAGTACCGCAAAAGTTGGCGACAGTGACTATACTGCCATTAGCAGCCATTCACTCGCATTTGACGGTACTGCTGGTGAGACTGAAACATTTACCTTCTCTCCAACAAGCGATACCAAGTTAGAGGCGGATGAAATGGTGACTATATTTATGGATAACCTGGCCGCTACCGGTCTTTCGGTAGCCACAAGCGACAGTGCAATTGTTACCATCATTAATGATGATGCGGCAGCTGTTACAATTGAAAATGTTTCAGGTAATGAAGACGGTGGCGATATTACACTTACTGCCACTCTGGATTATGCGGTGCAGGGAGGATTTACCATCGATGTTAATACTGCCGACAGTACGGCAAAAGTTGGCGACAGTGACTATACTGCCATTAGCAGCCATACACTCGCATTTGACGGTACTGCTGGTGAGACGGAAACCTTTACCTTCTCTCCAACAAGCGATACCAAGTTAGAAGCGGATGAACTGGTGGCCATTTTTATGGATAACCTGGCGGCTACAAGTCTTTCGGTAGCCACAAGCGACAGTGCAATTGTTACCATCATTAATGATGATGCGGCAGCTGTTACAATTGAAAATGTTTCAGGGAATGAAGACGGTGGCGATATTACACTTACTGCCACTCTGGATTATGCGGTGCAGGGAGGATTTACCATCGATGTTAATACTGCCGACAGTACCGCAAAAGTTGGCGACAGTGACTATACTGCCATTAGCAGCCATACACTCTCTTTTGACGGTACTGAAGGGGAGACGGAAACCTTTACCTTCTCTCCAACAAGCGATACCAAGTTAGAAGCGGATGAACTGGTGGCCATTTTTATGGATAACCTGGCCGCTACCGGTCTTTCGGTAGCCACAAGCGACAGTGCAGTTGTTACCATCATTAATGATGATGATGCCTCTGTTACAATTGAAAATGTTTCAGGTAATGAA
The DNA here is from genome assembly GCF_963677565.1 of uncultured Draconibacterium sp. Lineage (NCBI taxonomy): Bacteria > Pseudomonadati > Bacteroidota > Bacteroidia > Marinilabiliales > Prolixibacteraceae > Draconibacterium > uncultured Draconibacterium sp. The sequence goes on along the minus strand of NZ_OY781981.1, from coordinate 2,138,198 downwards.
GACGGTGGCGATATTACACTTACTGCCACTCTGGATTATGCGGTGCAGGGTGGATTTACCATCGATGTTAATACTGCCGACAGTACCGCAAAAGTTGGCGACAGTGACTATACTGCCATTAGCAGCCATACACTCTCTTTTGACGGTACTGAAGGGGAGACGGAAACCTTTACCTTCTCTCCAACAAGCGATACCAAGTTAGAAGCGGATGAACTGGTGGCCATTTTTATGGATAACCTGGCCGCTACCGGTCTTTCGGTAGCCACAAGCGACAGTGCAGTTGTTACCATCATTAATGATGATGATGCCTCTGTTTCGATTGATGATGTAACCATTAATGAGGACGCCGGTTCGGCGGTGTTTGTGGTTTCACTATCAGGTAATGTGCAGGATGCATTTACCGTAAATGTGGCTACGGCTGATAACTCGGCACTGGCAGGTAGTGATTATACTACTTCGTCGGCAACACTTGACTTTGCAGGTAAACTTAGTGATGGGGATACCATACGATTTACCGTACCGGTGAATGATGATCTTTATGTTGAGCCAGAAGAAGCATTCAGCGTGAATCTCAATACCGACAGCACTTGTTTGGTTAGTATTTCAGATTCGGTTGGAATCGGAACCATAACTGACAATGATTCTGCAAGTATTTCGATAGCAGACATTTCACTAAATGAGGCGGATGGTGAAGCTAAGATTGTGATAATTCTCAATGGTTATGTACAGGATGATTTTGAGATATTCCTATCTCTTTCAGACAGTACATCAATATCAGGAGAAGACTACGAATTAATTTCAGGTTCCGTCACTTTCCCAGGAGGTTCAGCCGATGGTGATTCTCTTGTGGTTTCTATACCGGTAATTGACGATGCGATTGTTGAGAACAATGAATACTTTAAGCTTCGCATTACAAATGTCAATGGAACATCTACTGATCTGTTCCTATCGAATTCGTCATCAATAATCACTATTTTGAATGATGATTTTGCACCTGAAAATCAAAATTTCATTGTAGAAGGAAATGAAGATGAAGAGCTCTATCTTGTGAAAAATAAATTCACACGGGCATTCGCTGATCAAAACAACGATAATCTGGCAAAAGTAAAAGTACTGAGTTTACCAGATCATGGAAAATTGATGCTGGGTAATTCGGAGGTTAGAATCAATCAGGTAATATCACAATCTGATTTAGACAGGTTGAAATTTATACCAACGGAAAACTGGAATGGTAGTACGGCAATCAGTTATAAAGTATCCGACGGATACAACTGGAGTGCACAGCCGGCACAGGTGACGCTGATTATTAATCCGGTGAATGACCTTCCGGTAGCTGTTGACGATATAATCTCGATAACCGAAGATTCAACAATTGTTGACAATATTCTCGACAATGATTACGATACGGATTCGGAGAGTTTAACTGTTGCATCAATAAGTATATCAGGAAATACATACAGCACCGGATCGGGAATTGATATTCCTTCTGTTGGAACATTAACTGTTTACGCTGACGGACAATTAGTATTCGAGCCGGTTGAGAATTTCAATGGCATTGTTCCGGAAATTACGTATACCATTTCGGATGGCGATGGTGGAACTGATAGTGCCGTAATATTTATCACTATTGATGCAGAAAATGATAGCCCGGTTGTGATTAACGAGCAATTTGAAATTTGCAACAACATGCAGCTATCGGGCAACATTCTTTCGAATGGCGATTACGATCCTGAAATGTTTGAACTATCGGTGAATTTATCGCAAGTTTATAACGTGAATAACGGAACATTTACAATTGCCAGCGATGGAGAATTCCTCTATGTTCCTTATGCCGGATTCGTTGGTTCTGAACAGATAATAATCGAAGTGTGCGACAACATGAGCAGTTGTGCAAACGACACGCTAACCATTATTGTACACGAAAGTTTCAGTTTAAATGCCGGTGGAAATCTGGCCAGCTGCGGCGAGTCGGATATAACAATCACCACTTCGCAGGTATCAGAAGATGCCATACTTAACTGGATGACACTTGGCGATGGAGAATTTGATAATGCATCGATACTTCACCCAAGTTATTCTCCGGGTGTTGAAGACCTGGCCAATGGCAGTGTACAACTTATTTTAAGCGGTACCGGAAACCAGGTTTGCGGAGAAATGGCCGATACCATCACCATTAGTTTTATGGAAGTTGTTGATGTATTTGCCGGCAACGATACCAGCATTTGCGCTACTACTCCACTTGTATTAACTGGCGCTGTTGCCAATAACAACATCAGTGTAAACTGGACAACACTCGGCGACGGTACATTTGATGATGCAACACTACTCCACGCTACTTACATTCCGGGAACAATGGATGTATTAACGGGTGTAGTAGAACTTATTGTTGAAGCGCAAACCGGCGAAGGCTGTGGTAAAAACAGAGATACTTTGCTGGTATCAATTGAACCGGGAGCGGTAATTTATGCTGGCGAAGATATTAATGCCTGCCAAAATGCCGAGGTGATGATTGAAAATGCAAGCGCTGAAAATAGCAGTAGCCTGCAGTGGATTACTGATGGAAAAGGAACAATACTGGGTGAAAATACTTTAACTCCAACTTACGTTCCTGCTGCAAATGAAAACACTGTTGTTAATCTGATCTTAACAGCCCAGGGCATCAACTCATGCAGCGAAGTTGTGGTTTCCGATACCGTTTCAATTTATTACAACCAGAATATTTCGGTTGAAATAATTGCTGACGAAACGATTGAATATGGAACATCCACAATAATAAGTGCAGAAGTTACTCCGGCCGATGGTCAATACGAATATGCATGGCAGCCTGCCGATCTGGTTGACATCAGCAACGCCGCCGATGTTGAAACAGCGCCACTTCAATCTAACACTGAATTTTCAGTAACAGTGTATGATTTGGTAAATGGTTGCTCGGCCAGCGATAGTATTACCATTTCAGTTGATGAGTCGGTGAGTGATTTGATAAACATCAGAAATGGAATTACTCCTAACGGCGATGGAAATAACGACATCTGGTATATTGAAGGAATAAGTGCATTCCCTGACAATGAAGTTATTATTTACAACCGATGGGGAGATGAAATAATTCGTTTCAGAAATTACGACAACGATTTTAACTACTGGGATGGTTTGAACAAAGATGGAGATCCTGTTCCGGACGGAACCTACTACTACCTGATTAAGTTAGGAGGAGGAAAAGATTACACCGGTTGGGTTCAGGTACGAACAGATCGATAATTAAACAATGGATATAAGAGTTTACAAATCAAGTTTGCACATGTATATTAAAAGCATCATAATGAAAAGAATAATCATATTCAACATATTTTTACTGATAAGTGTAGTTGCATTTTCACAGCAAGATCCATTGTTTAGCCAGTACACCTTTAACAAATTACTGGTAAATCCGGGTTATGCCGGAAGCCGCGACGGGCTAAATATTACGTTGGTTAACAGGGCACAATGGGTAAGTATCGAGGGTGCACCAAACACCCTCACCCTTAGTGCTCATGCGGCAGGCAAAAATAACAGGGTTGGCCTGGGGTTTTACCTCAACCGTGATGTGCTGGGGCCCACAGTAAACAACAGTTTTATGGGAACATATTCCTATAAAATTCTAATGGACAACAGCTTTTTTGCTTTTGGGCTGCAAGGAGGAGTTAATTATTTCGATTACGATTACTCTCAAATGAACCTTAGAGACGATGACTATTTATTTGATCCTTCAAATATTAAAAAAGTAACACCCGATGTAAACTTTGGTATTTATTATCAAACACCTAAGTTTTTTGCAGGGTTAAGCTCAAAACACCTCTTAGAAAATGATTATGGTTTTGTGTTCAAAAATGATAAAACATCTTTTACACGTTTAACCAGGCATTTCTATTTTATGACTGGTACAGTTTGGGAACTCGCTGAAAACATCAGGTTCCGGCCGTCAACATTAATTAAATTTGCAAGTGGTGCGCCGCTGCAAATTGATATTAACGGAAGTTTTCTGTTTAAAAACGCCTTCATAGTAGGAGCTTCATTCCGAACGGAAAAGGCATTGGCAGTGATGGCCGAGCTGGCACTTACCGAAGCAATTCGTTTGGGCTATTCTTATGATGTTTATTTTAACGAATTACAACTTCATAACTATGGTTCGCACGAAATTAGGCTTGCCTTCGATATCAATATTTTTGAACCACGAATGATTACACCACGTTATTTCTAGATTTTAATCCCGGATTATTATGAAACATTTACGCCATTTCGTACTATTACTTTTGCTCGTTTTTTCCTGCCAATTTTTAATTGCTCAGATAAAAACAGCAAACAGGCTTTATGCTCAATTAAAATACAACAAAGCAATTCCGTTTTACCTGAAAACAGTTAATGGGAAAAAAGATGCCTACAAAAAGGAAGCAACTATAAAGCTTGCCGATTGTTATCGCTTAACAAACAACCACAACCTGGCTGTTGAGTGGTACGAAAAAGCAAAAGTTTACATCGATTCTGATTTGGAGGTAGCGCTGAACTACGGAATTGTATTGCGCACCATGGGCAGGTATAAAGAAGCAAGTAAATATTTTGAGCAATACCTGGCCGGTAATCCTGAAAATATTGAAGCCAAACATTATAAAGATTACTGTTTGCAAATTGAAGCGTGGCTGAAATTACCAGAAAGTGCAGTGGTTAAAAACGAAAAAATACTTAACTCAAAATATTCCGACTTCTCTCCTATTCCCTACAAAAATGGGTTGATTATCGTTTCAGATCGCATGGTTGACCAGCTGGACAACCACAATTATTCGTGGACCGGCAATGGTTATCTCGATCTTTATTTTTCGTGGCTCAACGACGAAGGAAACTTAACAACCCCGGTAATACTGTCGAAAACCTTTAACCAAAGCTTCCACGATGGTCCGGTGTGTTTTTCTCCCGATTGGGAAACAGCGTACATTACACGTACCAGTAAAGAAAAACGTTATAAAAAAGATAGCCTGCAAACCCACTATTCGTTTATTACCGTTGTTGATTTGGACAAACCAAAGAAAAACGAAACGCCTTTCTTATTTAACAGTCAGGAGTATTCTGTTGGTCATGCAAGCATTTCGCCTGATGGAAAAACCTTGATTTTTGCCTCCGGCAATACTGATGGCTATGGAGCAAGCGATTTATACATGTGCAAAATGCAAGATGGGAAATGGACCAACCCCGTGAATTTAGGGCCAGATATTAATACGTTCGGAAAAGAATCGTTCCCTTTTCTGGCAAGCGAAACAACATTGTATTTTGCATCAGACGGACACATGGGTTACGGAGACCTTGATATTTTTGTATCGGAATTTAAGAATGGAGAATGGCAAAAACCGGTAAATTTAAAAGCACCGATAAACTCTTCGTATGACGATTTTGGTATCATGTTCATAAACTCCGGATCAGGCTATTTTAGCTCCGACCGGCCCGGCGGTTTGGGAAGCGACGATATCTATAACTTTACAAATTTTAAGTTGATTGCTGATCCTTTAGATTCTTCAAAATGATTTTAATATTGGCTTGAACTAAAATGCCAGCATCTGTTTTGTAAAAAAAGCAAATGAGTAAATTATTTTCAATACCGTAATGTTCCTGAAATTACATTTTTGGTATTACGATATTTCATGAGAGTTTTTACTCTAAATCTTGAAAATTTGCCCAGATATCTTCCATCATTTCCAGTGAAACAGTAAGTGCATTTGTGCGCCATCTTTCCGATGGAGGATAAAACATTTCGTAATAACCGGCCAGTGCTTTTAAACTGTCCTTTTCTGATTTATAGCCGTAATGTGCCCCCTGGTTCTCGACAATGGAGATGTGTGCCGATTTTACCGCACCAACTGTTGACCCCGTATTTAAGGTCCCGAATTCCATCAGCATTGGTATTGATGTTTTATCGGGAAATAAGTCGCCAATGTATTCAACAAACTGGCCATGTACCGTGTAAAAGTTATCCGAGTCACCCCAATCGATTTCGTAGCCCTCAAATACCGCCTCGGTTTTAGCTTTTAATTCAGGATCATCGATTGGATTTGGAAACAGATGTAACTCTCCCCGCTCGCCAAAACCGGTATGTAAATCGAGGTTTAACAAGGTAGAATATGGAGTTGCAATGTCGGTCAACACCTCAGACATTATTTTTACTTGTGGTTCAAAATCGTTGCCTCCAAAATAAATTCCCTCCTGATAATCGTACTGCCCTTGCGCAAAAGCCTGTAGCAAAGCCGGCATTCCTTTTCGGGCAATTTGGTTAATAGCCGTCACCATAAAAAACTTGTTGCCAATACTATTTAAATTTAGCTCTCCCTTGGGTGTCAGCATATCATAAAGCGCTGTAAAACCATCGTTTCTTGTCTCAAAAAGTGATTCATCGGCACTGTAATTACGGTTTAAATCCACGTTATTTTCGGTAAAGCGACGAAGGTTTTTAAATCCCCATGCATTTAATCCGTGTACCAGCAAAACCCCGGTATTTGCCAACATTTCAGGCTGAAAAAATTCGCTCATTAATTGTTGTTGTACGGCACTACCAACAAAACCTTCAATTCCGTGCGTCCCCGAACAAATCATTACAAGTTTTTCGGTAGTATCATTTGCCGGAATGTAACAAAAATCTATTGCCAGGTCCTTCTCTGTTTTGCTTTCAACCGAACGTGTGAAAATAATCACACTGTCAAAACGCGTTTCCATTGCATGAGCTTGTGATTTGAATGCATCGCGACACTCTTCCCACGTATCCTGGTAATACGCAAGTTTAGTCCTATCAATTTCAACTTCAGGATCTTCGGGTGAATAATAATTAAAGCTGATGTATGTATAAGCTAACGCAACAATTACCAATGTTGCCACAATGATTCCGGTATACCTGAAAAATTTTTTCATGGAGAATAGTTTAGATGACAAACTTTACAAGCCGGTCTTCAATCATTTGCTGCAATTGACTGAGAAGAGCCTGTTCATGTTTATCGATATAACCATCTTCGGTTGCTATATGAAGAATTTTGTCGTATTCGTCGCGTGTAATTTTGTGGTCTTCGATTGCTTTTTCTATCATTTCTTTTAAACGAATCGAACTCTCGCTAACTTCTTCTTTCATCGTATATAACTTTTATTTGGTTTTATAAAATCTTATCACGTTAAACTTCAATTTCTAAATTTAGAAATTCGGTGAATGATTAACAAATACCCGATAAACAACTGTTAAGTACTAATATACAGCACAATAAAACTATTGCCATCAGAAAAACAGAATATTAAAGCCATTAAAATGCTACTTTTTCTTCGATAAGCAGGTACAAATTGTACCTTTGCGCGTTATTTAACGGTTAAATGAATATTAAAACGGATAAAGTTGGCATTATCGGAAGTGGTAGCTGGGCAACTGCTCTTGCTAAAATTCTTCTTGAAAATGTAGAGGAAATTAACTGGTTTTTTAGAAAGAAAACCACCATTGAGACTTTTAAGCGAAACAAACATAATCCACGATACCTGCATGAGGTTGAATTCGACACTTCGAGAATTAACTTTTGCAGTAATGTAAATTGTGTTGTTGCTAATTCCGACATACTCATAATTGCCGTTCCTTCGGCTTTTCTACCAACAGTTTTATCAGAAGTAAACGATCTTTCCGGAAAGTACATTCTTTCAGGCGTTAAAGGAATTGTTACCAGCGAAAACCTTTTGGTGGCGCAATATTTACAAAACTATTTTAATGTAGACCATGATATGATTGGAGTGTTGGCCGGGCCTTGCCACGCAGAAGAGGTTGCACGCGAAAAGTTGTCGTACCTCACTATTGCCTGTACAACAGAAGAAAAAGCCGTAAAATTTACACGACTGATTGAATGCGACTACATTTATACTACTCCATCTGACGATATTTGGGGAACAGAATATGCTGCAGTATTAAAAAACATTATTGCCATTGCAGCCGGAATTGCACATGGACAGCGTTTTGGTGACAATTTTCATGCGGTGCTTATATCTCGTGCCATCCAGGAAATAAAACGTTTTGTAGATGCTGTTCACCCGATTAACCGCGATATTAAAGCACCGGCATATTTGGGCGATCTTATGGTAACTGCTTACTCGCAATTTAGTCGTAACCGAACTTTCGGAACAATGATAGGAAAAGGCTATTCTGTAAAAGCCGCACAACTGGAACTGAATATGGTTGCAGAAGGTTATTATGCTTCAAAACCGATACACCAGCTTTGCGAAAAGTATGAAATAGAAATGCCTATTTGCGAAGCCGTTTACAAAATACTTTACGAAAAAATTCCTCCACAAAAAGTTTTTGCAGAGTTAACACCAAAGCTGTGTTAGTTTATAAATACAGGTTTTCAATATAAAAAAATGCCACCCGTAAAACGAATGGCATTCAGAAAATTATGGTGAGAATCTTCTTATCTCATTTCTTTCCAGGCATTAATCAAACCATTGGTTGATGCATCATGGCCTGTTACTTTTTCATCGTTATTCAGTTCTGGAAGAATGGCGTTGGCCAGTTGTTTACCCAACTCAACTCCCCATTGATCGAAACTATAAATATTCCAGATAATTCCCTGAACAAAGATTTTGTGTTCGTACATGGCAATTAATGATCCCAAAACCCGTGGTGTTAATTGTTTCACCAGGAATGAATTGGTTGGAATGTTACCCATGAATATTTTAAACGGTGTCAGTTCTTTAATTTCCGCTTCCGATTTACCGACAGCTTTTAATTCTGCAACTACCTGCTCCTCGGTTTTACCCACCATCATTGCTTCGGTTTGTGCGAAGAAGTTGGCCAGTAATTTCGGGTGATGATCGCCCACTTTATTGTGGTTTATTGCTGAAGCAATAAAGTCGCAGGGAATCAGTTTTGTTCCCTGGTGAATCAGCTGATAAAATGCGTGCTGACCGTTCGTTCCGGGCTCTCCCCAAATAATCGGGCCGGTTTGGTAGTCTACCTGTTCGCCATTACGGTCAACATATTTACCGTTGCTTTCCATGTTTCCTTGCTGGAAATAAGCAGCAAAACGGTGCATGTACTGGTCGTAAGGAAGAATCGCTTCACTCTCTGCACCATAGAAATTGTTGTACCAAAGACCGATCAGTGCAAGAATAACAGGTATATTTTTATCGAAATCAGTTTCACTGAAATGTTTATCCATGGCATGGGCACCTTCCAGCAACTCAATATAATTATCGTAACCAATGCCCAACATAATGCTCAGTCCAATTGCCGACCACAACGAGTAACGACCTCCAACCCAGTTCCAGAAACGGAACATATTATCGGTGTCGATACCAAATGCTGAAACAGCATCGGCGTTAGTGGAAACTGCCACAAAGTGTTTGGCAACGTTCTCCAAATCTTTTGCCGACTCGAGGAACCAGTCTTTTGCCGTGTTGGCATTGGTCATGGTTTCCTGGGTAGTAAACGTTTTCGAAGCCACAATAAACATGGTAGTTTCCGGATCAACTTCTTTCAATGTTTCGGCAATGTGCGTACCGTCCACATTCGATACAAAGTGCAGTTTCAAGTGGTTCTTGTATGGTTTTAAAGCTTCGGTAACCATAAGCGGACCAAGATCCGAGCCACCAATACCAATATTTACAATATCAGTAATTGCTTTTCCAGTGTAACCTTTCCAATCGCCGGAAATCACCTTTGCAGTAAAACCTTTCATCTGGTCGAGCACTGCATTTACTTCGGGCATTACATCTTCGCCGTCGACCACAATCGGTGTATTGCTGCGGTTGCGCAAAGCCACATGAAGTACTGCACGATCTTCGGTGGCATTAATTTTCTTTCCTGAAAACATCGCAGAAATAGCCTCTTTCAAACCACACTCTTCGGCCAGTTCAACCAAAGTGGTCTTCACCTCATCGCTAACAATGTTCTTCGAGAAGTCGAGCAGGATATCTTCAAATTTCAGGGAGTACTTTTCAAACCGATCTGCATCTGCTGCAAAAAGGTCTTTCATGTGAGTGCCTTCAAACTCAAAATAAATTTCTTCCAGCTTTTGCCAGGCTTTAGTTTCAATAGGATTGACTTTAGGTAACATATTTTTGTTTTAAGCAGGAAGACCGAAGCCTGAAGTTTGCTTCAAACCTGGTGCTGCAGTCGTCCGTTAGTTAATAATCAATTGATATCAATACAAAGATAATCGATTCTGAAGATTGCAGCTGAAAGTTACAGGAAGGTTAATGTTGGGTTAAGAAAAGTACTTAAATCAAGGAATTGATTGCTGTTTAATTGCTGTTTAATTGCTGTTTAATGCTACTTCAATTTTGGTCGCCACATGGCAATTACCAGTGCTCCTATTCCGAAAATTAATCCGGCCAGCACAAAACTGCAGCAATCAGTATGATTCCAATGCTCAGCTTTGGCGTACGATCCCACACCGACTAAAATAAAAGAAAGTAGTAAAAATGCTATCAACAATGTTTTTCGGGTTTTTGTCATCTTGCTGGTTTCTAACATTATGTATCGCAAAACTAATAATCCTTTCGAAAAACCCAAATTATTCCATTTTAAAATACGTAAAACATTCATTTCTTTCGTCTTACAACATCAATAAAACCTTAAGTTGCCATTCAAAAATATCACTTTTCACTTTGTTTTCATTTTCTATCTTTGCCACTACTTCTGCTGATGGTGAAACCAGAAGAATAACTCAATTATAAGAAATGAAAACAGCCACATTTAAAGGATACCTGTTGGCGCTGGTTGCCACAATAGCTTTCTCAAATGTTTATATTTTTAGCAAAGCTGCGTTAAACGAAGTTCATTTAACGCAGTTTGGTATTTACTGGTGTGGCTTTGGTGTGTTGTTTAGCTTTCTTTTTGCGCTTAAAAACAAAAAGCTTGGTCAATTAAAAGTTCTCGATAAAAAACAAAAACGTATCCTTGTACTACTCGGTGTTCTTGAAATCCTGACAACGACTTCCTTCTTTATTTCCGTTAATATTATTCCCGATCCTTCCATCACTTCGTTTATTGGCAACCTTTTTCCGGTTATGGTTACTTTGGGAGGTATTATTTTGCTCAAGGAGAAATTTGGCTGGATTGAGGTTATTGGTGCTTTTCTGGCGCTTATCGGTACCTTTGTGATTAGTTACACCGGCGGAACAAGTTTAAAAACCTTGTTTATTGCAGGCACTGGAGTTGTGGTTATCAATGCCATTTTTGCCACCACTGCAACGCTTATTGTAAAAGTTCATGTAAAAAACATCAGTCCCGAGTTGTTTAACTTAAACCGTTACACCTGGTTATTTACGTTTTCACTTATCGCATTTTTCATTTACAGCCCAGTTGCAACTATTCCATCAAAAGCTTTTGCCAATATTTCAATTGGGGCATTCCTCGAATTTATTGCCATCTTAACAGTCTATTATTCCTATCAGTTTATCGATGCATCGCGATCTGCCGTGGTACAAACCTTAAAGGGAATTTTTGTACTAATTGGTGCTTATCTTGTTTTCCATACCTTTCCTGTCTTTCACCAGTTTATTGGAGGAATGGTAACCGTAATTGGTGTTTTGGTAATGACATTGGCGCAGGCAGGCATTTTTTCAACAAAAGCCAAAGTACGCAACTGAACTTTCAGTTAAAAAACTATTCTTTTAGTTTATTTGAAGTTTATTTAACAAAATTTTATAATTATTTTTCGTTTCTTTCGTTCGAATTAAGCCAAGGCATAATTTTTGTAAAACAGAACAAAACAATTATTCAACCAGAAACGAAAACTAAAATCATGAAACAAAGTACTCAAAATTCGACATAAAAAGTATCCCCTCATGCACTACCCTACCCGTTACCATTGAAAACTTAAAGCATACCAAAAATGAAGAAAAAAAATTGGCTGTTTGCCGCCATGGCAGTAATTATACTGTTCGTGGTTATCATTATTTTTTCAGGTTCGAAAAACGAAACCACACAAATTACTACAAAAGTTCTGAAAGGCCCATTTGAAGTACTGGTGTACTCAAGCGGGCAACTTGAGTCGGAAAATTCCGACCATGTTTATGTTCCCGAAAAAATGAAAGATCGACAAACCCGCATTTCAACACTCACAATTACTGATATTGTTGAAGAAGGAACTTATGTCGATTCGGGAGATTATGTAGCCACGCTCGACCATCAGGCCGTTCAGGAACAGTTAAAAGATGCCCAGGACGAACTGGAAAAAACCTTGTCGGAATACAACGATAGCAAGATCGATTCGAACCTTACACTCAGCAACGAACGCGACCAGATTATTAACGCCCAGCTGGATGTTGAAGAACGCAAAATTGCCGTTGACGAATCGATTTATGAATCGCCGTCGGAACAAAAAAAGGTTAGAATGGATTACGATAAAGCTTCGCGAAAATTAGAACAATCGAAACAGGCATACACCTTAAAAACACAACAGGAAATTAACAAAGTAAACCGTAAATACATAACCTACAAACAGGTAAAAGAACGTGTTGACGCGCTGGAAGAATTAATGGAACAGCTGATTATTTATTCGCCCAAAGCCGGCATTATTTCCTACCATCAGTATGAATGGGGAGGCACAGTTGAAACAGGTTCACGCGTATCGCAATGGAGCCCGATTATTGCCACTTTCCCGAATATGGATAACCTGGTTACAAAAACCTTCATTAACGAAATTGACATTGCCCTTATAAAACCCGGGCAGAAAGTACGAATTGGAATTGATGCTTTCCCTGATAAAACATTAACCGGCGAAGTAGCCACCGTGGCAAACATGGGGCAATTGATGCCTAAAAGTGATGCAAAGGTTTTTGAAGTAAAAATAAAAGTTGATGGTTCTGATCCGGATCTAAAACCGGCAATGACCACCAGCAACACGATACAAGCCAGTTATATCGAAAATGCTACTTATGTGCCAATTGAGGCGGTATTTTCAAATGATAGTTTATCGTTTGTTTTCCTTGCCGATTCAAAAACCAGGCAGATTGTTGAACCCGGCGAAGCCAACGAAAATTATATTGTGATTAACCAGGGACTTGAAGAAGGCCAGGAATTACAGCTTTTGCAACCCGAAGATGCAGATGATTATAAATTTTCGGGTTTTGAAATTTATGCCGAGATGAAGCGAAAGGCAGCTGAAAAAGCTGCCGAGGAAGCAGCAAAAAAGAAAGAACAAAAAGAAGCGGAAAAAACACCGGAACTTCCTGAGGGACTAACATTACCTCCGGGTGTAGTAATTACTTCTGCCAACTAACCACTCAAACAGAACAAAATGTTTATTAAAAGATATTTACATGACATTCTGATAGCGGTTGAAGCCATTATTGCCAATCGCTTGAAATCGATACTTACCGCCCTTGGGATTATTTTTGGTGTTGCCGCCGTAATCAGCATGATGGCTATCGGTAACGGAGCCGAACAGGAGATTCTGGAACAAATAAAGCTGGTTGGAGTTAATAATATTGTTATTACACCCAGCACTTATTCGTTGTCGGAAGGAGGAGAAAGTAACGGCAACGGTCAGCCCACAGCAAAAAAATTCTCGAAAGGTCTCACGCTCCTTGATGTTGAGGCCATTAAAAAAATAGTTCCTACCGTTGAACGAATCACTCCGGTTATCTCGTTTAACTATTCGGCCCTGTTAGACGGTATAAGTAAGCCCGTTGTACTCGAAGGAATTGATAATCATTACTTCGATCTGTTTAACATGCAACTAGCTGAGGGAAATCGCTTTAATTCCACTCAAATTGAAAAAGGATTACCTGTTTGTGTTATTGGAAACAATATTAAAGAGCAGTTTTTTCGCCAGCAAAATCCCATTGGACAATACATAAAATGTGGTCAAATCTGGTTGAAAATAATTGGCGTTGTGGAAAGACGCGATTTTACGGCTTCCGCTTCCGACGAGTTGGGAATAAGTAGTTCCGACAATAAAATTTTTATTCCTGTACACACCATGCTGCTTCGTTTTAAAAACCGTTCGCTTATTCGTGCCGACGAGGTTTTAAATGCCAATAAAAGCAATGGTGGCGACGGCATGGTGGTTATTTATGGAGGACGTGAACAAACGGAAGAACCTGTTGATACAGATGACAATCTGAATCAGCTCGATAAGATCATCGTTCAGATAAAAGAAACGGAACAACTGAGTAATTCGGCTACGTTAATAAAACGTATGTTGCTCCGGCGCCACTCCGAACTTTACGATTTTGAAGTTACAATTCCTGAATTGCTCCTCAAACAACAACAAAAAACAAAAAAGATATTCAACATTGTTTTGGGTGTGATAGCAGGTATTTCGTTGGTTGTTGGTGGAATTGGTATCATGAATATCATGTTGGCTTCAGTACTTGAACGTATTCGCGAAATTGGCGTTCGTCAGGCGTTGGGAGCGAAACAAAAAGACATTATTGCACAGTTTCTTTCCGAGTCTACACTAATAAGTTTAACAGGAGGAATTATCGGGATTATTCTCGGAGTTGTACTCTCAAAAGTAATTACTGCTATGTTCGATATTAAAACAATTGTTTCTGCATTTAGCATTTTTATTGCCTTTGGGGTATCTGTTGGTGTTGGAATTATTTTTGGATACCTGCCCGCTAAACGCGCCGCTGCAAACGATCCTGTAGTAAGTCTTCGATCATAAAAATTAACCTGAAAACAATAAAAATGAAAAAAATATATTTATCATTTATTTTATATCTGGGCCTTACAGGATTTGTTGCAGCCCAGGAAGAACTGGTATTAACATTGCCCGAAGTAATCGATCTTGCATCAGAACAATCAATTGATGCTTTCCGAAACAAAAACATGTATTTGGCCAGCTACTGGGAACATCGGTTTTATAAAGCCGAGCGTTTACCAAGTATTTCTTTAAGTGCCAATCCTGCCGATTTTAATCGCTTCAGCAACCGCGAATACAACTTTGAAACCAACGAGGATGAGTTCCGCTTACGCGAATATTTTAACTCTGAAGTCTCCGTTTCGGCAGTACAAAATGTTACTTTAACAGGCGGTCAGGTATTTCTACGTTCGGAGTTGGGAATGATTAAAAACCTTGGTGGCGACAAAAACACTTCATTCAATGCCACTCCCATTAGTATTGGATTTTCGCAAGAATTGAATGGTTACAACCGTCTGAAATGGGAATCGAAAATTGAGCCGTTGAAATTCGAAAAAGCCAAAAAAGAATTCATTCAGGATGTTGAAGACCTACGTGTAACGTCTACCTCGCGCTTTTTTGGATTAATCAATGCCCAGATTCAGAAAAATATTGCGGAAATGAACTACGCCAATGCCGACACGCTTTATAAAATAGGTAAAGGACGTTTTCAGGTGGGAACAGTTACCCAGGATGAATTACTTGAACTGGAACTTCGGTTGCTGAATAGCGAACAAGCACTGAATATTGCTAACCTGGGCGAAAAAAGAGCACAGGCAATGCTGAACTCTTTTTTGGGGCTTCCAAAAGAAACAATCATAAAATGTGTTGTTCCCAGCGAAATACCCGAATTGCAAATCAATCCGGAAGATGCTATAAATGAAGCAATAAAAAATAATCCGGAAATTCTAAATCATCAACAACAACGTTTGGAGCAAGATGAAAATGTTGCTATAGCTAAATCAGAACGAGGATTGAATACTACACTTTATGCCATGTACGGATTAAACAAAAGTGCCGATAATTTTGATGATGTCTACACCGAACCCGATAAAAGCCAGGTTTTTAGTCTGGGGCTAAATATTCCAATTGTTGATTGGGGGCGAGGAAAAGGACGTTATTCAATGGCTAAATCAAACAAAGAAGTTGCCCTGGCAACAATTGAACAGGAACGTATTGATTTTGAACAGGACATTTACCAAAGTGTGTTGGAATTCAATCTTCAGGCCGGACAGGTTTACACTGCTGCTAAAGCCGATACTGTTGCCCAAATGGGATACAATGTTACCTTTCAGCGTTTCCTGATCGGAAAGATTGATGTAACCCGGCTAAACATTGCAAGCAATGACCAGGAAACGGCTCGTATGGCTTACTTATCGCGATTACGCGATTACTGGTCGGCCTATTATAGACTCAGAAGTTTAACACTTTTTGATTTTGAGAAAAAGCAGCCGCTTGAAGCCGATTACGACAAACTTTTAGAAAACTAGGTTATGGCCGTAAAAAGAAAACATATAATAATAACTGCAATTGTATTTTGCGTTATTGTAATTGCAGCTTTTGCAGGGTCCCTCTCATCCGGCAAATCAGAGAAGTTTTTTGTGGTCGAAAAAGGTACTTTTGAGGCTACGTTAAACTGCAAAGGAGAAATTAACGGATTGGTAGCAACACCCATCCCGATGCCTAAAATTCTTGGCGACCGGGACCTTAGGATTTGGCAGCTTAAAATACTGGATCTTGCTCAAGACGGTAAATACGTAAAAAAAGGTGATTTTATCATTCAGCTCGATGCCAGTCAGATTATATCAGGAATGCGCGAAGAACAGCAAAACCTTGAAACAGAAGAAGCTGATTTGAAGAATGCAAAGATCGACAGTACTGTTAGATTAACTGCGCTTCGGGAAGATATAAAGAATGCAAAACTCGACCTGGAATACAATAAGATTGATCTGGAACAGTCTATTTACGAATCGGCTGCCTATCAACGAAAAGCTCAGATGACTTACAAAAAAGCAGAAAATTTAATTGCTAAAAAACAGCGTGATTACCTGCTTGAGCAAAACAAACTTAAAATGCAGGTTGCCCGATCGGAAGAAAGAGTAAAACGAAGCACAGAAAGAATAAGCAAGTTTCAACAAGCTATGCAGGCTGCCCGCATTACGGCTCCTGAAGATGGAATTGTAATTTTTGGCGAAAGCTGGGATGGTACTAAATACAGTAAAGACGGCGACATTTCAACCTGGTCGAACGGGCCACCAATTGCCACTTTACCCGACATGTCAGAAGTAATTTCGGAAACTTACGTAAAAGAAATAGATATTTCGAAGATAAATGTTGGCGATAAAGTTCGGGTTTCGTTTGATGCACTGGAAGGAGTAATTATCGATGGCAATATAAAATCGATTGCACGGGTTGGCGAAGACCACAAAGATTTTGACATGAAAGTTTTTAAGGTTATCATTCACCTTGATGAATCGAATGAAGGGTTAAAACCTGCAATGTCGAGCAACAACGCAATAATTTTGGCAGATGAACAAGAAGCCCTGTATGTTCCTATAAATGCGATTATTAAAGAAAATGGTGAAAATTTTGTTTACCTCAGAAAGCATAATAACAAAGAGAAAACGTTGGTAACAGTCGGATTCGAGAACGAAGAATTTATACAAATAAAAAGCGGACTTAAGGAAGGAGATAAAGTCATTCTGAATCCGCTTTTAGAAGAAAGTTAATTGTACCTTACCTATCAATTATGAAAACGGGCTGATAAAACAGTCCGTTTTTTATTTAAATTCGCGCCATGCGGCAAGGAGCAATTCCAAATATTTATCTTTTTAATCCTACCTGCGAATATGCAGTGGCCAACGGAAATGCATCGTGGCACCCGAATAAAATTTTGCAAAAAATGGAAGCCGATCTGGCTACTCTCCCACTATATTTTGCTACCGAAAACGACATTATAATTGTACCGAATCTTCCGGATTCTGAATTTATCGAACGCCTACAAAGTATTGGAATAAAATCTCCCGTTTTTGCCACTGAAAAAGAATTGCTCAATAAACCGCCGGAACAAATTGGCACACTTAATCCGTGGGGATGGAACCCCGCTGTACATAAACGTTTCCAATCATTAAAAGACAACTGTTCATCGTATTTTAAAGCCTCACCGGTATTCGACTGGCAAGTTCAATACCGGGAACTTTACACCAAAAAATTTGCATTACAACTACTTAATAAGATTATTGAAAAATATCCTTCAGAACATTTTATAAGCCAGGAAGAAGTTAGTGAGGTCTGTAAAACCCGCGACCAAATAGAAGAACTTCTGGCAAAGTGGGACAAACTGATGGTTAAAGCGCCCTGGAGCAGTTCGGGAAGGGGGTTGCAACCAATTACCAAACAGCCTGTTCATGATAAAGTTTGGGAAAAACTGCTCGGGATTGTAAAAGAACAGGGCTACGCAATTGTTGAAGCTTTCCAGAATAAAGAGCTCGACCTGGCTTTTCAGTTTCGGTTAAAAAATGGCAAAATCCACTTTCAGGGTACCAGTAATTTTACAGCCGATAAAAAAGGACAATATCTTGGAAACAGCCTGAACGGCTTGCCTGATGAATTGGACGAAGATGTAAAAGAATTTGCAAAAGAAATTTCGGAATTGATCATTCCTGCGTTGACAGAAGAAATTGGGAAAAGTGATTTGGCAAAAAAATACGAAGGTTATTTTGGTGTCGACACATTAATTTTCAGAGACAAAAACGGAACATTAAAAGTAAATCCCTGTCTCGAAATCAATGTTCGTTACAATATGGGCTTGCTTTCTCTTTATCTTGAAAAATTAGTGCCGGAAAATCAAAAAGGACGATTCCGAACCTACTATAACCCAAAAAAAAGTTTTGCAGAATTCACCAAACAAATGAGCCACGCTCACCCGCTTGTTATTGAAAAGGATAAAATTACATCGGGCTATTTTCCGCTTACTTCTTTTTCTACAAATACAGAATTTGGCGCCTATCTCTTGGTTTAGTCCCGCGGTCTTGATATTAGCTTCATTTTTTTTAACTTTAAATAAACTAATCATTTGGGCTATTATGGAAAATCAAGAAGACCGTTATACCAAAAAAGGAAAGCTCTCAAGTAAATTTTACGAAAAGGAACTAAACAGGCTCCAAATTGAGTTGGTTCGATTACAGGAATGGGTAAAGTTTAAAGGGCTAAAAGTTGTAGTAATTTTCGAAGGTCGCGATGCTGCCGGGAAAGGTGGTACTATAAAGCGGATCATTCAAACGCTGAATCCCCGAATTTGCCGGGTTGTTGCTTTGGGTACACCAACCGAACGCGAAAAAACACAATGGTATTTTCAACGTTATGTTCCTCATCTGCCGGCAGCCGGCGAAATGGTCTTTTTCGACCGAAGCTGGTATAACAGAGCCGGGGTTGAAAAAGTAATGGGCTTTTGTACCAACGATGAATACTGGGAGTTTCTGCGTTCGTGCCCAAATTTCGAGCGCATGCTGATCCGTTCAGGTATTATTCTTATAAAATATTGGTTTTCGGTGAGCCAGGATGAGCAGGAAAAGAGATTCAGATCTAGAATTAATGAGCCTACCAAACGCTGGAAACTTAGTCCGATGGACATAAAGTCGATGGAGAAATTCGAGGAATACTCCAAAGCCAAGGATGAGATGTTTGCTTATACCGATACTAAAATCAGTCCGTGGTATATGGTTGATGCCGATGACAAAAAAAGGGCGCGATTGAATTGTATCCATCATTTATTATCATCAATTCCTTATAAAGAGCTGGAGCAAGATCCAATTGTACTTCCCGAACGACAAGAAAAAAAAGGTTATGTAAGACCTCCTTTGGAAGAAATGACATATGTTCCGGAGGTTTACTAAACTTCCTTCTCAAAAAACAAAAAGGGGAGCATTGCTCCCCTTTCCATTTTCTTCTCCATTTCTCTAGTTATCCCTTGTTCTGGTCATATCAAACAAGTGCCTTGCTTGTTCGCCAAGGAATCCCGAGAATAATTTCTCTTCCCCGTTTTCAATCACTAAACCTCTTTCTGCTAATTCGTAATAGGCATAAGTCCATGGCATCTTCTCTACTCCATCTTCTCCTTTTACCTCTACATCTTCTTTTACAGCCAGTGTTGCCGACTGTTGCAGTATTCCTCCTTTTTCGCCTTCCAAAGCATCTTTCATAGGTATGCCTGCATCAGCCAATCCTTTACAGGTTGTTGCCAGGTCTGGCCACTCCGGCACGTTCTGATAGTTTATATATGCAGTAAAATGGTTTACGGCATTGCCATGCAATAGTACCCATGCTGCATATTGCGATACATCATTTAATTTCAACACATCATCTTTTCGCGGTATTTTCCATGGTCGTCGAAAATACTGTGCCAGATCCTGGACGAGTGCTTCGCCGGCTAAACGTGGCAAGTCTCCTTTTTCCTTTAAGGTGGCCAACAATTCAATACTACTGTCGGATAATAAATAGGGTGTGTCTTTTACTGCAGATTTTATGATTTGTTGTGCCCAATCCGGAAATTCATCAACTTCTAACTGGCTTACAAATATTTTGGGCATCATCGGATCAGGATGCACAAAATGAACAGCTTTTAATTTCTTCTTTTTGAATTCGTATTTTTCTACCTGGGTATATTCAAGGCAAGTTAAAATATGCCGGATCGCTTTTATTCCTTCAGGTTGTTCTCCGGTGTGTGTATTTAAAGTTCTAAAGGCAACATGGTCATTCACTACGCTCCCACCTTTTTCAACAACCAATCGCTGGTATTCCCGAGCATACGAAACACGCTCGAGATACTTTGCCCACAACTGTGCGAACAATGCTTCAGTAATTTCTTTTGCAGTAACCTTCATCGTGTAGCTTTTTCTGTTTTAAACATAAAAAGCACACCTTTTGTTACTAAAAAACAGATGTTTAAGAATATAGGATAATTAAGAAAAAACTATACAGGCTGTTGATGCTGTTCTGTGTTTTCCATAAATGCTAAGACATCTTCTTTGGTAAACGGACTTGTTGCACCCAGTTTTGTAGTGTTTAGAGCTCCTACAGCATTCCCAAACCGAAGTGCTTCCTGAACAGGTTTTTCATTCAGATAGTAATGCAAAAAACCTGCAGCAAATGCCATTCCAGATCCAACATTATCTTTTACCGTGAGATTGTAACCGGGTTCAAAGAAAAATCCTTCTCCGGCATGAAGCGCTAAAACTCCTGCGCTACCTCTTGTTACAAGAACAATATCAATCTTGAATTTATCTGACAGTGATTGTGCAAATTCTTCAATACTGGTATAATCTATTTCAAGTTTTTCTGCCAGAAACTCTATTTCTTTATCTTTTATTCGAACCACATTTGCCGCCTTTAATAAGCGTTTTACTACTTTCTTGCTGAAAAAGTGTTCGAATAATTTAAGGTCGAAAAAATGTACGGAATCCGGCGATTCTTTTAGCAATTCGCGAAGTGTATTCTTCGAAAGGCCAAAACGCTGAGGCAATAAGCCAAAAACCAAACAATCGGCTTTTCTAACCAGTTTTAATGCTTCAGCCGAAAATTCAATATGATCAAAAGCTACATCAGAAGCTACATCGTAAATAGCTTCGCTATTCTCGTTAAAGCTTACTTCAACTGTTCCTGTTTTAAAAACCGGATCAATCTGAACATTCTTATCAGAGATTCCTAGTTTTTTTAATTCCTCAAGTGCCTGAGCACCCAACTCATCATCTCCAACACGCGAAAGTAAATGGCCTTTTTCTCCCAGCGAATTGCAGCGAAATACGAAATTGGAAGGCGTTCCTCCCAATACTTTATCATTTGGTAAAATATCCCAAACAACCTCACCGAATGCTACTATCTTTTTAGCCATAATTATACTTTCGGATGCAAATGTAAAAATTAATAAAATGCTATCAAAAGTCGAAATGCGTCAGTTTGACAAATTAAAAGAATACAGCAACTAATATGCTGAATATAAACGACTTTAAAATATAAAAAAATAAAGATTGAGAAACAATTTTTACATTCGGGCGTTTGTTTGGTTAATATGAACTATCTGGCACATCTTCATCTATCGGGCGAATCGGAAAAACTACTGGTTGGCAATTTTATTGGCGACTATGTTAAAGGCAACAAATACTTGCAATATGACGAAGAAATTGCCAAAGGCATTTTGCTTCATCGGCAAATTGATTCATTTACCGATTCGCATCCATTGCAAAAAGAGGCGAAGTTGATGTTTCGTGATGAATTTGGCCTTTATTCCGGTATTGTAGTTGATTTTATGTACGATCATTTTTTGGCAAAAAACTGGAATAATTATTCTGCTGTTCATCTACCTGCATTCGCAAAACGAGTACATGCTGTTTTATTAAGCAATTTTACCGTGTTACCCCGACGTGTGCAAGGTTTTTTACCTTTTCTTATTCAAAACAAACGACTACTTTCCTATGCATCGATTGATGGAATAATTCAGTCCTTGAAAATTATGGGCAATTACACCAGTCTTCCGGGAAAGTCTGAACATGCGAGAACCATATTAACTGAAAACTATATAGAGCTTAACGCCAATTTCTCAGCATTTTTTGCCGAGTTAATTGATTTTGTAACCGACAATCAGAAAATTGCCATAAAAAAACCCGATCTGACGATCGGGCTATAATATCCTTCACTATTTTATTAAGCAAGTAATTCAAGAAATGCTTGTTCATAAAAGAATTTTGAATCTCCAAAAGCAGGTTCCAAATCATCTAGCCAAATCGCATTCGGATCGTATTTAGCAAAGAATGGCCGGCCAACCCAATTTGGATCTCTACCTTGCAAAAAGTTCAGTACAAATACCTTCTCTCCTGCCACTTCGCTTACTCCAACAATTTGCACTTTCCCCGGGTTACACGACATGCTTGGCCCTTTTACGGTTCGGCAAACGCCGCTCACCTGGTTATAGGCACTTCGAAATATTTGCCAGGCCCGGTTTAGGGTTACGGCAAAATAATCCTGAGCTCCAGTATTGCGCGCAATAAACATGTAATATGGAATAATCCCAAGTTTTACCTGTTCTTTCCAATTCTCGGCCCAAATGTCGCTATGATCGTTAATATGATGAAGCAAAGGCGATTGTGATCGGATTTGTACACCAACACTTAATAGACGTTTAACCGCTTTCTGCACAGCTTCCGTTTTCAACTCGCCCGGATGATTGAAATGAGCCATCAATGCAACGTTAATTCCTCGCTTAGTTACCTTTTCAAACAAACGCATCAAGTCATCGGAATCCTCATCGGTGGTATAGCGATAAGGCCAGTAAGCCAGCGATTTTGTTCCAATTCTAATGTTTCTAAGATTTGGAAGATCTGCCTCAAGTAAAGCATCGAAATAGGCTTCAAAAAATTTGGTTTTCATTACTGCCGGATCACCTCCGGTAAACAGTACATCAGTAACATGTGGATTGGCTTGCAAATACTCAACCAATGTGTCGGCCTCTTTCATGGCAAACTTAAAATCATTCAATGCAAATTGTGGCCAACGAAAACAAAATGTACAGTATGCATGACAGGTTTGCCCCTGGGTTGGGAAAAACAACATGGTTTCGCGGTATTTGTGTTGAATACCACTCAGCTTTTTCCCGTTAAAAACCGGAACGTTGCTTTCCTGACCGGCAGGATTTGGATTTAGCTTTAACCTGATTTTTGTTACTTCCTCCTGAATGATTTTCCTGGGAGCATTTTTTGTAATCAACGCTGCCACTTTGTCAAAACTGGCTTTGTCAAGCATCTCCTTTTGAGGAAAGTTGAGAATAAAAAACGGATCGCGTTCAAAATTATTCCAGTCGATCAACTCATCAACTACATAATTATCAGTTTTAAATGGCAATACCGTTCCAACTACCTCTATTTCCAGTTTCTGCTCTTCTGATAGAAACTCCATCTGCGGTATCTCCCTAAAGTTATGAAGAGAATAAGGTTTATAAATCATCTCATTAAATTTTTAATGGGATCGATGCAAGTTGATCTGCAAAATTGAACGCACAATCCTAAGTATTCGCTACTCGAATAAATCAGTGGTTCTTCCTCCCATAGGATATTAAAGAACTATGTTAATTTTTTCTGTCTGTTTTTCCCTTACTTGATGAATTCCAATAAAGAAATTCTTCTGCCTTTTTTAAAGCCCCACAAAGGTAAAAAAATGGGGGTAGTAAAAAAATGTTATAAAAAATCTTTCCGAACCTGCTTGAAATCAGCCTGAGAGCTTTTCCAGACGACTTGCATCGAGACGAATAAATATGAATAATAAGATGGTAAAAGACCATAATGAAGAACCTCCGTAGCTAAAAAATGGCAACGGAATACCAATTACCGGCATCATTCCAATGGTCATTCCGATGTTAACCATAAAGTGAAAAAACAGAATAACCGCCACGGAATATCCATATATTCGTGAGAATGTTGATCGTTGTCGTTCGGCAAGAAAAATGAGACGAATAAAAAGTACCATAAAAAGAAGAATTACGGTAAGTGTTCCTGCAAATCCCCACTCTTCACCAACCGTGCAAAAGATAAAATCGGTACTTTGTTCCGGCACAAAGTCGAACTTGGTTTGTGTGCCATTCAGGTAACCTTTACCCCAAATTCCTCCGGAGCCAATGGCAATTTTACTTTGATTTACGTGATAACCCGCTCCCTGCGGATTGGATTCAATGCCCAACAATTCATTAATTCTCACCCGGTGGTGAGGTTCCAGAAAGTTCTCAAAACCATAGTCAACCGAGATGGTAAACAATATGGACCCGATAAATACAACCGCAATTTTTGTATAGTTTGGTATCTTCTTTCTAATGCTGGTATACAATACAATTAACGAACCGAGAATAGCTCCGGCCAGAATAAATTGTGCCAGTTCAAATTCAGTAGTAATCACAAAACTCAGTAAAATAAAAAAGCCGACGCTTAAAACATAACTGATAACTACATTTATAAACTGTTTAAATTTGGGGTTAAATATTAGGAAAACAAGCAGTGCAACTCCAATCATTATTAAGGCCAACGTGAAGTTTGATAAAATTAGCGCCAATACAAACAGTATAGCTACCAGTGTACCAAAGAAAAGTACAACTCCCGACAATCCTTCGCGATAAAGAACAAGCACAAAAGAAAAATAAACCAATGCCGAGCCGGTATCGTTTTGAAGAAGGATGAGTATAACCGGTCCTAAAACAATGGCCGCAACAGTTAATAACGATCTCGTATTCTGCAACTTAAATCCATGCGTACTCATAAATCGCGCCAAGGCCAAAGCAGTGGCAAATTTTGTAAATTCCGAAGGTTGAAATAATATCGGCCCCAACTGAAACCACGACCGGGCACCGTTTATTTCTTTCCCGATAAACGGAACCAGCAGCAAGAGTAATATCAACACTCCGTAAATTATATAGGAAAAGAAAACGTAAAAATTAACCTCCAGCAACATGATTGTTAAAGCCAAAACTGCGGCTGCTCCAATCCACATCAGCTGCTTTCCGTATTGTTGTGTTATATCAAAAATACTCTGATGCTCATCGCTATATAAGGCTGCGTAAATGTTAAACCATCCTAAAAACAGCATTAACACATACAGGCCTACGGTTAACCAGTCGGTATTTGCTACTATGTTATTTCTTCTTGGCATTAATCTGCTAATTCAGGATTGTGCGGATCTGTTAAAACAGCATCCATCATTTGTTTTTCATAAATAATTCTGTTGTCGGCAATCGAATCGTTCAGGTATTTTTCAATCAGTAAACTTGCCATTGGTGCTGCATAACTTGCCCCCCATTTACTGTGTTCAACGTAAACACAAATTGCAATCTTCGGATCTTCTTCCGGCGCAAAAGCAATATAAGCGCCATGATCAATTCCCTGATTGTTTTGAATTGTTCCTGTTTTTCCGCAGTAACTAATTCCTGGAACAAAACGATTCAAACGAGCAATTGTTACTTGTCGCATCCCTTCGTAAACGGGTTCAAAGTGTTTGGCTTCAATTCCCGTTTCATGTTTCACACTTATTCTGCTTCTCAGTGTATCATTTTCCACATCTTTTATTATATGCGGAGGATAATAGTATCCTTTATTAGCCAAAATTGCTGCAGCATTAGCCATTTGCAAGGGAGTTGTTCCCAGTTCGCCTTGACCAATTGCCAACGAGCGCACTGTTAAAGCCCTCCACCAGGTACCGTTAAACTTTTGGTTATAATAATCAACGGTTGGCCGCAGTCCTGGATTTTCGTTATAGAACTCTTCGCTTACTTGATCTCCAATACCAAAACGCCGCACGTACTCGCTCCAGGCAGCAAATCCTTCGGCAGTTGTCGGAAATTTATTTATTGAGTTCCGGAATGTACTCCATAAAAACGGGTTACACGACTCGCGCACAGCATCAACAACGCTGGCCGGCGATATATGATTGTGTGTACACCTGATAGGTTGAGAGGAAGTTCCGTAACATTCTACTCGTGTTGAAGTATTTATAGCACCTTCCTGTAATCCAATTAAAATATTGAAGGGTTTAAACGTTGAACCGGGCGGATAACGGGCCTGCAACGCCCGATCGAATAATGGCATTAAAGTGTCGTTTTGCAGATGATTAAAGTTAGCTCCCCTCACTCTTCCTACCAGCAAACCAGGATCGTATGTAGGAGCACTTAACATGGCAAGAATTTCGCCTGTTTTTGGTTCAATGGCAACAACGGCTCCTTTTTTATTTTGAAAAAGTTTTTCGGCATACACCTGAAGATCAATATCTACTGTCGACACCAGGTTTTTACCAATTTCAGCAGGTTTATCTTCCTTGCCATTCAGGTAGGATCCCTGAATGCGGTTGTGTACATCAACCATGTACTTTTTTACACCTTTAACTCCACGAAGCTGGTCCTCGTAGGTTCGCTCGACACCACTTTGCCCGATATAGTCGCCCGGCTTGTAATAGGTATCTTTTTTAATATCGTTTGCCGAAACTTCGCCTACATAACCCAAAACATGAGCAGCCACCGGATGTGTATACTCGCGTAATGTTCTGGTTTGCGAGTGAAATCCTTTGAACTTATACAATTTTTCCTGCAAGAGGGCAAAATTTTCGGGCGATATTTGTTTAATAAGCACTGACGGTTTATACCTGGAATATTTTTTGGCTTTTTGTATTCCCGCTTCTAAATCAGGAACAGTAATATCCAGTAAATTACAAAGCAACAAAGTATCAAATTCTTCTACTTCGCGCGGAGTAATCATCAAGTCGTAGGCCGTTTTATTATACACTATCAATTCTCCGTTCCGATCGTAAATCAACCCACGGGCAGGATACTGAACAACCTCTCTCAAAACATTATTAGTGGCGTATTGTTTATAGTCAGAATCAAGTACCTGCAGCCGGAACAGATCTATGGCATAAATCAATCCCACCACAGCAAAAACAGCTGCAACAATATAACTTCTTTTCGACAAATTGTTCATCTGATGTTTTGTCTGTTACTTGTTCTGAATACTAAAAGTTAATATGCTTCGTCCGTGAAAAATTCCACACAATCAATTTCCTGCTTTTCGACTTCTGTTAATCCCGAAATACAATAAACTGGCTTAAAACTATAACAAAAATTGAAAACAACGAACTTAAAATTATTCGATATAAAGTTCCAAAGAAATCCGACAATGTAAACACTTCAATAAAGAAAAGTACCGAATGATGTAGAAATACCATAAGGGAAGTATAATACAAAAACCAACCAACTCCGTTTTGAGCCAATCCCGGATAATCCGACATATCTTCTTCGCGATCGGTGATTGCCCGAATGATTACAGGACGCAGGAAAGCAATAAAAACGGAAGCAAAAGCATGAATTCCTAGGGTATTTGAAAATATATCGACACTCAGACCTACAAAAAAACCGCCCAACAAAACGATATAGCGTGGAGCATTTAACGGCAGCAATAAAATAAACAAAATGTAGATATAAGGATTTACAAACCCACTGATCTGCACCTGGTTTAAAAACAGTACCTGTGTAAGCACAAGCACTATAAACATTATCGCATATTTAATTAGTTCCCGCCCCATCTACTACTTTTTCCTCTAAATCCGTTAACTCCTGTTTTGTTATGTTTTCGATAACATGCACGTGGCGAATCGTTTTAAAATCAACTGCCAGTTGCACTGTTATGTTATAATAGTTTTCACCCTGCGGCTGATCAAAAGAAAAGATTGTACCGATCAGCAGACCTTCCGGAAAAATTGATGAATAACCACTGGTTACTATCGTATCTCCGATTGCCAGGTTTACGTGAATTGGGATTTCCTGCAAATCTGCCTGACGATAGTTTTCTCCGTTCCAGTGCAACGAACCGTAATAACCTGAATTCTTCAACTTGGCCGAAATACTCCACCGCGGATTTAACAGTGACAATCCTGCAGCATACGAATTGGAAACACTGGTAACAACACCAACAACTCCGTTGGGTGCCAAAATACCCTGATCGGGTTGAATTCCATCTTTTACACCTTTATCGAGTGTAATATAATTCTGTTGCTTATTGGTTGAATTGTTAATGATTTTGGCCGACCTGAACACAAAAGTTGTATCAGTAATTTGTTGGGCAAGCACACTGGTTTCAGGTAGCATTTGCCCTTCAGCATCAAAACTTTCAATTTGTGTACGCAAATAGGCATTTTCTTCTGCAAGTTGCTCATTCACTTTTGCCAGCTCGAAATATTGCAATACCGAACTTGTTGTATTGTACAAGCCCGCAGTAACAAAGTTTGCTGAATTTAGAAATCGTGAACGCTGAAAGCTATTGTAACTAAAAACCATCACCAACGAAACCGCTTCTAACAAAAGAAACAGCAGAAACGCATAATTTCTTACAAGGAATCGAAGGAGACTGCGCATTTATGTTTTTAACTTTCTATTAGCGGATAAGGAATGAGAAGTTTTCTACATTCTTCAGTGCAATACCCGTACCTCTTACAACTGCCCTTAACGGGTCTTCAGCAATATGGAACGGAATACCAATTTTGTCGGTCAATCGTTTATCAAGTCCTTTTAAGAGGGCACCACCACCTGCCAGCCAAATTCCTTTTACAACAATATCGGCATACAATTCAGGTGGTGTTTGCTCCAAGGCACTCAAAACAGCTGTTTCAATTTTCGATATCGATTTTTCCAGACAATGAGCAATTTCCTGGTACGAAACCGGAACCTCAATTGGCAAAGCTGTCATTTGGTTTGGCCCCTGAACCACATAATCAGGTGGTGCATCTTTCAACTGCGACAAAGCCGAACCTACATGAATTTTTATTTCTTCTGCGGTACGTTCACCAATTTTAATATTGTGTTGATGACGCATATATTCCATAATGTCGGCAGTAAGATCGTCGCCGGCTATACGGATTGATTTATTGGTAACAATACCACCAAGCGAGATTACCGCAATCTCGGTAGTACCACCACCTATATCCACTACCATATTTCCTTCAGGAGCTTCCACATCTAAACCAATACCAATTGCAGCGGCCAGTGGTTCGTAAACCATGTATACCTCGCGACCACCGGCATGTTCCGACGAGTCGCGTACCGCACGGATTTCAACTTCGGTACTTCCTGACGGGATACAAATTACCATTTTTAAAGCCGGAGAAAACATCCTCGACTTCGGGTTAATCATTTTAATCATCCCCCTAATCATTTGCTCGGCAGCATTAAAGTCGGCAATCACACCATCGCGCAATGGCCTGATCGTCTTTAAGTTTGCGTGCGTCTTCCCTTGCATCTGCCTTGCTTTCTCACCAATTGCAACCATCTTTTCTGTTTTCAGATCGATGGCTACAATCGAAGGTTCGTCCACTACAATTTTATCATTATGGATGATAATAGTATTGGCCGTTCCAAGGTCAATTGCTATCTCCTGCGTTAAAAATGAAAATAAACCCATAAATTAATTTGCTATGTATCTAGTGCTATAAAGATAATTTTATTTATTAATGTCTGAAATGTCTGCGGCCTGTAAATGCCATGGCAATACCAAATTCGTTACAAGCGTCGATCACTTCCTCGTCGCGGATGCTACCACCCGGCTCGATGATGTATTTTACACCGTATTCGTTGGCTGCCTCAATACTGTCGCGGAACGGGAAGAAAGCGTCGGAAATCAATACCGATTTTTCGATATCCAATCCACCTTTCAGGTCGAAACGTGGCATGGTAAGGTAGCGCAAACTGTCTAAACGGTTTGGCTGTCCCATTCCTGCTCCGGTTAACCAGAAAGCACCTTTTTCAGTTTCTGTTACTACCGCAATTGCATTACTTTTAAGGTGTTTACAAGCGATTGATCCGAATTTGGCCAGGTTCATTTTCGAAGCCTCAAACTCTTTTTTGGTTACTGTTTTAAACTCGGTATCCAAACCTTCATCTTCATCCTGAACCAACATTCCGCCACTAATCGAACGGTATAATTTTTCTCCTGCCACCATTGGGCGTACCGGTGTTACCAAAACACGAAGATTTTTCTTCTTGGCTAAAACCTCCAGTGCTTCGTCGGAATACTCAGGAGCAATAATAATTTCGATGAATTTTTTATTGAACCACTCTGCCGCTTCTTTTGTAACGGTGTTGGTAAAACAAATAATTCCGCCAAATGCACTAATCGGATCACCGGCCCAAGCCAGTTCCAACGATTCCATAATGTTGTCGGTTACTGCCAAACCACAAGGATTTAGGTGTTTAATGACCGAAACTGCCACTTTGTTTTCGATATGAGTTACTGAGTGGTATGCATCGCTGGCCGATTTCCAGGCCGCATCGGCATCAAGCATATTGTTATACGATAATGCTTTCCCCTGAAGTACCTGCGCATTAGCAAGGCCTGCACCTTCGGCAACATTGTCGAATTTAAAGAAAGTAGCTGCCTGATGTGGATTCTCGCCGTAACGAAGCACATCGCCATCGTTCAGGCTGATACGTTCTGTTCCTGCATCTTCACCACCATTGAAGTAGCTAAAAATTGCAGCATCGTAGTGCGACGAAACGCCAAAAGCTTTTCCGGCAAACCATTTACGCTCTTCAACGCTAAACTCTCCATTGTTCGCTTCCAGTTTTTCCAATAGTGGTTCGTATTCATTTTGCGAAGGAACGATAACCACGTCTTTAAAGTTTTTGGCAGCGGCACGAATCAATGAAATTCCGCCTATATCAATTTTCTCAATGATATCTTGTTCGTCGGCTCCCGAAGCCACAGTGTCTTCAAACGGGTACAGATCAACTATTACCAGGTCGATCTCCGGGATTTCGTATTCTGTTAACTGGCTTACATCGCCCTGGTTGTCGCGACGCGATAAAATTCCGCCAAACACTTTTGGGTGTAGCGTTTTCACTCGTCCACCTAAAATCGACGGGTAACCGGTTAAACTTTCAACTGCAGTAACCTCAACTCCCAACGACTCGATAAAACTTTTAGTTCCACCGGTACTTAAAATCTTAACACCCAAGTCGTTTAGTTTCGTAACAATCTTATCTAAATTTTCTTTGTGAAAGACTGAAACCAAAGCAGTCTTAATTTTTTTATTATCAGCCATTTATTGGATATTTCAAATTCGCTTGCAAAGATAAAAAAAACAGATAATTTTATATTATAAACAAAGTGCTAATTAAAATATTATTTGCCGGCACAAGTATTTCTGAAATCACTGTAATATTTTTACCGAAATCACACTAATAGAACAGATCGTTTCTTACACTTGATTTAGGCCTAAAATCAGTTCTGCGATGACTTTTTAGAATGTCATTAAATTGTAAATACGAAAAATAGAAAACATGTACTACTTTTACTGTTAATTTAAAACCTGAAAATGTTACTGCTTCGACTGATATATGAGTCTTTTTCATTTGCTGCAAATTCGCTTTCGGCCAATAAATTGCGAACCATTCTTTCGTTGTTGGGCATTACCATTGGTATTTTTGCTATTATTTCAGTTTTTACAGTAATCGATTCGCTGGAGAGTTATATTCGAGACAGTCTGAATTCGCTGGGTAGCAACATGGTTTATGTGCAAAAAATGCCCTGGGCACCTCCTGAAGGAGAAACCGAATATCCGTTTTGGAAATATCAAAACCGTCCGGTGCCAACGCTTGAAGAGACTGACGAAATTGCTAGACGAGCACAAACCGTTGATAACGCAGCCTTTTTATTTGGCTTTGGCCGAAAAGCACAGTACGGTAGCACCACGCTTGACAATGCTATAGTTATGGCAACTTCTTTTGGATTGCTCGATGTTTGGAATCTAGAGATTGACAAAGGCAGATATTTTACAGAATCGGAAATGCGTAATGGATCTGCAGTTGCTGTAATTGGGAATGGAATTGCCGAACAACTTTTTGATGACTTAAACCCTATTGGTCGCACCATAAAAATACAGGGACAGAAATTCAATATTATTGGTGTTTATACAAAAATGGGGCAAGATGCTTTGGGCGGAACCAGCATGGACCGTTACATTCACATCAGCGTAATTAAATCGTATTACATGATTGATGTGCGTAACCGCGACCGCGGGCAAACCATTTGTATTAAAGCGAAAGACAACATCGACAGTGATAAATTTATGGCCGAGCTGGAGGGCATAATGCGAACCATTCGCAGATTGAAACCGATGGAAGAGAACGATTTCGCATTAAATGAAGTTAGTATTGTAGCCAATCAGTTCGACCAGTTTTTTGCCGTTTTTAATTTGGCCGGAGCTATTATTGGAGGATTTTCAATTATTGTTGGTGGTTTTGGAATTGCCAACATCATGTTTGTTTCGGTGAAAGAACGTACCAAAATAATCGGTATCCAGAAATCGATCGGAGCCAAACGTTACTTTATCCTGCTTCAGTTTATTTTCGAGTCTATCGTGCTTTCTGTAATTGGTGGTGTAATTGGTTTGATTCTGATTTATGCGGGAACCATCGTTGTAAATCAATCTACTGATTTTACAATCATGCTTACTTCCGGCAACATAATAAACGGACTTCTAATCTCTACCGTTATTGGCTTTCTCGCAGGATTTATGCCGGCGCGTGCAGCTGCCAAACTCGATCCGGTAATTGCGATAAACTCGGTTTAAACCAAATTAAAAAACAATCCGGAAATTGTCAGGTAAATCATCATTCCCAGAATATCGTTCATGGTAGTAATAAACGGCCCGGTTGCCAGTGCAGGATCAATCTTAAAACGATTCAGAATTAATGGGATGACCGTGCCAAATAACGACGCAAAAAGTATTACGATAAACAACGAAATGGATACGGAATAGGTAAGGCTCATATTTCCGGAGACAAAGAAGTTGTAACAGAAAATGAGTATGGCAAAAATGCTCGCCGTTAAAACTGCTACCGATACCTCCTTAACAATTTTTCGTGCCGGTGTTTCAATATCTTTTACACCACTTGCAATGCTTTGTACAACAATAGATGACGATTGTACTCCTACATTACCGGCCATTGCTGCAATAAGCGGAATAAAAAATGCCAACTCAGTTACTTTCGCTAATGATTCTTCGTGAGATCCCAAAACTACCGCTCCGAGAATACCTCCCAGCAGCCCAATCAGCAGCCACGGGAATCGTGCCCGCAAAACTTCCCAAACTTTATCGCCAGGCTCAACATCGCCGGTAATACCCGACACCATTTGGTAATCTTTTTCAGCTTCATCACGAACAAAGTCAATTACATCATCGAAGGTAATCCGCCCCTGTAGCCGACCAATTTCATCAACAACCGGCATCGCTACCAAGTCATATTTATCCATCAGCTCAGCTACTTCCTCCTGCCGTGTATTGGTATAAACTTTATTTACATCGGCATCGTAAATCTTCGATATCTTTGTATTGGTATGGTTTAGAATCAGCTTTTTAAGCGACAAAACTCCTTTTAGTTTTTCATCATTGTCGACAACATAAATGTAAAATATCTCATCCACTTCTTCGGCCTGTCGGCTAATCTCTTTCAGGCAGGTTGCCACATTCCAGTTTTCGTTTACGGTAACCAGCTCTTTTGCCATAATACCACCGGCCGAGTCCTCTTCATATTCCAACAGATCGATAATATCGCCGGCTTGTTCAATGTCCTCAATCTCGTTAAGTACTTCCTTCTGAACGTCTTCATCCAGATCGGCAACAACGTCGGCAGCATCATCCGAATCCATATATTCAATGAATCGGGTAGCAATCATTTCAGGTGGCAGTATTTTCAAAAACCGTCGTCGGTCGTCTTCATCAATCTCAATCAGAACATCGGAAGCTTTTTCACCATCAAGCAGTAAATAAATGAATTTTGCTTCTTCCATGTTCAGATCATCCATAACCTCGGCAATATCTGCCGGGTGAAGATCTTCCATTAATGCAGCTACGTCCTCTTTTCTCTCCTCTTCAATAAATGCTCTTAACTGCTCAATGTATTCTCTGGTTACTTCAATACTCATGATTTACTTTTTTCGATTTCTTCGATTTTACAAGTCAGATCAATAAACGCACCGACCGAAAGTTGTTCAGGTCGTTTCGTAGCATACTCCTCGGGTAATTGGGCACAAATTTCCTTTAGTGAATTACGTAGCATTTTTCGGCGAAGGTTAAAAGCTGCTTTCACCACTTTTACAAACAGTTCCTCGCTGCAAGGAAGTTCTTTTACCTCGTTTCGTTTTAGCCGCATCACTGCCGATTTTACTTTTGGCGGCGGATTGAACACGCCTTCCGAAACGGTAAACAGGTATTCAATATCGAAAAAAGCCTGTAGCAACACACTCAGTATTCCATAGGTTTTCGATCCGTGTGGAGCGGCAATACGCTCGGCAACTTCTTTTTGCACCATTCCCACTGTTTCGGGAATGCGGTTACGAAGTTGCAACACGCGGAAAAATATCTGCGATGAAATATTATAAGGAAAATTTCCGATAACACTGAATTGACCCGAAAAACGACCAGCGATATCAGCTTTCAGAAAATCTTCTCCCCAAATGTATTTTAGCGTTGGAAAATTTTGCCCCAGGTATTCTACTGATTCGGTATCGATCTCAACAACATGAACATTTAGTTCGGGGCGTTGTAGCAGGTATTGAGTTAACACTCCCATTCCGGGGCCGATTTCCAGTATATCCGGTACATCGGCACTCAGGCTGTCAACAATTTTTCGCGCAATATTTTGATCGGTTAAAAAATGTTGACCTAGATTTTTTTTGGGTCGTACATAGCTCATTACACTCCGCCTCGTCCATTTTCAATTTTACTTAATGCTCTTTTTCGTTCGATTAATAAAACAAATTTATATTTTTGCCATCAAAGAATTGCTCAATACCTAACGGTATTTTTCGCGTCGTGAAAGTAGTAAATTTTAAGGGAAATAACTGGTGACGCGAGAAAGAAAGCTTTAAAAATCTAGATTTTGAAAAAAACCATCGTTAAGATTCTACAGTTTCTTGGCTTCTTCGCTCTGGGAGCTTTTATTTTTTGGCTTATTTACAAAGATCAGGATATTGAACGGATAAAAACCGTTTTAAAAAACGATGTTAACTATTGGTGGGTGGTAGCATCGCTGCTTCTTGGCTTGCTAAGCCATGTGAGCCGCACCCTGCGCTGGGGACTAATGATTGAGCCAATCGGGCATAAACCACGCTTTATCAACACTTTTTTGGCCGTTATGGTGGGCTACTTAATGAACATGGCTATCCCGCGAATGGGCGAAGTTTCGCGCTGTGGAGTTTTATCGCGCTACGAAAAAATATCGTTTACCAAACTGGTAGGCACAGTGGTTGCCGAGCGACTAATCGACCTGATTTCGCTTCTAATTCTACTTGCAATTATAATTCTCTCGCAGTTTGGCGAAATGATTCACTTTATGAAAGAGAATCCCGAAATTTCAGAGAAATTATATGCTGTTGGCACATCGCCTTTCCTTGTAATCGGGATTGTTGTGCTGGCCATATTGATATTTATATTCAGAAACGCTTTTAAACATACGGCCTTCTTCAAAAAAATTCTGGAAGTGATCCGCAACTTTAAGGAAGGATTTATTTCCATTAAAAACATCGAGAAAAAAGGTTGGTTCTTTTTCCACTCCGCGTTTATATGGGGCATATATTATTTGATGCTTTACGTTGTATTCTTTGCCTTCGATTTTACCAGCGATCTGAATCCAATTGCCGGATTAACAACATTTGTACTGGCAAGCTTTGGAATGGTAGCACCGGTACAGGGTGGAATCGGGGCATGGCATTTTATGGCAAAAGAAGCCCTTTCATTATATGGCGTGGCAAATGAAAACGGCATTATCTTCGCTTTTGTAGCTCACACGTCAATGACAGCCATGATAATTCTTATCGGTATAATATCTCTGATGGTTCTTCCGTTTATTAACCGCCGAAGCGATGTTACCGAGGAAGAACTGATTCCGGAAACGGCGAATGCACAATAGCACCGGATTTAAACGGCCTGCGCCCAACGCTTATCGGTATTATTTGTATTTTGGCAACTTGAAACGTCGACTAATTTGAACACCGAACTTTTTATATCGCGCCGACTTTTTTTCGACAAGGCAAACAAAAAGCTGTTGTCGCAACGCATTATTCGTATTGCGCTGGCGGGCATTGCACTTGGATTAACGGTAATGATTGTTTCGGTGGCGGTGGTTACCGGCTTTAAAAAGGAGATCCGTAACAAAGTAATCGGCTTTGGTTCGCACATTCAAATTATAAATTACGATTCGAACAGTTCGTACGAGACCAGTCCTATTTCGGAAGACCAGCCTTTTATCGACGATATTAAAACGCTGCCCGGTATAAAACGCCTGCAGCCTTATGCCACTAAGCCCGGTATGATTAAAACCGACGAATACATTCAGGGCATTGTGTTTAAAGGCGTAAACGAGAATTACGAGTGGCAGTTTTTTAGCAAACACCTTGTTGAGGGCGAGGTACCCACAGTTAACGACAGTACCCGCTCAAACGAAATTTTACTATCGGCACAGGTGGCCAAACTGTTACGCCTGAAACTGAACGACCGCATTGTGGTATATTTTATTACCGGCGACGAATCGATTCCGCGCATGCTGCAAATGCAGGTAAGCGGCATTTATCGCACCGGTTTCGAGGAGTTCGACCAGTTGTTTATTCTGGGCGACCTGAAACAAATTCAGCGGCTTAACGACTGGCGTCCCAACCAGATTACCGGGTTCGAGGTAATTACCACTGATTTTTTTGACATCGACAATATTGAGCAAAACATACGCAACATAATCATCAGTTACCGCGAAGAAAACACTGAGATACTGCGCACGCAAAGTATAACACGCGTTTACCCGCAAATATTCGACTGGTTGTCGATACTGGATATGAACGTGTGGATAATACTGATTTTAATGGTTGTTGTTGCGGCTTTTAATATGGTGTCGGGGCTACTGGTTCTGATACTCGAACGTGCCAGCATGATTGGTGTACTAAAAGCGATGGGAAGCCCCAACTGGAGCATCCGCAAGGTGTTTGTTTATCTTTCGGTGTTTTTAACCGGGCGCGGACTACTTTGGGGAAACATTATTGGTGTGGCTATTGTATTACTGCAAATGGGTTTTCATATTATTCAGCTGAATCCCGAATCGTATTACGTTGATTATGTACCAATGAATTTTTCGCTCACTCACCTGCTATTACTCAACCTCGGAACCATTGTAATTACCTCACTCATTCTGATTATTCCAAGCTGGTTTATTTCTAAAATTTCGCCTGATAAGGTGATTCGGTTTGATTAACGAACAAACATCTGAAACGTTTGTATTTCAAAACAATTAGTTGTTAAACCGCTGCAAGGTAGATAAAGATATTTTATAAAAACATCTTATTTGGGGCTCAATAGTCCAAATACCATTATTAGCAATACACCTTATTTTCAAGCATTAAAAGCAGTATCTATGTATTCATTTTGCAAAATAGAATTGAACTAATGATAATAGTTCATCCTGGCTGATAGGTTTTGAAATATAGTTGTTACAACCTGCCTCAATAGCTTTTTCTTTATCCCCTTCCAGTGCAAAAGCTGTTTGGGCAATAATAATCACCTTTTTATTAAACTCTCTAATTTTTCTGGTAGCCTCGTACCCGTTCATACCAGGCATTTGAATATCCATAAGTATCAAATCAATATCCGGATTATTAAGGCAGGTTTCAATAGCATTTGTTCCTGTATTTACTTTCAGTATTTCCCTGCTAAATTTCTGGATTTTTATTGACATTAACATTTCAGAGGCTTCATCGTCTTCGGCAATTAATACCTTTAAGCCCGATTTTTCAGGAATAAAAGTCTTTGCTTCTGTATCTGGATCGACTCCGGTAGTGATATTTACTTTTTTATCTTTATCGACGTTACGGGGAAGTGTAAAGAAGAAAGTTGACCCTTTGGATTCTTCACTATCCACCCATATTTCACCACCCAACATTTCTACGTATGCTTTAGAAATGGATAATCCCAAACCTGCACCTTGTCGTGCCATTTTATCAGTAATATCAGCTTGAATGAAACGTTCAAAAATCAACTCAACTTTTTCATTTGAAATCCCAATACCAGTATCCTTTACATAAAATTCCAATTTTTCGCCTTTTACTACATACCCAAACTCTACCGTTCCTTTGTCTGTATATTTTATGGCATTTTTTACCAGGTTTAAAAGTATTCCATAAAATTTTTCAATATCGGTGGTAATAACTGCTCTGCTTTCAGGAAATTCGCAGGTGAATGAAAAGTTGAGATCTTTATGATCGGCATCAAGTTTTAACGAATCGTAAACAAATTGCAACTGGCTATTTATGTTTGTTTCGGAAAGATTAATGTCAATTATGCCCGATTCAATTTGAGAAATGCTCACAATATCGTTTATAATGTTAAGCATACGGGCTCCACTTTTTTCGATAATTTGAATGTACTCATTTTGCAGTTCGCCAGATAATTCCGGTTCCTTAAGCAGACTTGCAAAACCTAAAATACCGTTCATTGGAGTGCGAATTTCGTGGCTCATATTGGCCAGAAAAGCAGATTTCAACCGGTCACTTTCCTCTGCCTTATTTTTAGCATAAATGAGTTCTTCAATCATCTTTCTTCTTTCTGTAATATCTTCTTTAATTGCAACAAAATGAGTGATTTCTCCTGTTGCGTTTAAAATAGGTGAGATGTATACGAATTCCCAGAAAAGCTCGCCATTTTTCTTTCTGTTTTGAAACTCTCCTTTCCACTCTTTTCCAGCCAAAAGATTTTCCCAAAGCGCTTTATATTCACTTGATGCTCTATCCCCTGAACTGAAAATCCGTGGGTTTTTTCCCAAAACTTCCTCCTTTTTGTAACCAGACACCTCGAACGTTTTGGGATTAGAATATTCAATGTTCCCATTTTTATCAGTAATAATTATAGATACCGGGCTTTGTTCTACTGCATGGGATAATTTCACAACAAGTTCCTCGTTTTGTTTACGTAAGCTAATATCTCTGGCTACTGAAACCAGGTATTCCTTTTCAAGCTTAACAAGCCGGATATTTACTTCAACAGGAAACGTAGAACCATCTTTTCGTTTGTGAATACTTTGCCAGGTTCGAAACTCTGATTTTCGAAGTTCTTGAATATTTTTCTTAAAATTATTTTTATCTACAAAGGGATCAATATCATAAACACTCAATTTTAAGAATTCTTCCCGGCTGTAGCCAAGCGTTTTGTGCCCTGTTTCGTTAACATCTATAACTCGACCGGTTTTCGGGTCATAAACTTCAAAAGCGTCATTAGAGTTATCAATTAAGGTGCTAAAAAGTTTTAGTGATTCATTTGCCTTTTTACGCTCGGTTATATCGAGCCCAACCCCTACAATACCAACCCGTTTACCAGATATCGTCATTGGATGAACAATATTCAAATAGTGCACTCCATTCACGTTTGATTCAAAATTTACAAATTCGCCTGCAAGTGCTTTTTTTATTGCTTCGATGGTTTTAGGATAATCTTTGTATAAATCGAAAACAGATTGACCAACTACTTGATTGGGTAACAAGCCCAGACCTTTAAGACCTGCTCCGATGGAAAGATTGAAGATTCCATCTTTGTCTATGAGAAAAAATACAATTGGCAGATTTTCAACAGCAGTACTTATTATTGCTTCGTTCTTAATTAATTCCTGTTTCGATTTTTTGCGCTGGGTAATATCTCTGCCAATGCCTAAAACGCCCATAAAAGTACCATCACTTTCGTACATAGGTGTTTTTATTGTTTCAAGTATTTCCTTATGTCCATCGGCAAAAGTCAGTTCTTCCTCATTTATGGTTGGTTTACCTGCAACCGCGGCATCATTATCCTTTTGCCTGAAAAAATCGGCCAAATCTTTGCTTACAAAATCATAATCAGTTTTACCAACAATTTCTTTTTCAGTGGCTCCATAAAATTGCTCAAACCGTTGATTGCATTGCAAATAAACTCCATGTGGGTTTTTTAACCAAACAAGGTCGGGAAGGGTATCAATAAGTACCCGTAACCGATTTTCACTAATTCGCAGTTCTTCTTCAGCCTGTTTAAAGTCGGTAATATCCTTTCGTATGCCAACCATACGTTTAATCTTACCCAGATTGTCCTTTTCAATTGTATGACCTATAACCTGGTGCCACCGGTAAGTTCCGTCAGCATGTAACATACGGGCTTCGTAAATATAACGATCTGCTTCATTAGTTATAACATCGTTTATTTTGGCCTTTACATTTGCTCTGTCTTCCGGATGAACACGGTTAAGCCAAACAGTTCGGTCTGATGGACCAACTACCGGCTCGTATCCCAACATGGTATAATATATGGGCGACGCCAACCATGTATCTTCTGCCACATTCCATTCCCAGGTTCCAATCTTTGTCACTACTAGTGTTTCACGCAAACGTTCTTCTCTAATATGCAAAGCATCTTCAACCTTTTTACGTTCGGTAATGTCAACAACCGTTCCGCTAATTGCGGGTTTCCCTTTAAAAGTTATTAAATTTCCAAGAACTCCTAACCATACGATACTTCCGTCTTTTTTGACACCACGAAACTCATATTCTATTGATGCTTTTTCTTTGGAAATTCTTTTCCTAATATTCTCTTTTACAATACCTTTATCACTTTCAAAAACTAGAAATGTAGGACTCATTTTATCCACAATTTCGTCATATGCGTATCCGGATATTTCACAGAATCGTTTATTGACAAATTTAAAAGTGTTATTCTGAATGATATATACTCCTACGAGTGAATTTTCTACAATTTCCCGATATTCTACTTCAGAATCCAAACAGGGCTCGTGTTTTTTCTTTTTGAAAAGCTGATGTAGTTTTCGAAACGAATTGAAATTAACCATAATTAAAACTTTAATAATTTTCTCTGCCCCAAAAAGTTAATACTTAATAAAAATAACGAAAATTTGAAATCTTTAAAATGATTAAAACAATTGTAAAACATATTTAAAACACTCTGCACTAACATACTAAAACATGTCACAATGTGTGCTTTATATTTGAATATTTTATTTTCATGTTGAAAAACGATCAATGATATTACTGAGCTATGTTATTTTTATAATAATTGGCGATAGTATTATTAGACCAGATTATTTTTTTCCATAATATTAAAATATCGCTGGATTTTAGCCTTGCTGTTAACGGGTTTGGCAATATGAAACGGCTGAGTTTTCGGAGCGAGTTTGTTTACATCCAGAAAACCTGAGGCAAAAAATTCACCACGGCTTTTTTCAATATACATTAGCGGCTGGCTTTCTCATTTTTTTAACCGTTCTCTCTCTTTTTTATCCAACTTCTCAATCGATAAAGTAAAAGCTGTTGATGATATAATCCTTATTTT
Organism: uncultured Draconibacterium sp.; assembly: GCF_963677565.1. Taxonomy (NCBI): domain Bacteria; kingdom Pseudomonadati; phylum Bacteroidota; class Bacteroidia; order Marinilabiliales; family Prolixibacteraceae; genus Draconibacterium; species uncultured Draconibacterium sp. The sequence goes on along the minus strand of NZ_OY781981.1, from coordinate 2,096,616 downwards.
ATTTTCTAAAAACTGAAAAGTAATAGCCAGGTACAAACCAAATAAATCTTTGAGTGGCCATCCTACAGCTTTTTTCACTTAATATTCTGAGTCACCAATCCATTCACGAAATATATATAGTCGTATCATAAGGTGATACAATTTCTTTGGCCTCAAGTAAATGTCTATTTACATCGTCATTATTCTATTCCGGCACTTCGGGTCCGCTTGCCCCTAGCGTTAAACAACCTAAATTTCAAAAAAAATTGTTTTAACAGCGGTATTTAAGTACTATCTACATCTTTAGAACTGCAAAAAGGGCAGGCAGGAATTTTCAAACACACACTATGTCGTTTAAATTAAATCCACTTTATAGTAAAGCAAAACATGTTGCCACATATAACAATGCAAATTGTATAGAGAGTTCATCAAAAATGAAGAAGATGATGATTCAAATAAATTTGTGGATTACGAACAAAAGAGGCGTTGCCTTGGTCTCGTCTCTTTTATGTTCAAGTTGCATATCTCTTATCACTGTTTCTACGTTTATCATACGCAATTCTGCAGGTAATTTTTATTTTTGCGCAATATGATCACCATTCCTGAGAAAATAGAAGCTGCGTTAAAAGGAGAACTCCCCGGTTCGAGGTCGCATTATAAAATGCTGCCGCCCGAAAGGGTTTTAAAACCTGCTCCGGAAGATAGAACCAGGGTAAAACAGAGCAGTGTGCTTTTGTTACTTTTTACAGATAATGAAGGATTAAAAGTTTGCCTGATAAAGCGCCCAACGTATATGAAACACCATGCAGGGCAAATTGCCTTGCCGGGCGGACGAATTGAGGCGAATGAAAACGCCGAAGAAACAGCGCTGCGCGAAACTCACGAGGAAATTGGTATTACCGCAGATAAAATCAGGATCCTTGGTAAATTGTCGTCGTTTTATGTTGAGGTTAGCCGTTTTCAGATTACACCTTTTGTGGGTTGGATGGATACGAAACCAGAATTTATACTTTGCCCTGAGGAAGTAGAAAAAGCTATTCTTTTCCCCATTGAAGCATTTAAACCTCCTCACACTACAATTGAATTAAAAACATTAACCGGAATACTTAAAGTGCCTTGCGTAAAATACGACGACGAAATAATCTGGGGCGCCACAGCAATGATTCTTTCGGAATTTTATGATTTAATTAATGAAAATTGAAAGCTTCGATTTTTATACTTTATTTTCTCCCTTAAAATAGGGGAGATCTCAGTGTAAAGCATGTGGGAAGACGACAGAGGGGTTTATTTATTTGGAAAGTTTCTCCATTCTCTCAATATCAAGATTAATCGTACCACGCCCAGGAAACACCCAAACGGAAAGTAGCGCGCGGCATCGGATAGTTTGGTGTAGTCATATATCTGCCATCAAGAAAATTTGTACCAATGTTCATCCATTTAAAGAAAACACGTGTACGTTTAAGGCGTAAGTTGGCATACACATCGATGTACGGATAATCGCCATATTCCTGTTCGTTCTGCAAATAAAACAATCCGGTTGACGGAGCATACGCATCGGCATAATATTTTGTGTTGTAACGCACATCGGCCCCAATCTGTGTAAACATTACTTTCGATATGGTAAACTGGTAATAGGT